>NZ_JBEAIU010000036.1:0-117515 GCF_040065135.1 Klebsiella sp. CN_Kp066 | reverse complement strand
ACAAGTGAAGAGCCCATCCTGACGGATGGGCTTTTTGCGTTTTTGTCGTCTGAAAATACCAACAGACACCTTCAGGCCGATAGATCATGGCTATGTACCTGAAAATTTACCTGCTCCTGGCTAAACCCCTTTTAACCACTGCATAATAAAAGCGGCTATCTGCGGAACATCGTTTAAATCTAACAGTGGAAGCGACGTCTCGACCGGCCTATCGCTGGCGATAGCAATCACATTATCGTCAAACACTAATTCTTCTGTACTATGCCCGCTGTTGTGCCGATAAAGCAGGATTTTGGGCACGGGTTCATGTTTAAAACCCTCAACCAGGACTAAATCCAACGTTGAGGCATCCATTCGGCTGACCAGCCATGCCAGATCCAGTGAAGGCTTATCTGGCGTTTCCGTCATTAATGCCCAACGCTGCGAACTGGCGACAATGGTCTGAGCCGCTCCGGCTTTACGCAGTTCATAACTGTCTTTACCCGGCTTATCCACGTCCATATCGTGATGGGTATGTTTAATTAGCCCTGGCCGTAAACCTTCTGCGCGCAGTGCCGGAATCAGAGCCTTCAATAAGGTTGTTTTACCTGTGCCGCTCCAGGCGGCGATGGCTAAAAGTGGGATCATGATGGCACCTGCATATGTTGCAAATCGTCGAGAGTATTAACGTTTATAAATGCTGATTTTACATCGCTAAAATCGACGCTATGACCGCCAATTTTGTGCAGAAATACCATTACTCGCCGCTCTCCTGCGGCCAGATACGTTTCCAGTTCGCCGATCACCTTGCGATTTACCAGAGCAATGGCCGGATGGTCTCGTTCACCATCGTGTACCCAAACGGCCAGGGCTGATGTTTTGTGCTGCACTAAGCGAGTCGCCAGAAATGATGGGATAAATGGCGTATCGCACGGACAAAACAGAAACCATTCGCCCTCGACCTGATGCATTACGGAAAGCATGCCGGCCAACGGCCCGGGAAAGTCGTTCAGAGAGTCGGTAATAATCGGGTAGCCGCTGCTTCGCCAGCAATCAAGATTGCGGTTAGCGCTAATCACCAGCCTGGCGACCTGAGGCTGCAGCGTATCGGCGACATGACGCCACAGGGCCTTACCATTCAGCAGCTGTAATCCTTTATCTATTCCTCCCATGCGCGTGCCTCTTCCCCCCGCCAGCACGACGCCGGTTATTACCTCACCCTGCATATCAATATCGCCTCTTTCATTGTGGGTTTGTCCCTGCTAACGTACTCCTATCAAGATTAAGGAGCATTGCTATGAAATGTAAACGCCTGAATGAAGTGATTGAACTCCTCCAGCCGGCCTGGCAGAAAGAACCTGAACTGAATTTGATGCAATTCTTGCAAAAACTAGCGAAAGAAGCGGGTTATGCTGGCGAATTGAGCGATCTTTCCGACGATATTCTGATCTACCATTTGAAAATGCGCGACTCGGCAAAAGAGGCCGTTATTCCAGGTATCCAGAAAGATTATGAAGAAGATTTTAAAACCGCCTTGCTACGCGCCCGCGGCGTGATTAAAGAGTAAAAGGTTGTAAGCGCTGCCGCGGAATCGGCAATGAGATGATATCCTGTATCATTCGTACGATTATCGGATGTCAGGATGCACGATAAGGCTTTCACTTTTCAGACGCTTCACCCGGATACCATCATTGATGGTTTATTTGATCTGGGTATGCGGGTAGATTCCGGTCTTACTCCGCTTAATAGCTATGAGAACCGAGTTTACCAGTTTCAGGACGAAGATCGTCGCCGCTATGTGGTGAAGTTCTATCGTCCTGAGCGCTGGTCTGCCGAACAAATCCTCGAAGAACACCACTTTTCGCTTCAGCTCGTTGAGGACGACGTGCCCGTTGCGGCGCCTTTGTTGTTTAACGAGAGCACGCTTCACCAACATCAGGGATTCTTTTTCGCCGTTTTCCCCAGCCTGGGTGGACGTCAGTTTGAGGCGGATAATCTCGATCAGATGGAGTGGGTTGGGCGTTATCTTGGCCGTATGCATCAAACGGGACGCAAACAGCGCTTTGTCGCTCGTCCGGAGATAGGCACCAATGAGTATCTTCTGGAGCCCCGACAGGTCTTTGAGCTCTCCCCACTGATTCCTGCTGGCCTGAAAGATGCCTTTCTCAGCGCTACCGATAAACTCATTGACGCGGTAATGGCGCAATGGCACGGACGCGCCAATATTTTACGGTTACACGGTGATTGCCATGCGGGAAACATCCTCTGGCGCGATGGCCCCTTGTTTGTTGATTTAGATGATTCACGTAACGGCCCTGCTATCCAGGATCTGTGGATGCTGTTGAACGGTGATAAACCCGAGCAGCGTATGCAGCTTGAGATGATTATTGAAGCGTATGAAGAGTTTAGCCCTTTCAATACGGATGAGATTGCTCTCATCGAGCCTTTACGTGCAATGCGGTTAGTTTATTATCTGGCGTGGTTGTTAAGGCGCTGGGAAGATCCCGCTTTCCCTAAAAATTTCCCATGGTTGACCGGGGAAGATTACTGGCGCGGGCAGACAACAACTTTTCTTGAGCAGGTAAAGGTTCTGCAAGAACCGCCTCTTCAGTTAACGCCAATGTATTAATGTGATATATCCAGGAGAGAGTTAATCATGAAAAAAATTTGGCTGGCGCTGGCTGGTATGATTCTGGCTTTTAGTGCATCCGCTGCCCAGATCACCGACGGTAAGCAGTATATTACCCTCGATAAACCCGTTGCTGGTGAGCCTCAGGTGCTCGAGTTTTTCTCGTTCTATTGCCCGCATTGCTATCAGTTTGAAGAAGTCCTTCACGTATCAGATAACGTGAAGAAAAAGCTGCCGGAAGGCGTCAAAATGACAAAATACCACGTTGAGTTCCTGGGTCCACTAGGCAAGGATCTGACTCAGGCATGGGCTGTGGCGATGGCGCTGGGCGTGGAAGATAAGATCACCGTCCCAATGTTTGAAGCGGTACAGAAAAACCAGACCGTCCAGACCGTGGCCGATATTCGTAAGGTCTTCGTTGATGCCGGCGTCAAAGGTGAAGATTACGATGCGGCCTGGAACAGCTTTGTGGTGAAATCTCTGGTGGCTCAGCAAGAGAAAGCCGCTGCTGATTTCCAGCTGCAGGGCGTGCCTGCTATGTACGTTAATGGTAAATACCAGCTTAATCCGCAGGGTATGGATACCAGCAACATGGACGCATTTGTTGCCCAGTATGCTGATACCGTTAAGCAGCTGGTTGATAAGAAATAAAAAATAAACGCCGGTCACTGACCGGCGTTTTTCTTTTCTGCGTCCCAAGTCACTTCTTTGCCTGCTGCATGATTTCCGTTAGCTGCCGATCTTTCTCTTCCCAGAGCGTATTTAGCCAACGCTGAAAGCGTCGCTTAAAGTTTTTATCATTTACATAGTCGCCATGCAGCTCTTCCGCTACGGGCTCAAGATGGATTCGCACCACAATGCGTGTTAATCGACCGCTCAGCATATCGTAAAACGGTCTTTGGTTATTTTCCGGGTAACACACCGTGACGTTCAACAGCTTATCAAACTGCGAGCCCAGCACGCTTAATGCCATTGCGATACCTGCCGCTTTTGGCGCTAACAGATTGTGGTATGGCGAACGGGTTAGCTGTCGCTTTTCTTCAGTAAAACGTGAACCTTCAACAAAGTTGACGATAGTGGTGGGATGCGCGCGGAATTTCTCGCAGGAGCGGCGAGTAGTTTCAACATCTCTGCCACGGCGCTCGGGATGGCGGAGTAAATAGCCTCGGGAATAACGGCGCATAAAAGGCATATCCAGCGCCCAGCAGGCCAGCCCAATAAACGGAACCCAGGCGAGCTGTTGCTTGAGGAAATATTTATTCATCGGAATATGTTTGCGGAACAGGACGCAAAGTACCACGATATCGGCCCAGCTGTGATGGTTGCTGATAAGCAGATACCAGTTCTTTTTACTCAGACCGTCAAGGCCCTGTACATCCCATTTAAGACAGGGATTAAGGCGCAGCAGCCACGCCAGTCCTTCACACCAGCAGTACATCATGAAATTGCAAAAAACGGATATCGAGCGCCAGACCGCAGGAACGGGCACAAGAAGTTTAATCAGCCCGGCGATGATGATTGGCACGGAGCAGATGACGGTGACTATGATAGTCAGGGCGATACTCAGCGGGAGCGTTATCGCGGCGAGTAATCTCGGCATAGTTAAATTATTCAGAAAGTTAGGCTGATAAAGAACGCCTATAAACAGCGCAAGGGGCTGATTTTATCAGAAAATAGAGTAAATAACGGGTCTTACCAGAACAGAAAAATTTCTGGATCTTATATCCACATGGAACATCGAGTCGCCATGATGATAATAAAGCAGGTTGTGAACCTATAATTGCATGATAAATATGGAATATTTTTCCGTTATATTATTTTATTAATCATTGGTCGATCAACGTTATAAAACTATTCACAAAGTTATCCACAGGTTAGGCCGCAACGCGATCCTGGGGATCGCTGAATCTTTTCGACGAAATGTGGGAAAAATTCAGGATTTAATGTCCGTCTGTGGCATCCTTTACCGATAATCTGATAAACAGGCACGGAAAATATGGTTCAGATCCCAGAAAACCCTCTCATCCTCGTTGACGGCTCTTCTTACCTTTATCGGGCATACCACGCGTTCCCCCCGCTGACGAACAGCGCAGGCGAACCGACAGGCGCCATGTATGGCGTGCTGAATATGCTGCGAAGCCTGATCCTGCAGTATCAACCGACCCATGCTGTCGTTGTGTTTGATGCCAAGGGAAAGACTTTCCGGGATGAACTGTTTGAGCACTATAAATCTCATCGTCCACCGATGCCGGACGATCTCCGTGCGCAGATCGAGCCGCTGCATGCCATGGTGAAAGCGATGGGCCTTCCGCTAATGGCCGTTCCTGGCGTGGAAGCAGACGATGTCATCGGTACCCTGGCCCGTGAAGCTGAAAAAGTAGGGCGTCCGGTGCTGATCAGCACCGGTGATAAAGATATGGCTCAGCTGGTTACGCCGGGTATTACGCTCATTAATACCATGACTAACACCATCCTTGGCCCCGACGAAGTCGTGACAAAATACGGCGTTCCACCGGAACTGATCATCGATTTTCTGGCCCTGATGGGTGACTCCTCGGATAACATTCCGGGCGTGCCTGGGGTGGGGGAGAAAACCGCGCAGGCGCTTCTGCAGGGACTGGGTGGTCTTGATACGTTATATGCTGAGCCTGAAAAAATCGCCGGATTGACTTTCCGCGGCGCGAAAACGATGGCGGCAAAGCTGGAACAGAATAAAGAGGTGGCTTACCTCTCTTATCAGCTGGCGACGATCAAAACGGACGTTGAACTGGATTTGGGCTGTGAAGATCTGCTGGTTGAACAACCTGTTGCGGATGAACTGCTGACGCTGTTTAAAAAATATGAATTTAAACGCTGGATCACTGATGTAGAGTCCGGTAAGTGGATGCAGGCAAAAGGCGCTAAGTCTGCGGCCAGGCCGCTGGCAGCGGCTGCCGAAGTGGCCGAGGCAGAAGAAGAAACCGCGACAGTGCTCTCCGCTGAAAACTACGTCACCATTCTGGATGAACAAACATTGCTCACCTGGATTGAAAACCTGAAGAAAGCGCCGCTTTTTGCCTTTGATACCGAAACCGACAGCCTGGATAACGTATCCGCCAATATGGTGGGCCTCTCCTTCGCCATTGAACCTGGCGTGGCGGCCTATGTACCGGTCGCCCATGATTATCTGGACGCGCCGGATCAAATCCCTCGCGACCGCGTCCTGGAATTGCTGAAACCGTTACTGGAAGATGGCAAGGTTCTGAAGGTTGGACAAAACCTCAAATATGACCGCGGGATCCTGGCTAACTACGGCATTGAACTGCGCGGTATTGCCTTCGATACCATGCTGGAGTCCTACATTCTCGACAGCGTGGCGGGCCGTCATGATATGGATAGTCTCTCCGATCGCTGGCTGAAGCACAAAACCATTACCTTCGAAGAAATCGCGGGGAAAGGTAAAAACCAGCTCACATTTAACCAAATTGCGCTGGAAGAAGCAGGCCGCTACGCGGCGGAAGATGCGGATGTCACCCTGCAGCTGCACCTCAAAATGTGGCCTGAACTTCAGCAAAATGAAGGTCCGCTGAACGTCTTTAAAAATATTGAAATGCCGCTGGTGCCGGTGCTATCCCGCGTGGAGCGTAACGGCGTGAAGATTGATCCGGCCGTGCTGCATGCGCATTCTCAGGAGATAGCCAAGCGCCTGATTGAACTGGAGAAGAAGGCGTACGATATTGCGGGTGAAGAGTTTAACCTCTCGTCGCCGAAGCAGCTGCAAACGATCTTGTTTGAAAAACAAGGCATTAAGCCGCTGAAGAAAACCCCTGGCGGTGCGCCTTCTACCTCGGAAGAGGTGCTGGAAGAGCTGGCGCTGGACTATCCGCTGCCGAAAGTTATCCTCGAATATCGTGGACTGGCAAAACTTAAATCCACCTATACCGATAAGCTGCCGCTGATGATCAGCCCGAAAACGGGGCGGGTTCATACTTCCTATCACCAGGCGGTGACCGCTACGGGGCGTTTGTCGTCTACCGACCCGAACCTGCAGAATATTCCGGTACGCAACGAAGAAGGGCGACGTATCCGCCAGGCGTTTATTGCACCGGAAGATTATCTCATTGTCTCGGCCGACTACTCGCAAATTGAACTGCGC
The DNA here is from genome assembly GCF_040065135.1 of Klebsiella sp. CN_Kp066. Taxonomy (NCBI): domain Bacteria; kingdom Pseudomonadati; phylum Pseudomonadota; class Gammaproteobacteria; order Enterobacterales; family Enterobacteriaceae; genus Klebsiella; species Klebsiella sp. CN_Kp066. Next base: position 110,772 of record NZ_JBEAIU010000036.1, on the reverse strand, counting down.
ATCATGGCGCATCTCTCCCGCGATAAGGGCCTGCTGACCGCATTTGCGGAAGGCAAAGATATCCACCGCGCGACGGCGGCTGAGGTCTTTGGTTTGCCGCTGGAGAGCGTTAGCAGCGAGCAGCGCCGTAGCGCGAAGGCGATCAACTTTGGTCTGATTTACGGCATGAGCGCATTCGGTCTTGCGCGACAGCTCAATATCCCACGCAAAGAAGCGCAAAAGTATATGGATCTCTACTTTGAGCGCTATCCGGGCGTTCTGGAGTATATGGAGCGTACTCGCACCCAGGCCAAAGAGCAGGGGTATGTTGAAACGCTGGACGGTCGTCGTCTCTATCTGCCGGACATTAAATCCAGCAATGGCGCGCGCCGCGCTGGCGCCGAACGTGCGGCGATCAATGCGCCAATGCAGGGTACCGCGGCCGATATCATTAAACGCGCGATGATCGCGGTAGACGGCTGGCTGCTAAGCGAAAAACCCCGCGTGCGGATGATCATGCAGGTGCACGATGAACTGGTCTTTGAAGTGCATAAGGATGATCTTGAGGCGGTCGCGAAAAAGATCCACGAACTGATGGAGAGCAGTACGACGCTGGCGGTTCCGCTGCTGGTGGAAGTCGGTAGTGGAGAAAACTGGGATCAAGCGCACTAAGTATTCGTCGGGTAAGGTCATTTTTTGTAAGTGAGTAACATAACTTATCGTGTTTTGTGATGATCATTTGAATTTGCTATGTAAAGAGTGAAAAAAAACTACAAAAAATGCTTTATCCGTAACCGAAAGAAGAGTAGAGTTAAAGACGTAGGGTACAGAGGTAAGATGTTCTATCTTTCAGACCTTTTACTTCACGTAATCGGATTTGGCTGAATATTTTAGCCGCCCCGGTCATTTATGACCGGGGCGTTTTTTATTGCGCGAAAGAAAATTTTACGCATCGATGCATGCAAAGGCGGGGAGCCCGGATAAGGCTTCACGCGCCGCTATCCGGGTTTTTTGCGAACTTATTCGCCGTCTTCGGGTTCTTCCTGCGGCGGGATATCGTTATACCAGCTATCCAGCTTCTGACGCAGTTTATCCACACCTTGCTTCTTCAGGGAAGAAAACGCTTCTACCTGCACATCTCCGTTAAAGGCGATGACCGCTTCGCGAACCATATTGATCTGCGCTTTCCGCGCACCGCTGGCGAGCTTATCGGCTTTAGTCAGCAGTACCAGCACCGGGATATCGCTTTCGACGGCCCACTGGATCATCTGCTGATCGAGATCTTTAAGCGGATGACGAATATCCATCAGCACCACCAGCCCTTTCAGACAGAGGCGTTTCTCAAGATATTCACCCAGCGCGCGCTGCCACTTGATCTTCATCTCTTCCGGAACCTGGGCGTAACCATAGCCCGGCAGGTCGACAAGGCGTTTGCCCTCAGCGACTTCAAACAGGTTAATCAGCTGCGTACGCCCGGGCGTCTTCGACGTGCGCGCCAGGCTTTTTTGGTTAGTCAGCGTATTCAGAGCGCTGGATTTCCCGGCGTTAGAGCGGCCAGCAAATGCCACTTCAATACCGGTATCGGCAGGAAGATGGCGGATATCTGGCGCGCTAGTGACAAAATGCGTCAGTTGATAATTCCAGTTGGTCAAGACGGTCGTCTCCGTTAAATCAGGCTATGGCGGGGATTATACCTGAACAACAGAAAAAGACTGTTTTTACCGCATCTCATTGATGTAAGTTAAAACCACACTCTTTGTGAGATATTGGCTATTGGTTATATGAGATATGAGTGAGAAAAATCCGAGCATAAATAACACAAAAGCTTATAAATCATGATATTAAGCTGAAAGAAAATTCTGAAATTAGATTTTTTTCTGTACAGTCAGTTGTAGGTTTTCCTCAAACCAGTAAAGTAGTGACCAAGGGCGAGGATGCTAACAGGATGATGACTCAGGATGAGGGGTCAGGAAGCGCCAGGAGGCGAGGACTACGGATTGTCAGGATGACAAACGTCTGGAAGACGTTTTAAAGGGAAATGGAAGTAACAGGGACCGTTGGTAGCTGAAGGAAAGACAGGGTGTGTCGTTAGCTAACAGGGAAAGTAGAAGCCCTTTAAGGGTTGTCAGTACGGAAAAAGGCGACAGAGTAATCTGTCGCCTTTTTTCTTTGCTTGCTTTCTGCTAGATTCCGCCTCAATTCTATACTGAAGAAAATGGCCTGAAGATTACCCAACATGAAAAAACCGACATCCGTACCTCGTGGCAAAAAAAATCGCAAAACGCGTGAAGAATTGAACCAGGAAGCTCGCGAGCGTAAGCATCAGAAGAAGCATCGCGGCCATGCGGCAGGCAGTCGTGCGACCGGTGGCGACACCGCTTCAGCAGCAAAAAAACAAGGTCAGCAGCAAGATCCCCGAATTGGCAGTAAAAAACCCATCCCGCTGGGCGTAACTGAAAGCGCTCCGGCGATTAAGCAGCATAAACCAAAGAGCGAGAAACCTATGCTTTCACCGCAGGCTGAGCTGGATTTGCTGGAGAACGATGAGCGCCTGGATGCGCTGCTGGAACGCCTTGAAGAGGGCGGCACCCTGAATGCTGAAGAGCAAACCTGGGTTGATGCCAAACTGGATCGCATTGATGAGCTGATGCAGCAGCTGGGCCTCTCCTATGATGATGACGAAGATGAAGAAGAGGAAGAGCGCAAAGAAGATATGATGCGCCTGCTGAAGGGTGGAAACTAACGTTTGCATCCCATCGGATTCCCGGTCCTGCTTATAACCCTTCTGGTTATATGTTATCTGCTGTGGTTATTCGTTAAACTACGACGGTTGTCGCGGCGTCAGAAATGGCTGCGCAACCGGCTCATTACCCGAGGTGCGGTTGGGCCGGGGCGGCGTACCCGCCGACGGCACCATCGGAAGGAGTGAGCATGTCTGTGCAGTTAATCGACTGGGATCTGGCCCTGATCCAGAAATATAATTATTCCGGGCCGCGTTATACTTCGTATCCCACCGCGCTGGAGTTTTCTCCAGAATTTGGCGCTGCTGAATTTGATGCGGCGGTTGCCCGCTATCCGCAGCGTCCTCTATCGCTATACGTGCATATCCCGTTTTGCCATAAACTCTGCTATTTCTGCGGCTGCAACAAAATCGTCACCCGCCAGCAGCATAAGGCTGACCAGTATCTGGATGTGCTTGAGCAGGAGATTATTCATCGCGCTCCGCTTTTTGCTGGCCGCAAGGTTAATCAGCTGCACTGGGGCGGCGGTACGCCGACGTATCTGAACAAAGCGCAAATTAGCCGCCTGATGGGGTTGCTGCGTACGCATTTCGATTTTAACGCGGATGCAGAGATTTCCATTGAAGTCGATCCGCGTGAAATTGAGCTTGATGTCCTGGATCATTTACGCGCCGAAGGCTTTAACCGCCTGAGCATGGGCGTGCAGGACTTCAACAAAGAAGTGCAGCGTCTGGTGAACCGCGAGCAGGATGAAGCATTTATCTTCGCGCTCCTTAATCACGCGCGTGATATCGGCTTTACCTCAACCAATATCGACCTGATTTACGGTCTGCCGAAGCAAACGCCGCAGAGCTTCGCTTATACGCTACAGAAAGTGGCGGAGCTTAATCCCGATCGTCTGAGCGTATTTAACTATGCGCATCTGCCAACGCTGTTTGCTGCACAGCGCAAAATCAAAGATGCCGATTTGCCCTCAGCTGAACAAAAGCTGGATATTCTTCAGGAGACGATTGCTTCGTTAACCTCTGCGGGATATCAGTTTATCGGCATGGACCACTTTGCCCGCCCTGATGATGAGCTGGCGATAGCCCAACGGGAAGGTATTCTGCATCGCAACTTCCAGGGATATACCACCCAGGGAGACACCGACCTGCTGGGGATGGGCGTGTCGGCGATCAGTATGATTGGCGATTGCTATGCGCAGAACCAGAAAGAGTTGAAACAGTATTATCAACAGGTCGATGAAACCGGGACGGCGCTGTGGCGCGGTATTGCGTTGACGCGCGATGACTGCATTCGTCGTGATGTCATTAAGGCGCTGATTTGTAACTTCCGTCTCGACTTTGCGGCGGTAGAGAAACAGTGGGCGCTCATCTACGATGACTACTTTGCCGAAGATATGAAATTGTTGGCGCCGCTGGCTAAAGACGGGCTGGTGGATGTGGATGAGAAGGGCATTCAGGTTACGCCGAAAGGCCGGCTGCTGATTCGCAATATCTGTATGTGTTTTGATGCTTACCTGCGGCAGAAAGCGCGGATGCAGCAGTTTTCTCGCGTGATATAAGCTATATCCCCTCTCCTTACCGGAGAGGGGATATTATCAGTTAAACAGCCCAACCATCGCCGCGCACAGGACGGCAGCTACCGCCGTCTGCGGCGTATGACCTGCTGCAACTCCGCTCGATATAATATTAATGAGTGATTCAAGCATGATTACCCCCCGTCTTTCCGGGCAAGATCATACTCAACGCATAGCAACAGTAAAGTACAAAATAGCAGCAGTTTGCGCTGGATGACTATTTTTTACGCGCCGCTGCGCTGCTACTCCATTCCCAACTCTTTTAACTTACGCGTCAGAGTATTACGGCCCCACCCTAGCAGCCGCGCCGCCTCTTGTTTATGCCCCTGAGTATGGCGTAACGCGGTGGTCAGCAGCGTACGCTCCATCTCCGGCTGCGCTTCTGAGAGCAGGTTTTGATGACCGGAGCGCAGCGCGCGATCGGCCCATTGCCCCAGCAGCGTCGCCCAGCTATCCGGCAGCATTTGCGTCGGATTATCCGGTATCGCGGTTTCAAACAGCTCACTGGGGAGATCCTGCGTCAGAACTTCCTGACCCGCGGCCATCACCGTCAGCCAGCGGCAAGTGTTTTCCAGCTGACGAACGTTGCCCGGCCACGCCAGCCGGGTTAACGCCATCTCCGTCTCCGGATGCAGCTGTTTGGCCTCCACGCCCAGTTCACGAGCGGCAATTTGCAGGAAATGCCTCGCCAGGCGAGGAATATCTTCCCGACGCTCGCGCAGCGGCGGCAGATGGACGCGAATCACGTTCAGGCGATGGAACAAATCCTCACGGAATTTCCCCTCCTGGACGCGCAGCTCAAGGTTCTGGTGGGTGGCGGCAATAATACGCACATCCACTTTCACCGGCGCATAGCCGCCCACGCGGTAAAACTGACCATCGGCCAGGACGCGCAGCAGACGGGTCTGGACGTCCAGCGGCATATCGCCAATCTCGTCAAGGAACAGCGTACCGCCGTCTGCCTGCTCAAAACGTCCCTGACGCACGGTATTGGCGCCGGTAAAAGCGCCTTTCTCGTGGCCAAAGAGCTCTGACTCAATCAAGTCTTTAGGGATTGCCGCCATATTCAGCGCAATAAATGGCGCCTTGGCGCGCGGGCTGTGGCGATGCAGAGCATGGGCAACCAACTCTTTGCCGGTACCGGATTCGCCGTTGATCAGCACGCTGATAGAAGAGCGAGACAGGCGGCCGATAATGCGAAAGACGTCCTGCATTGCCGGCGCTTCGCCGATGATATCGGCCGTTGGGCTATTAATCGGCGCATTACGCGGCTGTTGTTGCTCCTGGTAATGGCTAATTGCCCGGTCAACCAGCGCTACCGCTTCATCGATATCAAACGGTTTCGGCAGATAATCAAAGGCGCCTTGCTGATAGGCGCTGACCGCCGCATCAAGATCCGAATGCGCCGTCATTATGATGACCGGTAGCATTGGATGGCGCTGTTTAATTTGCTTTAACAGCGCCAGCCCATCCATTCCCGGCATGCGGATATCAGACAGCAGCACATCCGGGGTTTTGGTCGTGAGGGCATCAAGCACCTCGTTACCGCTCTCAAACGTTGTACAACTCAAGCCTGCCCCGGTGAGCGCGCGTTCAAGCACCCAACGGATGGAGCTATCGTCGTCAACGATCCATGCTATCCCTCGTTGCATAAACACCTCTACTTCCGAATAGGCAGGTACACCGAGAATTCGGTATGCCCTGGCCAACTGGTAAATTCAATTTTCCCGGAGTGCTGATCGATAAGGCTGCGGGCAATAGACAGACCGAGTCCGGTACCGCCTTCGCGCCCGCTCACCATCGGATAAAACAGCGTGTCCTGTAAATGAGACGGTATTCCCGGGCCGTTATCTTCAACGTCAATGCGCGCAGCGAGGCGATAGCGTACGCCGTGTAAGGTTAACTGGAAGGCCGTGCGGGTGCGCAGAGTGATCTCGCCGCCCTCGGGTCCCAGCGCCTGCAGCGCATTACGGACGATATTCAGCAACACCTGTTCGATTTGGTCAGGGTCGTGCGGGAGTTCCGGCAGGCTGGGGTCGTAATCGCGAACCAGTTTGACGTTATCCGGCAGCTCCATCGACACCAGCTTCACTACCCGCTCAGCGACCTTATGGATGCTTTCCGTCACGTGCATCCCGGGATGCTGCGGCCCCAGCAGACGGTCGACCAGATTTCTTAACCGATCGGCCTGTTCAATAATGACTTTGGTATATTCCATTAGCGTAGGATCGGGCAGCGCTTTGCTCAACAGCTGTGCCGCTCCGCGTAAACCGCCCAGCGGGTTTTTAATCTCATGGGCCAGACCACGCACTAAGTCGCGTGCGGCAATCTGCTGTGCGTGCTGCAGCTGCTCCTGGCTCAGACGACGCTGATTATCCATCGGCGCCATTTCCAGCAGAATATAGCCTTCCGGCAGGCGCTGCGCCGTCAGGGAAAGGATATGCGAGCGGCTATCAATGACCAGCGTCACTTCGTTATCGGTAAAACCTTGCCCCGCAGCGAGGCTCTCCTGCATGAGGCCGATATTCAGCGAGAAATAGCTCAACAGTTCCGGCAGCGGCGTGCCGAATAGCTTACGAGAACTTTGCGCCAGCAGCTGCTGCGCTGCCGGGTTCGCGTAATGAACCGCCAGGTCATCATCGACCAGTAAGATACTGTTGATTAAAGAGTTAAGGATCTGCCCAGCATCGGGCAGTGTGCCTGTTGCCATTCGACAGTCTCCAGAAAAAGAGTGCACCATTTTAGTGCAGTATAGCTTTTTATGAATAAAAAGCTCACGAGATCAGCGTGTTGGTGGAGAAAAAAGCCCATCCTGAGATGGGCTGAAAGTTTCCACGGCAACAAAACATCCCTGGTACCTCGCGCCACAACACGAAGCACCATGGATTTACAGCAAAATCAGACGCTGTAGTACAGCTCGAATTCAACCGGGTGCGGAGTCATACGGATGCGGTCGTTTTCTTCCATACGCAGGGCGATGTAAGCATCGATAGCGTCGTTGGTGAATACGCCGCCGGCGGTCAGGAATTCACGGTCTGCGTCCAGCGCGTTCAGTGCTTCTTCCAGAGAGCCTGCAACCTGTGGGATCTCTTTCGCTTCTTCCGGCGGCAGATCGTACAGGTTTTTATCCATGGCTTCGCCCGGATGGATTTTGTTCTTGATACCGTCAAGGCCAGCCATCAGCAGCGCGGCGAAGCACAGGTACGGGTTAGCCGCCGGGTCCGGGAAGCGCACTTCGATACGGCGCGCTTTCGGAGAGGTGACAACCGGAATACGGATAGACGCGGAACGGTTACGGGCAGAGTAAGCCAGCATTACCGGCGCTTCGTAGCCCGGGACCAGACGCTTGTAGGAGTTGGTGGTCGGGTTAGCCAGGGCGTTAATCGCTTTAGCGTGTTTGATAACGCCGCCGATGTAGTACAGCGCTTGTTCAGACAGGCCCGCGTATTTGTCGCCGGAGAACAGGTTTACGCCGTTCTTGGACAGGGACATGTGGCAGTGCATACCGGAACCGTTATCGCCAAACATCGGTTTTGGCATGAAGGTCGCGGTTTTGCCGAAACGGTGTGCGACGTTGTGCACAACGTATTTGTAAATCTGAATTTCATCCGCTTTTTTGGTCATGGTGTTAAAGCGGGTGGCGATTTCGTTCTGACCGGCAGTCGCCACTTCGTGGTGGTGAGCTTCAACAACCAGGCCCATCTCTTCCATGATCATACACATGGTGGAGCGGATATCCTGAGAGGAGTCTACCGGCGGAACCGGGAAGTAACCGCCTTTCACGCCCGGACGGTGGCCTTTGTTGCCGCCTTCGTATTTGGTGGAGGAGTTCCATGCGCCTTCGATATCATCGATAGCGACGTGGGAACCGGAAATGGACGCACCAAAACGGATGTCATCGAACAGGAAGAATTCTGGTTCTGGCCCGAACAGTACGGTGTCAGCCAGGCCGGTAGAGCGCAGATACTCTTCAGCGCGCTTAGCAATGGAACGCGGGTCGCGGTCATAGCCCTGCAGAGTGCCGGGTTCCAGGATGTCGCAGCGGATGATCAGAGTCGGTTCTTCATAGAACGGGTCGATCAGCGCGGTGGTTGCATCCGGCATCAGAACCATGTCGGATTCGTTAATACCTTTCCAACCGCCAATCGAGGAGCCATCAAACATTTTGCCTTCTTCGAAGAATTCGGCATTTACCTGATGAGAAGGAATAGTTACGTGCTGTTCTTTACCTTTGGTATCGGTGAAGCGCAGATCGACAAACTTCACTTCATGCTCGTTCAGCATCGTCAAAACGTGTTCAGCGGACATACTTAAACTCTCCCGGATTGGTCTGTGTCGTCGTGGAAACGAAAACTTTTTTGCTACTAAAAGTGGCGTTGTTGCCTTAAAAAATACAAAGCGAAATCTGTGCCAACTTTTAAATTGCCCCCAAAAGGCGTTATCATGCACGTCATCGTGCAAAAGGGCTGCACCAAAATGAATGCATTGCACCAATATAGTGCATTTGTGTGAACATTGGGCACTTATTTGGTGCAATTGGACTCGAATAACCCTTTTAATGCTCCGTGAAAGCGATCACAAAGAATCTCTGCAATACTTGTTTGCGGAGGATGTTTGTGATCCTGTTTTGTACTGCGATTAATCCGTGTACAATAACGCGCTATTTCTAATGCCTGAGGCAAAGTTGTGATCGAAAATCTGCGTAATATCGCCATCATCGCGCACGTTGACCATGGTAAAACTACCCTGGTTGATAAGCTGCTACAGCAATCTGGTACGTTCGACGCGCGTACTGAAGCACAAGAACGAGTGATGGACTCCAACGATTTGGAGAAAGAGCGTGGGATTACCATCCTCGCTAAAAACACTGCTATCAAATGGAATGATTACCGTATCAACATCGTTGATACCCCTGGGCACGCCGACTTCGGTGGTGAAGTTGAACGTGTCATGTCCATGGTAGATTCTGTGCTGCTGGTGGTTGATGCCTTTGATGGTCCGATGCCGCAGACGCGCTTCGTCACCAAGAAAGCTTTTGCCCACGGTCTGAAGCCGATTGTTGTTATCAACAAAGTTGACCGTCCTGGCGCGCGCCCTGACTGGGTTGTCGATCAGGTATTCGACCTGTTCGTTAACCTTGATGCTACCGACGAACAGCTGGACTTCCCTATCGTTTACGCTTCCGCGCTGAACGGTATCGCGGGTCTGGATCACGAAGATATGGCTGAGGATATGACTCCGCTGTATCAGACTATCGTCGATCGCGTACCGGCACCGAACGTTGACCTTGATGGCCCGCTGCAGATGCAAATCTCCCAGCTGGACTACAACAACTACGTTGGCGTCATCGGTATCGGCCGCATCAAGCGCGGTAAAGTGAAGCCGAACCAGCAGGTCACTATCGTTGATAGCGAAGGCAAAACCCGTAATGGTAAAGTCGGTAAAGTTCTGACCCATCTGGGTCTGGAGCGTATCGAGAGCGACATCGCTGAAGCGGGCGATATCATCGCGATCACCGGTCTGGGCGAGCTGAACATCTCTGACACCATCTGCGATACGCAGAATGTTGAAGCGCTGCCGGCGCTGTCCGTCGATGAGCCGACCGTTTCCATGTTCTTCTGCGTTAACACCTCTCCGTTCTGCGGTAAAGAAGGTAAGTACGTTACCTCTCGTCAGATCCTTGACCGCCTGAACAAAGAGCTGGTGCACAACGTGGCGCTGCGCGTTGAAGAAACTCCGGATGCAGACGCATTCCGCGTTTCTGGCCGTGGTGAACTGCACCTGTCCGTTCTTATCGAAAACATGCGTCGTGAAGGTTTCGAAATGGCGGTTTCCCGTCCGAAAGTTATCTTCCGCGAAATCGACGGCCGTAAGCAAGAGCCGTTCGAGAACGTGACGCTGGACGTCGAAGAGCAGCACCAGGGGTCTGTTATGCAGGCGCTGGGTGAGCGTAAAGGCGACCTGAAAAACATGAATCCAGATGGCAAAGGCCGCGTACGTCTCGACTACGTGATCCCAAGCCGTGGTCTGATCGGCTTCCGTTCAGAATTCATGACCATGACCTCCGGTACCGGTCTGCTGTACTCCACCTTCAGCCACTACGATGACGTTCGTGCGGGTGATGTGGGTCAGCGTCAGAACGGCGTTCTGATCTCCAACGGTCAGGGTAAAGCGGTGGCGTTTGCGCTGTTCAGCCTGCAGGATCGCGGTAAGCTGTTCCTGGGCCACGGCGCAGAAGTTTACGAAGGCCAGATCATCGGTATTCACAGCCGTTCTAACGACCTGACGGTAAACTGCCTGACTGGTAAGAAACTGACCAACATGCGTGCGTCCGGTACTGACGAAGCAACGGTTCTGGTTCCGCCGGTTAAGATGACCCTGGAGCAGGCTCTGGAGTTCATCGATGACGACGAACTGGTTGAAGTTACCCCTACTTCCGTTCGTATCCGTAAACGTCATCTGACCGAGAACGACCGTAAACGCGCAATGCGTGGCGCGAAAGAAGAGTAATTAACGCTTCTTTTCGCTATCTGAACCCTGCCTCAATGGCAGGGTTTCTTTTTTGTACAAAGCCCTGCCACCCATAGTCAAACTCCCCCTTTCCCGCTACAGTTAATTTTCCACGGTGCAAAAGGAGAGGGCCATGCTCTATATCTTTGATTTAGGTAATGTGATTGTCGATATTGACTTCAACCGGGTGCTCGGGACGTGGAGCGATTTAACGCGGATCCCTCTTGCGACGCTGAAGCAGCATTTCACTATGGGTGAAGCGTTCCATCAGCACGAGCGCGGCGAAATTAGCGATGAGGATTTTGCGGCGGCGATGTGCCACGAAATGAACATGCCGCTTAGCTACGAGCAGTTCTCCCACGGCTGGCAGGCGGTTTTCGTCGCCCTGCGACCGGAGGTGACGGCAATTATGCAAAAATTACGCGAGCAGGGGCATCGAGTCGTGGTCCTGTCCAATACTAACCGTTTGCATACCACCTTCTGGCCGGATGAATATCCAGAAATACGCGCCGTGGCTGACCATATCTATCTCTCCCAGGAGATGGGGATGCGTAAACCCGAAGCGCGGATCTACCAGAGCGTGCTCGAATCGGAAGGTTTCTCCGCTGAGGATACGGTTTTCTTCGATGATAACGCGGATAATATTGCCGGCGCTGATCAGTTAGGTATCACGTCAATTCTGGTGACCGGAAAGGAGACGATACCGAACTACTTTGCGAAGCAGCTATGCTAAAAACCGTTCATCAAAAAACAGCGCGCCATCTGCGGCCGCTGGTGGCCTGGCTGAAGCTGCTATGGCGGCGTATTGATGAAGATCATATGACGACCCTGGCGGGAAACCTGGCCTATGTGTCGTTACTCTCCCTGGTGCCGCTTATCGCCGTTATATTTGCGCTGTTTGCGGCCTTTCCGATGTTTTCTGATGTCAGTATCCAGATTCGACACTTTATTTTTGCCAATTTTATTCCGACCACCGGCGATGTGATTCAGGGCTATATCGAGCAGTTTGTCGCCAACTCCAGTCGGATGACCGCCGTGGGCGCTTTCGGCCTGATTGTGACATCGCTGCTGCTGATGTATTCCATTGATAGCGCATTGAATACTATCTGGCGCAGCACCCGAACCCGGCCAAAAACCTACTCCTTTGCCGTATATTGGATGATCCTCACGCTGGGGCCGCTGCTGGCGGGGGCCAGCCTTGCGATCAGCTCCTATCTCCTGTCGTTACGCTGGGCCAGCGATCTGAATAGCGTGATTGACGATGTGCTGCGTATTTTTCCGCTCATTTTATCGTGGGTGGCATTCTGGCTGCTGTACAGCATTGTGCCGACGGCCGAGGTCCGTAACCGCGATGCGATAATCGGTTCCCTGGTTGCGGCGCTGCTCTTTGAGGCGGGGAAGAAAGCTTTTGCTTTATATATCACTGCGTTCCCGTCCTATCAGCTGATTTATGGCGTGCTTGCCGTGGTACCCATTTTGTTCGTCTGGGTGTACTGGACGTGGTGTATCGTCTTGCTTGGCGCTGAAATTACTGTCACTCTCGGTGAATACCGCAAACTGAAAAAAGAAGAAACAGAACAATCATGATTGCATTAATTCAACGCGTATCCCGAGCTAGCGTTACCGTGGAGGATGAAGTGACGGGCGAAATCGGTCCCGGGCTTCTGGTGCTGTTAGGCGTCGAGAGAGACGATGATGAGCAAAAGGCGAATCGCCTGTGCGAACGCGTGCTGGGATACCGTATTTTTAGCGATGCTGAAGGCAAAATGAATCTTAACGTGCAGCAGGCTGGCGGCAGCGTGCTGGTGGTTTCACAGTTTACGCTGGCAGCGGATACCGAGCGCGGGATGCGTCCTGGATTTTCTAAAGGCGCGGCACCGGATAAAGCGGAAGCGCTGTACGAGTATTTCGTTGAGCGCTGCCGCCAGCAGAAAATGAATACGCAGACCGGGAGATTTGCTGCCGATATGCAGGTTTCTCTGGTGAATGATGGTCCTGTGACCTTTTGGTTGCAGGTATGAGCCAGCTTCCGGGCAGGCTGCGGGTAACAAAAGAGAGTACAGCTATGTATCACCTTCGCGTACCGCAAACAGAAGAAGAGTTAGAGAGCTACTACCAGTTCCGCTGGGAGATGCTGCGTAAGCCGCTGCATCAGCCGAAAGGGTCCGAGCGCGATGCGTGGGATGCGATGGCGCACCATCAAATGGTGGTCGATGAAGAGGGTAATCTGGTTGCCGTTGGGCGACTGTATGTGAACGCGGAAAACGAAGCCTCGATCCGTTTTATGGCCGTACATCCGTCAGTACAGGATAAGGGGCTGGGAACCCTGATGGCGATGACGCTGGAGTCCGTCGCCCGTCAGGAAGGCGTTAAGCGCGTGACCTGTAGCGCCCGTGAAGACGCGGTAGAATTCTTTGCCAAGCTCGGGTTTGTGAACCAGGGTGAAATCACGACGCCGACCACCACGCCGATTCGTCATTTTTTGATGATTAAGCCAATAGCCTCGCTGGACGATATTTTACATCGCGGCGACTGGTGCGCTCAGCTGCAGCAGGCCTGGTATCAGCACATCCCTCTTAGTGAAAAAATGGGCGTGCGCATTCAGCAGTATACCGGGCAAAAGTTTATCACCACTATGCCGGAAGCTGGTAACCAGAATCCCCACCATACGCTGTTTGCCGGCAGCCTGTTTTCGCAGGCAACGTTAACCGGCTGGGGGCTTATCTGGCTGATGCTGCGCGAGCGGCATCTTGGTGGCACAATTATTCTCGCAGATGCTCATATTCGTTACAGTCAGCCCATTAGCGGACGCCCCAGCGCTGTTGCCGATCTCGGCTCATTAAGCGGCGATCTCGATCGCCTGGCGCGTGGGCGCAAAGCGCGCGTTCAGCTGCAGGTTGAGCTATTCGGTGACGATCGGCTCGGCGCGGTTTTTGAGGGTATCTATATCGTGCTTCCTGCGAAGCCGTTCGGCTCTTATGAAGAGGGTGGCAACGAAGAGGAGTAGCCTCCCTTTACGCTTATCTACTGGCCCGGTGATTTTACCCGCCAGGCGATATCTCTCATCGCGCTGGCTGCCGCTGGGCTGATACCGCCCAGCTGGAAGAAGCCGTGAATCACTCCGAGATAGCGCTGACAGGTGCACTCTACGCCCTGTTCAAGCAGGCGCTGGTAAAGCGCTTCGCCTTCATCACGCAAAGGATCGTATTCTGCCGTCAGAATATGCACCGGCGGTAAGCCGTTAAAGTCTTTACGCCATAGCGGGCTGGCTTCCGGGTGGTGGAGTGTCGTCGACGAAAGGTACATTTCATAGCCGCTGAGCAGAGTGTCTTCGGTGATAATGTAATCTTTACCGTTATCGATATAGCTCTTCATACTGGCGGTGGCATCCAGCATCGGGTAAATCAAAACAAGCTGCGCGGGTTGCCATGCCCGGGTGGTTTTCAGCCGCAGAGCGGTGACCAAGGCCAGATGACCCCCGGCGCTATCGCCCGCAAGCGTAATACGCGAAACGTCGATGCCTAACTGCGGCGCGTGGCGGTGAATAATCAGTGCGCCTTTTTCAGCATCGTCATGGGCGGCGGGAAAAGCGTGCTCCGGCGCCAGCCGGTATTGCACGGCGATAACCCGGCAGCCGCTGTGGTAAGCCAGCTGACGGAGCTGATGGTCATGCGTGGCGAAACTACCGCTGATAAAGCAGCCGCCGTGAAAATAGATGACCGCAGGGAGAGCGCCTGAGGCGTTGAGGGGGGAGACAATGCGAAATGTCATGCCTTCGAGCTCGATATCTTCTACCTGAACGCGCTTTTCTTGCTCCCCAGCCAGTACCGTGCTGGCGATATAGCCGCGTCTCCGGTCATCAATACTCTGAGCGCGCGATGAGGGGCGACCCGCATCGATAAACTCCCGCACCTGTATTGCAATACCCTTTTCAAGCGCCATTTTTATTCCCTTAACCTGTTTGGATATACAGGTTTATAGCCTGATTGTGAGCAAAAGAAAACCGGGGATTTTCGTTGGGAAGTGATTCTGGAAAGCGGCTCGCAAAAGTGAAACCCATTGCTGGACGAAGCAGCAATCGCAGGGAGGAGTATGGGATAAAGCTGCCGGATGCCATCGTACTGGCAACAGCGCAAATAGATCGTTATGAACTGGTCACGCGCAAAGCAAAAGTTTTGCCGGCATACCGGGAGTGATTACGCCTTATCATTTGTAAGTCGGGCAGCAGAAGAGGCTGCCCGACATGCTGCCCGCCGTTACTCCCCCTCTCCCGGGAACAGGAACGGGTTGATGGAGCTGCGGGCAAAGCCCTCTTGTTCCATCCGTGCGTCCAGCACCAGTGAGGCGAGGTCGTCGGCCACGGCTTCTACTTTGGGATCCTTTTCCTGATAAAGAATCTTCAGGTAGGTACCGCAGTCGCCGCAGCTTTCGGCTTTAATGGCCGCCTGCTCGTTATCTAAAGACCAGTAGTGCAGATCGCGCGTCTGTTCGCAGTTGCTGCATTTCACGCGCACCACGTGCCACTCGGTTTCACACAGGTTGCAGTGCAAATAGCGCAGGCCCTGAGTGGTGCCAATTTGCACTATGCTGGAGACCGGCATCGAGCCGCAAACCGGGCAGAATTGACGCTGTTCACCGTATTCGGCGCGAGCTTTACCGGGTATCAGGCTGGCCATCTGCGCCCAATAGAGCGATAGCGCGGCCCAGATAAACGGTGCTTTATCGCTGCTAACGGAGGCAAAATCGGAGACAAATAGCGCGTTTGCCATCAGTTCCAGCTCTTGCTCTGACGCTTTTTCCAGATTCTCGATAACCGCCAGCGCCGGGCCGCTCATCTCTGGCTTCAGTTCGGCAATCAGCGAATGCAGTAGCTTGTGCCAGTGCTTGTCGCGCGGTAAAACGTGAATATCGAGCGGCGGTTTGCCCTGATCGTTCGCTTCTTTAATGCGTGCGGTGAGATCCATCTGCAGGGGATGATCGTACAGCACCACTTCCTGCGCGTGGGCGATAAGCGCAGCAAAGCGCAGATAATCCCCCAGCGGATTATTTTCAGCCAGTTCGCGCAGGCGCTCGGCACGACGGTTATATAAATTTTTGAGTCGAGGAAACAACAACGGTGGAATCATATCCGTCGCGCGTTTCTCGCTCTTTTCCAGCTCATCTTGCGGGATGATACGAATGCTCATTCAGTCACTTCCTGGTTTCAGCAGATTCGGCGATGGTCGCGTCCGCTCTGTGATTTGGCGGGCATCATGCGCCCGCTCTGGTGATGTCATTAATGATAACCGTAATCGGCATACGGGATATACCCATGACATCGCAATGTGTGCGCTACGATACCTGATATCGATACCCCAGACTATGCGCCGTTAGGATTAGCCATCCTGCCCCATGAGTTTACAGTGCCAATCCCGCCTGCGGTGCATGAGGGCTGGAGGCGGCAAAAGCGAACGGTATCCGCAAAAAAATGGCGTCGATATACGACGCCATTTATAAGACCAGCAAAGCGCACGCTTACGACTGGCGCTTATCCTGCTTTTCGCGGACTTCACGATACCAGCGTGGATGATGCTTCTTCGCCCAGGTCTTCGTGACCCAGCCTTCCACCATCGCGGTTATCGTGCCCTTCACCCACAGCGCGGCGTAAATATGCACCATGATCACCACAATCAGCGCCACCGCAGAGAAGGAGTGCAGCATCAGCGCGAAGCGGATAACCGGGATGGAGAACGCCGGCGCAAAGTACGGACGCCAGATAATCACCCCGCTGACCAGCAGCAGCACCAGGAAGATAATCGCCGCCCAGAACACGCATTTCTGGCCGAAGTTATAGCGTCCGGTATCGCCCACTTCCTCGTTGACGACAATCTTGCGAATATTCTTCGCCCAGAAAATATCGTCCCGGTTGATCAGGTTGTGGTGCCAGTAGCGGAAGAACATGATGATGAACGAGGCAAACATGATCACGCCCACAAACGGGTGCAGAATGCGCGCCAGCTGCGGTGTGCCCATGATTTGCATCAGCCAGTTGAAGGACGGGAAGAAAAAGCCCAGCCCGCTCACCGCCGCCAGCACGAAGCAGAAGGCGGTGACCCAATGGTTGATTCGCTCCGGCGCGGTGTAGCGCACGATGGTGTCACGTCTTTTCATTTGCGCACCTCGTCTTTCTCTTCATCCAGATTGTCCTCTTCCTCTTCCGCGCGGTTCGGACCGACGCCGACGTAGTGGAAGATGCTGGCGGCGAAGGTGGCCGCAAATCCGACCGCGGCCAGCGGTTTCCAGATCCCTTTCCAGAACTTCACGGTAGCGCTGATTTCCGGATTTTCCGGCAGGCCGTGATAGAGATTCGGCTTGTCGGCGTGGTGCAGCACGTACATCACGTGCGTGCCGCCAACGCCTGCCGGATCGTACAGACCTGCGTTGTCATAACCGCGGGTTTTCAGCTCGGCGACGCGCTCGCCTGCCAGCGTTTTCATATCCTCTTTGGAGCCAAAGTGGATAGCACCGGTCGGGCAGGTTTTCACGCAGGCCGGTTCCTGGCCAACGTTAACGCGGTCCACGCACAGCGTACATTTATAGACGCGGTTGTCTTCCGGGTTCAGACGCGGCACGTTGAACGGGCAGCCAGCAATACAGTAGCCGCAGCCGATGCACTGCTCAGACTGGAAGTCGACGATGCCGTTGGCATACTGAATGATTGCCCCTTCCGCCGGGCAGGCCTTCAGGCAGCCCGGATCGGCGCAGTGCATACAGCCATCCTTACGGATGAGCCACTCCAGTTTGTCGTTCTGCTCCACTTCCGAGAAGCGCATCACGGTCCAGGATTTGGCGGTCAGATCGGCGGGGTTATCGTACACCCCGACGTTATGACCCACTTCATCACGAATGTCGTTCCACTCGGAGCAGGCCACCTGACAGGCTTTACAGCCGATACAGGTCGTGACGTCGATAAGCTTCGCCACCTCTTCCTGATGGTCCCGCGCGTGCGGCGCGGGGGTGAAGCCGTTAGTCGCGGAACGACGGATAATGTCTTGCGATTGATAAGCCATAATTCGTCTCCGTTACGCCTTTTCCACGTTCACGAGGAAAGCCTTGAACTCCGGCGTCTGCGTGTTCGCATCCCCGACAAACGGCGTCAGGGTATTGGCGATAAACCCTTTCTTCGCCACGCCTTCGTAGCCCCAGTGAATCGGAATACCGATAGTATCGATATCCTTGCCGTCCGCTTTCAGCGTGCGAATACGCTTGGTCACCACCGCCTTGGCTTTAATATAGCCGCGGTTAGAGGAGACCTTCACGGTATCGCCATGGGCGATGCCGAGCTTGTTCGCCAGCTTCTCGCCGATCTCCACAAACTGCTCCGGCTGCGCGATGGCGTTGAGAAGCGCGTGCTTGGTCCAGTAGTGGAAGTGCTCGGTCAGACGGTAAGTGGTACCGACGTAAGGGAATTTTTCCGCTTTGCCCATCTGCTCAAGGTCGCCTTTAAAGACGCGAGCGGCCGGGTTAGAGACGACATTCGGGTGCAGCGGGTTAGTGCCCAGCGGCGTTTCAAACGGCTCGTAGTGTTCCGGGAACGGCCCCTCCGCCATCTTATCGATAGCGAACAGACGTCCCATCCCTTCCGGCTGCATGATAAACGGCCCGACATCGCTGTCCGGCGCCGCGGCGCTGTAGTCTGGAATATCCACGCCGCCCCACTTCGCGCCGTCCCATTTCAGGAGCTGACGCTTCGGATCCCACGGTTTACCCTGCGGGTCAGCGGAGGCGCGGTTATACAGGATACGGCGATTAAGCGGCCACGCCCATGCCCAGCCGAGGGTATTGCCAAGGCCAGATGGATCGGCGTTATCGCGACGGGCCATCTGGTTGCCGTCAGGCGTCCAGCTGCCGGCGAAGATCCAGCAGCCGCTGGAGGTCGTGCCGTCGTCACGCAGCTGCGCAAACGAACTGAGCTGCTGGCCTTTCTTGACGATCACAGCACCGGTTGCCGGGTCGGTGATGTCAGCCAGCGCCTTGCCGTTGCTCTCCATCGCCACTTCTTCCGATGCCGGTTCATGCGGCGTGGCGTAGTTCCACGTCATGTTCAGCACCGGTTCCGGCGCCGGTCCGCCCTGTTCGGCGTACATCTTGCGCAGGCGTAAGAAGATACCGGCGAGGATTTCACCGTCGGTGGCCGCAATCCCCGGGGCGTCAGCGCCTTTCCAGTGCCACTGCAGCCAGCGGCCGGAGTTAACGATGGAACCGTTCTCTTCGGCGAAGCAGGTGGACGGCAGGCGGAACACTTCGGTCTGGATTTTCGCCGGATCGACGTCGTTCGACTCCCCGTGGTTTTGCCAGAAAGTGGAGGTTTCGGTGTTGAGCGGATCGATGGTCACCAGGAACTTCAGTTTCGACAGCGACGCAACAACCTTGTTTTTGTTCGGGAACGAGGCTACCGGGTTAAAGCCCTGGCAGATATAGCCATTCACTTTACCCTGATTCATCATCTCGAAGTATTGCAGGACGTCGTATCCTTTGTCCCACTTCGGCAGCCAGTCAAAGCCCCAGCTGTTTTCCGCCGTTGCTTTGTCGCCAAAGAAGGCCTTCATCATCGAGACGAAGAATTTCGGGTAGTTACCCCAGTAGTTCACCTGATCCTTCAACAGCGGTTTCGGCGTATTGGCGGCGAGGTAGGTTTGCAGGTCAGTCTGTTTCTCGCTCGGCAGCGTCATATAGCCAGGCAGGCTCTGCGACAGCAATCCTAAGTCGGTGAGACCCTGAATATTGGAGTGGCCGCGCAGGGCGTTTACGCCGCCGCCCGCCATGCCCATATTACCGAGCAGCAGCTGGATCATCGCCATGGTGCGAATGTTCTGCGCGCCGATGGAGTGCTGCGTCCAGCCCAGTGCGTACAGGAAAGACGCGGTTTTATCCGGAGCGCTGGTTTCCGCAATGTACTCGCAGACTTTCAGGAAGTCCGCTTTTGGCGTCCCGCAGATATTTTCGACAACTTCTGGCGTATAGCGGGAAACGTGCTGCTTCAGCAAATTCCAGACGCAGCGCGGATGCTGCAGCGTGGCATCGCGTTTAGCAAAGCCGTTTTCATCCAGCTCATAGTTCCAGGACGTTTTGTCGTACTTGCGGGCTTCGGCGTCATAGCCGCTGAATAAACCGTCTTCAAAGCTGTAATCTTCACGCACGATCAGGCTGGCGTTGGTATAGGCTTCGGTATATTCACGGTTAATCTTTTCATTGTTCAACAGGTACAGGATGACGCCTGACAGGAAGGTAATGTCAGTACCGGAACGAATTGGGGTATAGAAATCAGCCACCGACGCGGTACGCGTAAAGCGCGGATCGATCACAATCAGCTTCGCGCCATTGTGGATCTTGGCTTCCATCGCCCAGCGGAACCCAACCGGGTGAGCTTCAGCGGCGTTGCCGCCCATCACCACGATAAGATTGGCGTTCTTAATGTCGACCCAGTGGTTGGTCATCGCACCGCGACCAAATGTTGGAGCAAGACTTGCTACCGTTGGTCCGTGTCAGACGCGCGCCTGGTTGTCGACCGCGAGCATACCGAGCGCGCGGGTAAATTTCTGGGTTAAATAACCGGTTTCGTTACTGGAGGCGGAGGCGCACAGCATACCGGTGGTCAGCCAGCGGTTGACGGTGGTGCCTTCGCTATTCTGCGCGACAAAGTTGGCGTCGCGGTCTTCTTTCATCAGCTTAGCGATACGGTCGAATGCTTCATCCCAGCTGATTTGCTGCCATTTATCAGAGCCTGGCGCGCGATATTCTGGAAATTTCAGGCGACTTTCGGAGTGGATAAAGTCTACCAGACCGGCCCCTTTAGGGCAGAGCGCACCACGGTTGACCGGATGGTCCGGATCACCTTCGATATGGAAGATAGACGCTTTGGCATTTTTTGCGCCGTCGCCGAGGCTGTACATTAACAGCCCACAGCCAACGGAACAGTAAGTGCAGGTGTTACGGGTTTCGCGGGTGCGCAGCAGCTTGTACTGCCGTGTTTCCGCTAGCGCTAAACCGGGCGCAAAGCCCAGCGCCGCTGCCGTGGTTCCTGCCATACCGCCAGCGCAGATCTTAAAGAACTGCCTTCTGCTGACCTGCATGGTTCGCTCCTTGTTTCGACATTGTCACGTATAGTTATTTGCTTTGCGGTAAGGGCCGCAAAGGTTCAGAATTGGGGGTAATTTCCCTCGTTCCCGGAGGGATATAAACAGAATACCACATTGTGTGTATGCCTGTTCCAATACGGTTAAGACAAAGTGAACAAGAAGCCTCTTGAACAAATCGAAAATGTGACCGATATCACAGGTTATCGCCAGGTATCGCTCTGGAAGCGCCCAAATTTGCAACATCCTCAGCCAGACGAGTTAGCTGAAGAGGTACCCGTTGCGCTGGTTTATAACGGCATCTCGCACGTGGTGATGATGGCGACGCCGAAAGACCTGGCGCAGTTCGCCGTCGGCTTTTCCTTATCCGAAGGGATTATAGAGAACCGGCGCGAGATTTATGGCATCGACGTCGTTCAGGCCTGTAACGGCCTGGAAGTGCAAATTGAGCTCTCCAGCCGCCGCTTTATGGGATTAAAAGAGCGCCGTCGTGCGCTAGCCGGCCGCACTGGCTGTGGCGTATGCGGCGTGGAACAGCTCAACGATATTGGTAAGCCCGTGCAGCCTCTGCCTTTTACCCAGACGTTCGATCTGGCGAACCTCGATCGCGCGCTGGCGCATCTGCGGGATTTTCAGCCAATAGGCTGCCTTACCGGCTGCACGCACGCGGCGGCTTGGGTAACGCTTTCCGGCGAGCTCGCGGGCGGCCACGAAGACGTTGGCCGCCACGTGGCGCTGGACAAACTCCTCGGACACCGCGCGGAAGCTGATGGCGCCTGGCAGAACGGTGCGGCGCTCGTCTCCAGCCGCGCCAGCTATGAAATGGTGCAGAAGGCGGCGATGTGCGGGGTGGAAATTCTTTTTGCGGTCTCTGCCGCGACCACGCTGGCGGTTGAAGTTGCTGAGCGCTGTAACCTGACGCTGGTGGGCTTCTGCAAGCCGGGTAGGGCAACCGTGTACACGCATCCGCAGCGGTTAATTGCAGGTTAAAAGTAAGTCAATTTTTTTGAATGATAACAGCAAATCCTTCCGCTTTTTGTTTGACGATGTGAGGGCTACTATTTATCACATCAAGGCACGGCGCCTTATTAAAACAATTAACGTAAAGGGTTTATCTCATGAAAAGCATCAAAACTTTTGTCGCTGTTATCGCACTTTCCGCTTCTTTTGGTTCCTTTGCTGCAGAAACCGTCACCGCTACCGCAGCAACGATGGACGGTGCGGAAGCGAAGATCGCCGCTCAGGCCCAGGCCGCAGGCGCGTCGTCTTACAAAATTACCGAAGCGTTTACCGGTAACCGCGTGCACATGACCGCTGAACTGAATAAATAAGCTTAAAGCTACTGTCGAAAGAGCGCCCAGGGGGCGCTTTTTTTGTTTTTTTGTGGCCTGCGGATGTGCATCAGCTATGGAGATTGTGCTTATCATTGGCCGGGCGGTGCGTCAGGCGGCGCCCGGCAGAAATGCGGGCACAATAGCTGTTGCCCTTGCATCCTTTAATCGAAGTAATAGCGAATGCCGAGGCGGAATCGTACCTGATCGTCGTGATTCTGATCCTGATCGAGCCAGGCCACTTCTGCATAGGGAAGCCAGTGTTTATCGACGCGGTAGCGCGCCACAATGCTTGGCTCCCAGTGGGTTTTCTGCCCGTTAGAGGCATTGAAGTCGTTAGCGTTGACGAAGAACTCAGGGTTGAGCTGGAGCCACAGTTTTTCGGTCGCCTGGTAATTAAGGAACAGGTCGAGCTGATGGCTGTCGTTATAATCCATATAGCCATTATAATCGCGATCTTTATGGGTCATATGGTTATAGCGATAGCGGCTGCTGAAACTCAATGTTTTACTGATTTTATAGTCGAGACTGATATAAGGAGCCAGTTTTGTTCCTTTATTATCAATATCGGTTAATCCGCCAGGCGTCAGCGTCCATTTTTCATTAAGCGGTAGCGGATACCAGCCTTCAAACTCCTGAAATGAGCTTTTCATTTGATTAAAGTCTTGCCCGAGGTCGTACATTGCGGAAGCCAGAACGCCTGCGCCATTATCAAATATATGACCCAGGCCAATTTTATACTGGTTTTTCTCAGAGGCCGTCGTGTGAGCGTAGCGATTATCAACCCAGGTTGCTGCGGCAATTGCATTTAGCGTAAAGCAGGACAGCGGTATGGCGATACAAAGCGTGCGTGATTTTTTCATTTTTATTCCTGTAGGATTTAATAAGTGCCATAATTTCTGGAGAGAAATAAAAGACACTTATTAAATAGCAATTGCTGTGCCAGAATATAAAGTTCTTAAAATACATGGGGTTGTTTTTATGTGTTGAGCCTTAATTCGACACTGACTGATTTTTTATTTGCGTCGATACTCATCACGAGTAAGAGGACGGCTCCCTTTTATTAAAGGGAGCCAGGGGATGCGTTAAATTATGCCAATACCCGCAGCGGCAAAACCGAAGACAATCAACATAATTAATACTTTATTGGGGCTAACTTTTTTATTCAGAAGCTTCAGGCAGCCCAGAACTAAAAGCAGAGGAATCAATCCGACGCAAATTTTGTCGAGGATCTCTTGCAGTACAAAGGGTTGGCCGGCGATGGTGGTTTTAAAGGTGGTGGTAAACTTCACCATGCTGGCGCTCATCGCTCCCACCATCATCAAACCCATAATTGATGAGGCTTTCGTTATACAGCTCAGCAACCCTGATTGCGTCGCTTCGGCGATATACTTAGAGCCTAAACGGTAGCCCATGACGCCGCCGTAATAGCGCAGCAGATAGCTGGGAATATTGTAAATCAGCAGGAACAGCAGCGGTCCCAGCGGATTCCCTTGCGATGCCAGACCGATTGCAATCCCGGTGGCGATAATACGCAGTACGCCATAAAAGAAGGAATCCCCGACGCCAGCGAAGGGTCCCATCAGCGCCACTTTGATGCCGTTAATACTGGAAGTATCAAAGTTCGGATTGGCTGCGTTCTCTTTCTCCATCGACAGCGTCAGGCCCATAATAAAAGGAGCCAGATGCTGGTTGGTATTAAAAAACTGGCTGTTACGTTTTAACGACTCAATATAGCCGTGTGGATTGCCGGTATAGATTTTTTTCAGCAGCGGCGCAAGGATCCAGCCGTAGCTCAGCCCCTCCATGCGGGTAAAGTTCATGGAGCCCAGCAGCTGGAACTGGCGGAAGAACAGCTGACGGAACATCTTTTTTTCGCCTTTGCTGTCATTTTGTGCGCTGAGCGCACTGTGTTGGATATCAGTCATTGAAAAACCCATCCTTATCATCAACTGACACTGGGGCAGCGGTTGCCGCCTGTTTATTGGCTTTAAGCTGATTAAATTCGTTAAAGCACAGATAGACCGCTACCGAGGCCGCGATAATGGCAATGCCCATAATCGGTAGCTGCAGATAGGCCGCCATCGCAAAACCGATAAAGAAGAAGGCGGCGATATTCTTGTTCCATAATGCTTTGAGCAAAATTGCGAAGCCCAGCGCCGGGAGAATGCCGCCAACGGCAGTCATTCCACGCATCACCGTATCCGGGATACTTTCGACCAGACTGCGAATGACGTCGGTGCCAAACAGAATGCCGAAGAACGCCAGTACCGCAAACGGCACGCCGTAAAACAGGGTCATGCCGAAAGTGATACCCAGCGCCGCACGGTCGCGGCCTTCTTCCAGTAAGGCGTCATATTTTTCAACCAGTCCGGTATAAACCAGCTTTAGTACCTGATAGACGAAAACCGCCAGCAGGCTGATGGGCAGCGCCAGCGCGACGGCCACCGCTGGTTCCGCGTGAGTAAGAATGGTAAAGGCCGTCGCCAGGACTGAACCCACAGCCAGATCTGCGGGAACGGAGCCGCCGATAGTGATAGTGCCCAGAAAAATGAGTTCCAGCGTGGCGCCGATAATAATGCCCTGTTGAAAATCCCCCAGCACCAGTCCTACCATCGCGCCGCAGATCAGCGGCCTTTCGATGAGCGGTTGTCCCAGGGTGTGATCCGCGAACTTGGCGATATACATCACCAGCGCGACAAGGAGTGCAGACGTTAACATAGCGACCTCGCTTAGCTGGCGGCGTTGCCCAGCATCTCAATCAGGTTTTTTACCGGATGAGAAGGCAGGACCTGATATTCAACGGCAATGCCGCGGTTGACGATGGCGTGGAAATCCGCCACATCTTCCGGCGTCACGTAGACGGTATCGCTGATGCGCTTTTTCGCCGCCAGATTGTCGGTGATGCGCCCAAAGTTAGCGACATTTAACGTTTTTATTCCCGGAACCTGTTCGACGAGTCGACGGGCGTCGGCGGCGTTGTTGACGATCACCATAATTTTCATTGCGTCCGAACGCGGGTCGTTAAGCACATCCCCTGCATCCTTTACCGCCATGATGGCGCATTTTGCGGTATCAGGAGCCGCCATGCGCAGCGACATTTTTTGCACTTCGTTATTCACGATCTGGTCATTGGCGACCAGAATGCGGTTCACGCCCAGATGCTTGGTCCAGACCACGGCAACCTGTCCGTGGATTAGACGATCGTCAATACGTACTAAAGAAATCATGGTGTAGCTCCAGTTAGCAAAAGTAGGGTGTCCAGACGCGGGAAAGGCGAACCAGGGCTTCGAAATAGAAGTAATCGCCCCAGAGGTTTGGTTCGTTAATGCCCATATTGCGGCCAAAGTTATAAACGCCTTCGCGCAGCAGGCCGTCCTGCGTGTGGGCAAGGTAGCGCTCGTGTAAACTGCGCATCATCAGTTCGATAGCATTGCTGTAGGCCGGGCGCAGCGGGTCGGTGAGCGGTAACAGCTTCAGTAGTTCCGCCAGACCGCAGGCGGCTATCGCCGCTGCGGAAGTGTCCCGATACTGGTTATCCCTGGCGGTGAAAATCAGATCCCAGTAGCAGACAAAATCTTCCGGCAGGCGGTTAAGAAAATAGTGCGCCAGGCGGCGAGAGAGCTCGGGCTGCCAGGCATCGCCGGTGTGGGTGTATCCCAGCGCAAAACCGTAAATTCCCCACGCCTGGCCGCGCGACCAGCAAGAGCTATCGCTGAATCCCTGGTGCGTATCCCCGCGTAGCGGCTTACCGTTATGAATATCCATATAGAACGTATGAAAAGTAGAAGCATCATCACGTACCAGATAGCGTGCGGCCTGTGCCAGATGACGGCAGGCGGCTTCGCGCCATTGTTGATTTCCGGTTTCGTTGGCGGCCCAAAACAGCAGCGGAACATTAAGATTGCAGTCGATGATCATTCGCCCCTGGCGTGCCGGGTCGTTTAAATCTCCCCAGGCCTGAATGACGCCCGCCGTGGCGTTAAAGCGGCGATAGAGCAGCTCGGCCGCGCGCAGGGCGAGTTCGCGAGCGCGCAGGTTGCCGGTGAGCTTCCAGGCGTTAACGCAGGAGAGGAGATAGAGAAAGCCCAGATCGTGGGTATCCACTTTAATCTGCTTATCGAGACGTTCTTCAAAGCTATCGAGCAGGCTTTCCGCCACCGCCCGATATTTATCATCGCCGGTGACCTCCCAGGCGAGCCACAGCATGCCGGTCCAGAATCCCTCGGTCCAGTCGACTTTCTCCACGCTTTCATAACGGCCCCGTGTCGCACTGGCGGAGGGAAAGGTCGCCGTAAAGCGCGGCAGCATAGCGTCGAGGCGGATCAGAACGTCGCCGATGGCGCCGTCAAGCCAGGCGCGGTCCAGCCCTGGCTGCGGTGAGAAGTAGCGAGTATCAAGCGCTTCGAGTGCGATAGTCATAGCTTTCCCTCCCCGGCAAAAAAATCGTCAATATCATCCTGGGAGTGAGGCTGTTTCGTCTGGCGCGCAGTGATGATTTCCGGCAGCTGGTTCATGTACTGCATTGCTCCGCTGGCGGCGGCAAATGCGTCCTGGAGGCGCTGGGCGGTATCAGCGTGCTCCGACATACAAAACTCCATCAGCATAATCAGGTTAGCGCCGCTGATTACGTGAGCGTGGGGATATTTAACCATCATCTGTACAGCGGTATTGTTGACACTGCCGCCCGGCATATCGGTAAACAGCACCAGCTCATTGCCGCGACCGGCAGCCTGTTGGGCTATAACATCAAAACGGGCTGCTAACTCTGCGGTTGAGCCAATTTCGCCGCAGTAGGCGCAAACGGGCGTGACGCCATGGTCGTCGCCAATCAGCAGATTTAATGCCGACACTATCCCTTCTGCGTAGCGGCCGTGAGTTGCGATGTACATCTCTCGCATTGCGTATTCCTTAATCTTTACAGGTGTCTGAGAAAGAATTAGCAATCAGCGTGCCATGTTTTTATTTATATGATTTTAAAGGATAAAAATATTTTTTTGGACGCTCTTTGCAGTGTTGAATAGGCAGCTTATGCAGTGTCGACAGATTTGCCAGCCGAAGCTGGCGGCGGGGGATTAATGGCCGGGATCAAAGGCAATCCACGGTTCCATAATTTCATAAATCATCAGCACTTCGGTAAGCGGCAGGGTGATATTGTATTTGCGGTTCAGAGCCTGAAAAAAGGTGTCATGGACGGCGACAAACGCCTGCTGTTCCAGCGTTAACTCCGCCTCTTCGCGATGGCGGACCCCATTGTTGACCATGACCCGTTCGATCATCAGCGCGATGTGCATGAACAGGTTGATGCGCAGATAGCTTTCAAAATGGATTTTGTAGAAGGATTCATACTGCTTAATGACCGCTTCGACTTCATCAATAATCACTACCGGATTGAGGAAGTTAAGGCGGCTGGCGACGCCTTCGACGGTAAACAGTTTAACCACTTCATCAATCATGGGCTCCAGACCGCCTTCCATCAACAGCCCGTTGAAGTAGTCGCGTTTTAACACCAGCGTCTTTTCTTTAATCAGCTGTTCCACGCTAAGCAGAGGAATATAGCCTGCTTCCAGATCGGTCGTGGTGATGATTAGCCGCGTACCGTTTAGCGCCGGGTCAGCATGGGCGATTTTCCATTTCAGATCGTCATACTCCATCGTAATAATGTCGATCTCCTCCTGGGCCAGGAAGCGCTGGACAATATCTTTTAGCTTGCGGGAGATCCCTTCGCCGGAGATACAGGAGATAATAATTTTATTGCCTGGTAACACGCCCGCGTAGTAGCGCGTTTCCACCTCGTACGCACCTTTAGCGCTTTCAATAATCGCCTCCATCGACAGCTTATCCTGAATTTTACCCGCAATATCCAGCGCCATGGCCGTGCTGACGTTATTGATAACCAGGAGTTCGCCATGCAGATGGAGCTTTATCTCTTCATAGATCTCTTTCAGCGACCCCATGTCCACCAGGATAATCAGCCCGGCTCCTTGCCTGAGGCGCGAAACGTGAGCAATCAGCAGGTCGATGATCTCTCGGGTAGAGGTCGCGTTCGCCATGTCGAAGGCTTTAAAGTAATAGCCGCCGGTCAGCTGGTTGGCGATCCCGGCAATGCTCGACGCGGTGGCGCGGCCGTGGGAAACGATAATGCCCTGAATCGGATCGTCTTCACCGGCGAGGGTGTGAAATGCGCAGCTTAGCAGCGGGAGCAGCAGGGGCAGCGGCTGCCGTGTGACATGTTTGCTAAGTAAAGCCAGGCACTCCTCGGCCAGCAGGCGCGCCTTTCCGGAAACATAATCGGAAATCGTTTGCAGTTCGCCTGGGTCGACCGCCTCTTCCGGAGCATGGAGCGCATAGCTTAGACAGAGCCAGATCGCCTTGCGGATCTCCAGGCTACAGGAGACGCCGGTCAAGTTCTCCAGCTCCTCCAGAGCATGAACGGTGTTCTGCCAGATATAGCCGCTGTACAGCGACTCGGCGGCAACTGCGCCGCCGAACGTCGTCAGCCGCTGTTCCATTTTGCGATTCAGCAACAGCACGTTACCGCTATGGCAAAAGTCGCGAAAAATAACGTCGTCGCGCATTGCTTTTGGCAGTAGATGGCTAATATTCAGCGCATCATCATGTGGGTTAGCGTTAATGCTAATTATCTCACCGCCGGATATGGGGCCGCGTAGCGTGATGGCGTCGGCCTCGCGACTATCGCTCCAGGCGCTGGCGCACATTACTTTGATCTGGTTTTTTAACTCGCCGATATTGCCGCGTACCGGGGAGGTTACCAGCTGATGCATCAGTTGGTTATCGAGATGGATACTGCGCCGCAGGCTGAGCGCTTCCTGATGCAAAAAATGGCTAACCTGAGCGACGCGTTCGGTAAGCGGGCGTGAAATATAGTTGGGTAGCGTGACGCGCACCGGGATACGCCGGCGAAAGGTATTGAGCAGTACGGTGTCGATATTTTCCGTGGTGGCGAAGATGAACCGCAGCGATGCAGGGTGGCGCGTGCGATTATCGCCAAGACGGTAGAAATACCCCTTGTCCATAAACAGAAACAGCTTTTCCTGATTCTCTGCCGAGAGGCGATGCACTTCATCAAGAAACAGAAATCCGCCATCGGCATCATCAAAGGCGCCGCGTTTCTCGCGGTCAGCTCCGGTGAAGGCGCCGCGGGTATAGCCGAAAAGTGTCGCCGAAAGCAGCTCCGGGTTGTTAGCGTAATCCGCGCAGTTAAGCTCGACGAAGGGTTTGTCCGCCGCGATAGCCCCGCGCTCAATAGCATATTGATAGATCAGCGTCGCCAGATGGCTTTTACCGACGCCGCTTTCTCCGGACAAGAGGATAGGTAAGCCGTCCGGATAGTCCACCGCAGAGCGGCACAGCGCGACGGCTTCCGCCAGGCTCCCGTGGGCACCAATCAGCGGCAGAAAGGCGTCATGTTTTTTCGACACTATGCGAGACGCCTGAGTAGTTTCCCCGCCTTTTTGCTGTACATAGAAGCGTACCGGACGGGTGTTTTCTTTGCGCAGATGACCGTCATCGCACAGTCTATTGAGATAATGACTAATGACGCTGCGATTAACCTGCATAAAATCCGCACAGTCCTGAGCCGTGAATCCTGCGGCTTTCTGCGCGTAATGGGTGACTATTTTCTGGAATAATTTTTCTTTTGCCGACAGCGCCATCTCTCAATGCCCCGCGTAGAGTAGAAAATAGCGTCGATTTTATTTAGACACTAGACACTACTGTTTTTATTAGACACTGAGTACTTTCTACGGCATTAGATAAAAATGAAACTGTGTTTTGATTGAAGTGTGATGAAGATCGCCACAGATTTTACAGGGGATAACATCTGGTCTCTCCATCGCGAGCGTGACAGCCTGAACCGCGAGATTAAGAGCTGTGAACCCTCCCGACGCAAAAAAATGCGCTATTTATCACATTTCCGCCTTTTCATTACCGCCGGGTTTATTGGTCGAAACCGTCAAGCTGGCCGCAGAACGGCTCATTCAGGCAACTTAATGATCTTAAAGAAAATAAAAAAATAATTGTTAAGGCGATCGCCTTTTATAAAGGAGAGATTGATCACAAAAAACATGATAATAAACCCGGTGTCAATATTAGGTGTGACTAAATTTATCGACATATTGTGATCTCTATTGCAAATAACAGCCTTGAAGTCGGGGAAAAATGTTGGCAGGAAAAACGGCGGGGGCAGACAATGAAAATTGGCATTGTTATTAGCGGTGGCGATGTTTCTGGAATTAATAACTTTATATTTCAGATTGCCAGACTGGCGAGCGCCGATATCACCGTTTTTAACGGGGGCATACCCGGGTTATTGGATAAAAATCATCACGAAGTTGCGTGGCGCGATCTGGTTGATTTCTCCATAACGTCTATTCCGATCATCACATCCGGTCGGACCAGCCGCAAGCTGTTGCGCAGTGAATATGAAACCATAGCTAAAAAAATTAAATCATTGCGTATCGATGTGCTGATTATGGCCGGCGGCGACGGCAGCCTGCAGTTTCTCAATACGCTGAGTGAATTTGATATTAACTGCTTTGGCGTCGGGATGACTATCGATAATGATGTATACGGCAGCGATTATACGATTGGTTTTTCTACTGCCTGCGAGCAGATTATTAAAGAAGTTTCCCGTTTAAGAAATACTGGAAGAGCATTACCGGGTCGGGTATTTATGGTTGAAATATTAGGAGGCTATTGTGGAGAGTTAACGTTGCAATCCGCTATTAAATCTAATGCTGATATTGCCCTGATTCCGGAATCACAGATGCCGTTAGAAGCGCTGGCCGAGCGGGTGAAGCACAAGCTAAAACAGCAAAATAGCGTGGTGATCCTCTGCTCTGAAGGCTACACCAGAGAGTATTCTCCCGGTTTTCAGGGGGCCATTGATACCATGATTAAGCAGCTTGAACCGCAAATTGGCGTACGCATCCGCAAAACCATCGTGGGCTACGGTTTACGCAGCGGCGACCCGACCTGCGAAGAAATCTATCAGGGGACGATTATGGCCTGCGAAGTGGTTCGCTGCATTCAGTCCGGCATGAAAAATAAAGCCATTATAATTAATTCCAGTAACAAACCTATTCCGATTGATTTAGTCAGTATGAAAAAACGTCTGGTCGATACCGAAGGACACCATTATAAACTTGCCAAACAACTCAATATTATTTGAGGAGACCCTACATGCTGAAAATTCTTTGCGTATGTGGCTGCGGCCTCGGTTCTAGCTTTGCCATCGAAATGACGGCGAAGGCGGTTTTAAAGAAACTGGAAATTCCGGCGCAGATTGAACATACCACAATTTCCGAAGCCGGGGCGTTTAAATCAGACATGATTCTGACGCAAAAAACCTTTGCCGATATATTAACCGCAGACGCCAGTGAGGAGGAAATTAAACGTGTGGTGGTACTGCATAAACTGACGGATAAAGATGAGGTTGAAGCCAAAATCGTCGCATTCTTAAAAGAGCGTAACCTGAAGGTGGCAGATTATGAATAGCTTTGTAGAGTTTATCGTCAAAGATTTGCTCGGCCAGGCTTCGATATTAATTGCATTTATTGCGATGCTGGGCCTGATTTTACAAAAAAAATCAGCGGGCAAAACGGCGGAGGGAACCTTTAAAACGCTGCTCGGTTTCTTAATAATGATGGCCGGAATCAACATTATTGTCGCCACGCTAACGTTCCTTAACGATATCTTCACCCAGGGATTCGGCATGAAAGGCTACATTACTGATGTTGCCGCCATCGCCGGGTTAGCCAACCGTGAATTAGGTTCCGAAGTGGCGCTGACCCTGATGGTCATTTTTGCCGTTAACATTATTATCGCCCGCCTGACGCCGCTCAAATATATCTTCCTGACCGGCCAGGCTCTGCTGTGGATGGCGACCATCGGCGCGGTAATAGGCTATAAAGCCGGGCTGACCGGACTGTCGCTGATTTTAACCGGCGGTATTTTCGGCGGCGTAATGGCGGTATTGATGCCCGCTCTTGCGCAGCCGGTGGTCAGACGTATTACCGGTTCCGATGATGTGGCGCTGGGGCACTTCTGCACCATCGGCTATCTGGTGCAGGCGGCGGTGGCTAAAGTGGTCGGGAAAGGTTCCCGCTCAACCGAAGATCTTGAGCTACCTGATAACTTTAAGTTCCTCCAGGATACCTACCTTGCGATGGCGGTGGTAATGGTGCCGATGTACCTCATTCCCGCGCTTGCCGCAGGCCCGGAATATATCGCGCAGTTTTCCGGCGGTATTAACTACCTGATGTACGCCTTTATGCAGTCTATACAGTTTGTGGCGGGGGTATTCGTTCTCTATAGCGGCGTGCGCTTATTGCTTAACGAGCTGGTTCCGGCATTCCGCGGCATCGCCATGCGCATTGTCCCGGATGCAAAACCCGCGCTGGATTGCCCGGTACTGTTCCCCTATGCGCCCAATGCGGTGATTGTCGGCTTCCTGGCAACGACCGTCGGCTCCATTATCGGCATGCTGGTATTCCCGATGTTTGGTCTGGCGATGATCCTGCCCGGCCTGTTAACCAACTTCTTTGCCGGCGGTACGGCAGGCGTGTTTGGCAACGCGCTGGGCGGCCGGCGCGGAGCGATGATTGGCGGCGTCATTCACGGCCTGTTTATTACCTTTCTGCCCGCCATTTTAGTGCCGATGCTGGAAAGCTACGGCTTTACCGGCGTCACTTTCAGCGATTCTGACGTCATTAGTTCCGGTCTGGTATTGGGCCACGCCTTCCAGAATAACTGGCTATTTGTTGCTCTGTTCATTGTTTTTGTTGCCGCACTGGCATGGTTCGTAAACGGTAAATCAGCTAAGCCAAAAGGGGAAAACATTCATGAGTCTGTATAACTTCAACGCGATTCTGAAAATTGCGCAGGAAAGAGATTTTAAAGCCATTGGCTCGTTTAATTTGCACTGTATTGAAATGCTGCCCGCCTTTTTTAAAGCGGCGCAGATAAGCGATAGCCCATTAATGATTCAAATCTCTACCGGGACGGCGGAATATCTCGGCTATCGTTTACTGGTGGATGCCGTGCGCTCGCTCGCGGAAAGTGAAAACGTGCCGACCTGTCTGCATCTGGATCACTGCTCTGATATCAGCGCCATTGAAACGGCCATGGATGCCGGATTTTCATCAGTGATGTATGACGGCTCCCATCTGGGGCTGGAGGAGAATATCGGCAATACGCGTATCGTGGTGGAGATGGCGCGCCCGCGGAATATCACGGTAGAAGGCGAGCTGGGGGCAATAGGCGGCTCGGAAGATGGCAAAGCCGTTGCCGCAGAAGATATTTGTTTCACCACGGTGGAAGACGCCAAACGCTTTGTGAAGGAGACGCAGGTGGATATGCTGGCGGTCTCCGTAGGCACGGTACATGGCCTCTATACCGGCAAAGCGCAGATCCAGCATCAGCGGCTGAAAGAGATTAGCGCCGCCACAGGCGTACCGTTAGTGCTCCACGGCGGTACCGGCGTCAGCGATGATGATATGCGCCTGGCCGTAACGGAAGGCATCAACAAAGTGAACGTCGGTACTGAAATGAACGTTCAGTGGGTCGATCAATGTAAAACCACTTTTGAAAAAGGCAAAGTTAACGACAGCGTGCGCAAATTCTTAATTCCGGCGAATAATGCGGTCACCCAGGTATTAATGGAAAAAATCGCGCTATTTAAATAATACTTTATTTTTAATCGTATTCCGTTGCCCTGCTGTCCGTCAGGGAGGAGCTCGCTATGTTTGAATCTTTGAAAACGCTGTGGAAAAAAGAGAGTAGCCCGCCGCAGGATTATGACGCACAGTCCCGCCAGCTGGCGGGGGAAATCGCCAGGCTGGAAGGCGAATTACGGGGCGACCCGGGAAATGGCGAAGTACAGAAAGCATTAATGCTGGTTTATAACCGGGCGCTGTCGGTATATGCCAAAAGCCATACGCATCGCCAGGAAATAGAAGCGCTTTTTGTGCGCATTGATGAGTTACGTAATGTTATTCGCCGTAATATATAGGAAGTGATAATGACGATAAAAGAACTGCTTATTGAGGCCGATGCGATTCAGGTCGGCGTCACGGAGTCCGACTGGCAGAAGGTGATCCAACTGGCGGCCAGCCCGCTGGTGGCAAAGGGATATATCTCGGCAGATTACGGTCAGGCGGTGATCGATAATACCCTGCATCATGGCGCCTATTACGTTTTTGATGAGGGCATCGCCATCCCGCATGCCAGACCGGAGTGCGGCGTAAAGCGCAACTGCTTTAGCCTTGTTGTGCTGGATAAGCCAATTCAGTTTGCTGATAGCGAGAAGGCGGATATCGTCATTATGTTCGGCGCGCAGGACAGCAATGCCCATATAGAAGAGGGGATTCGTGCGATTGTTGCTCTGCTCGATAATAACGAGACCATGGAGAAGCTGCGGGCCGCCAGCAGCAAGGAGGAGGTCGTTGCGTTGCTATGAACAGATATCTCACACCCGGCTGCAAAACGGTAATTTTAATTAACGGCATTCCCGCCTCGGGTAAAAGCACCGTCACCCGGCAGCTATCGGCAGCGTTTAATCTGCCGCAGCTGACCATCGACGGTATTAAAGAGCCGTTTATGGCGTGCTTTACCGGGATCGATCGGTCCTTCAACCGGCAACTGGGCTGCGCCGCGTATGAAGTGATATGGTCGATTGTCGGTCAGTCACCGGCAGGCTGCATCTGGCTCATTGACGCCTGGTTTGGCTTTCAACCGCGCGACATGCTGCAGCAGCTGCTACAACAAGCGGGCGTTGAAAAGGTTCTGGAGGTCTGGAATCACATCCCGCCTGAGCTTGCGGTGGCGCGCTATGCCAGCCGGTTACACGATCGTAAGCCGGGGCATCCGGGCGAAGAGTATCTGCCGGAACTGGCTCGGCTGGCGCAGCAGGCGGAACCAATGCGGCTGGGGCCGGTATTGACCGTGGATCAGCAAAAACCGCTGGATATCGAGCGCGTTATTCTTTGGATTGCAGCACAGATTTAGTCAGGCTAAATAACATCATTAGTTTAAAAGCGCCTGCGGGCGCTTTTTTTGTATCGGCATAAAACGATTATGCGATATGATTTATCCTCCTGTCTTTAGATTGGTTTAATTGTTTTTAATAAAGGATAGTTATGAAAAGGAATTTATTGGCGGCAGCAATAAGCTGCGTCTTATTAATGGGGCTTGTTGGATGCGACGATAATAAATTACCCGAAAGCGCTCCTGCTCCTGCAGCAGCTCCGGCTAGTCCATCCGCATCTTCAGGTGCAGATAACAAGGAAGTTAAAAACGCCAGCCCAGACCGCATTATTAGCGAAAAGATGAGCGTATATATTGAGTGTTATAATGATATCGATGAAGATATTTATCGTAGCATTAAATACTATGCTCGCTGGTTAGACGATCTGAAGGTCGGTCCCACCGGAAAAGAAAAGAGTGTTGGTGGTATCACGGATGTTTCCGCAGAGTTTGATAAGTGCTTGGCCAATATGACGCACGTTTCGAGTTTAAAGCCGTCGCTGGATCCTATCGATAATCTCGCTTTACCTTATATTAATTCATCCATTAAGCTGGCAGAAGTCATCAATAAGATGAATAAATATTACGAACAGCAAGATTATAAAGATGATGCTTTCGCTAAAGGCAAAGCGCTGCATACTCAGTTTATTCAGGCATTAGCCGCGTTCAAACCCGCATCAGATGCTTACTCAGAAGCGATTCATGAAATTAATAACCGCCGTCAGGAACAGCAGTTGAAAAAGATTGAGGCCAAAGAAGGCAAGTCTTTTGATTACTATTCGCTATCCATTATGTTGACCAGCAAAAAGGTTAACCAGGCGCTTGAGGCGGATAAATTTGATACCGATGCTGCGATGAAACTCGTCCAGGATCTGGGTGAACAAATTGAGCAATTGAAGTCAAAACAGGGCGAAACCAAAAAAGGTCCCCGGATGCGTGAGATCAGAGCCCCGACGTTTATCGAAGCGGCGGAAAAGTACCTTCTGGATGCCAAAACGCGCGTCCGCCGCGTTCGCGATAACACGCCGCTGACGTCTGGGGAAGCCATGTTGATGGATGGCGCCCCGCAAATGGTGGATGGCTCCTTTGAACATCTCATGGCGAGCTATAACCAGCTCGTAAGATGGTTTAATACATTGAGTGATTAACCTGGCTGAAGAACGATAAAAGCGCCTGTGGGCGCTTTTATCGTAAACCCGCCATCCGCAGCAGCGCCGTCACCACGGCAGCGGCGATAATCACCACGATCAGCGGCATCTTACGCCAGGCAAGAAATACCGCAAAGCCCACGCCCAGTACCCGCGCCATCCCGGCAAAATGTTCACCTTCGTAGAAGGTGGTTGCCAGCGCGACGGAAAAGAGCAGCACCGTTGCCGCATCGGAGAGTAGCGCCTGTGAGCGCTCAGAAAAGGCCAGCCGGCTGCCGAGCTTCGCTCCGCCTAAGCGCATCAAGTAAGTGCCCAGCGACAGAATCGCGATACCGGCGATAAATAGCGTCATATTGCCCATTATTTTCTCCTCGTCAGCAGGCCAAACAGCGACAGCAAAACCGGCAGACCAACCGGCGCAAAAGGTACGGCGGCCAGCGACAGAGCTGCTCCGCTGCAGGCGCGGATCAAGGTGGTGCGATTTTTAAATGCCGGAACCACCAGCGCCAGCAGAATGGCCGGAAAGACCGCATCGAGGCCAATGGTTTCCGGAGCCGGGAGCAGTTTGCCGACCCCCGCGCCCAATAGCGCGCCCAATGGCCAGATCAGCGCCACGCCCAGACCGCACAGCCAGTAGGCCGCCCGCCGCTGCTCGGGGGTTTTCTGCGACAGACCAAACACCACGCTTTCATCGTTCATAATATGGCAGCCGAGGAAGCTGGCGGCGCGCTGGCCGACCAGGTCGCGAACCGTCACGCCGAAGGGAATATGACGAGCGTTGACCAGTAAACCGGCTGCCGCCGCCGCCAGGGGATTTCCGCCGCTGGCGACAATGCCGATAAACATAAACTCCGAGGCGCCCGCCAGGACGCTGACCGAAAGCACAAAGGGCACCCAAATCGGGAAACCGTAGGCGATGGCCAGCGAGCCATAGGACATACCAACGATGCCCACTGCAAGGCAGACTAAAACAATTGCTCTGAGGGTGTCGCCTTTAAGACTGGCGAAGTGATGTTTCATACTCTTTAGCCATATCGAACGAATTTCCATTATAATGAACGCAACAGAATCGTATTTCAAGACGAACGAAACGTTCGTTATAAAAAACACGGAGGGCTGGATGACTCAGCCAATTAGCCTGATTGCCAAAAGCCTGGTTCGTGAACGCGCGCGCACCGGTCTTTCCCTTGCTGAAGTTGCGCGACGGGCGGGAATTGCCAAATCAACGTTATCGCAGCTGGAGTCCGGTAACGGTAACCCGAGTCTGGAAACGCTGTGGGCGCTGTGCGTGGCCCTCGATATTCCTTTTGCCCGGCTGCTGGAGCCGCAGGTCAACACCACCCAGGTGATCCGCCGCGGCGAGGGGACGAAAGTGATTGCCGAGCAGGCAAACTATCAGGCAATTTTACTCGCCGCCTGCCCGCCGGGCGCGCGGCGCGATATCTATCTCCTGCTAACCCAGCCGGGGGCTGACCGTATCTCTCACCCTCATCCACCGGGTTCCGTGGAACATATTATTATCACCCAGGGGCGGGCGCGGGTCGGCCTCACGGAGGCGCCGGAAGAGTTGGGAGAGGGGGATTACATCTGCTATCCCGCCGATCGGGAGCACGTTTTCCAGGCGCTGGAACCGGATACCCAGGCGCTATTGGTCGCCGAGCAGAACTAGTCACGGCGGCAGGGTGGACGCCATGCCCGTATTGCGGGACACTAGCCGCATTCTCCCGCGAAGACAGGGAAACTTATGTCGCTGAAAGCCATTGCTAAAGAACTTGGGATCTCGGTTACAACCGTCAGCCGCGCGTTGAACGGCTATGACGACGTGTCGCAGGAGACGCGCGCCCGCGTCGAGGCCGAAGCGCAGCGTCGCGGCTATCGGCCAAACACCTTTGCGCGCCGCCTGAAAATGGGCAAAATCGACGCCGTCGGCCTCGTTTTTCCCGTGCGTCCCGCGCCGTTGAATAACAACGTCTTCCTTGAGATGGTCGGCGAGATTAGCCACGAGCTGGCGCGCTATGAGATCGATTTACTGCTGATAGCCGATGACGAACAGGCTGATAAACACGGTTATATGCGTATGGTGCAGAGTCGTCGTGTTGATGCGCTGATTGTTGCCCATACTCTGGACGATGATCCGCGCCTGATTCAGCTGCTCTCTTCCGGCTTTCCTTTTCTCGCCCTGGGGCGCAGCCGTCTGCCACAGCCCTATGCCTGGTTTGATTTCGATAACCAGGCGGGAACGTACCGCGCAACCCGCCATCTGATTAGCCAGGGGCACCAGCGTATAGCGCTGCTGAGCGAAAATAACAATCAGGCGTTTATTACGCAGCGCCGCAATGGTTACCTGCAAGCCCTGCGCGAAGCGGGGCTGGCGGAAACCTGGCTGCGCAGCGTGTCGCCCACCCGCCGCGGAGGGTTTCAGGCGACGATGGAGCTGCTGCGTCTGCCCGAACCGCCTACGGCGATAGTCACCGATTGCAACACCCACGGCGACGGCGCGGCGATGGCACTTGCCCAGCTCGGGCGTCTTACCGGCTCCGATCGCGTCTCACTGGTGGTTTATGATGGCTTGCCGCAGGACAGCATCATCGAAACTCCGGTGGGCGCGGTGATCCAGTCCACCCGGCAGGGCGTGGGCCGCCAGATAGCCAGCATGGTTCGCCGCTTAATCGCCGGCGACGATCTCGCCTCTCTCCAGGTGCTCTGGCAGCCTGAATTTATCCCCGGCGAAACTGCCTGATTCCCCTCCCGTCAGATTAATTTCCTGAACTCGATCACGGATCCGAAACGTTTTGGTTGGCGTCCGAAACGTTTCGGATCAACAGTAAGCTATTCCTTGTTGTGGAGAAGTCTGATGTCTGATTCGATTTTACGCCTGCAAAGCGCAGCGGCTGATGTGGTGATCAAAACCCGCCCGTTCGCCGAAATTATCTACTGGGGGCCGCATTTAAGCCATTTTTCGCCGCAGGATGCCCTGAGCATTGCCCGCCCGGTGGCCAATGGTCGTCTTGATGTGGATTCACCGGTGACCTTAATGGCTGAGCTGGGTCACGGCCTGTTCGGCGCGCCGGGCATCGAAGGCCACCGTCAGGGGCTGGACGCTTCGCCGATGTTCACCACGACCGAGGTGGCGCAGGATGGGCAGAATTTAACCATCATCAGTGAAGATGCTCAGGCAGGCCTGCGGTTATGCAGTGAAATTCAGCTTGATAACAGCGGCGTGCTGAGCGTTCGCCATGGCTTGACCAACCTGCGTCCGCAGCCGTGGCAGGTAGATCGCCTGGCCGTCACGCTACCGGTCGCCGAGCGCGCCCGCGAAGTCATGGCCTTTCATGGCCGCTGGATCCGCGAATTCCAGCCCCATCGTCTGCTCCTTGAACATGACAGCTTCGTGCTGGAAAACCGTCGCGGACGCACTTCCCATGAACATTTTCCGGCGCTGATTACCGGCAGCCAGGCCTTTAGCGAGATGCAGGGGGAAGTATGGGGCGTGCATCTGGGCTGGAGCGGTAACCATCGCCTGCGGGCGGAAGTGAAAACCGATGGCCGTCGCTACCTGCAGGCGGAAGCGCTCTATCTGGCGGGCGAAATGGCGTTGGCGGAGGGGGAAACCCTGTGGACTCCGCACCTCTACGGTAGCTATTCAGCGCAGGGGCTGAACGGCATGAGCCAGCAGTTCCATCGTTATCTGCGCGAACGGATTATTCGCTTTCCGGGCAACAAACCGCGCCCGGTGCATCTCAATACCTGGGAAGGGATCTATTTCGACCACGACCCGCAGTACATCATGCGCATGGCGGATGAGGCGGCGGAACTGGGCGTTGAGCGCTTTATCATTGATGACGGCTGGTTTAAAGGGCGCAACGACGACTGGGCGGCGCTCGGCGACTGGTATCTTGATGAGCAAAAATATCCGCACGGTCTGACCCCGGTTATCGACCACGTAAAATCGCTGGGCATGGAGTTCGGCATCTGGGTTGAGCCAGAAATGATTAACCCTGACTCCGATTTATACCGCGCGCATCCTGACTGGGTGCTGGCGCTGCCGGGCTATACGCCGCTTCCCGGGCGCCATCAATTTGTGCTGAATCTGAATATCCCGGAAGCCTTTGATTATCTGCTGGAGCGGATGAGCTGGCTGCTGGGCGAGCACGCGGTGGATTATGTGAAGTGGGATATGAACCGCGAACTGGTACAGCCCGGGCATAACGGTAAAGCTGCCGCCGATGCGCAAACCCGCCAGTTCTATCGCCTGCTCGATACGCTGGTGGCTCGCTTCCCGCATATTGAATTTGAGTCCTGCTCCTCCGGCGGCGGGCGAATCGACTACGAAGTGCTGAAGCGCAGCCATCGCTTCTGGGCTTCAGATAATAACGATGCCCTGGAGCGCAACACTATCCAGCGCGGCATGAGCTACTTCTTCCCGCCGGAAGTCATGGGCGCGCATATCGGCAACCGCCACTGTCACGCCACCTTCCGCCAGCACAGCATTGCATTTCGCGGCCTGACGGCGCTGTTCGGCCATATGGGGCTTGAGCTGGACCCGGTAAGCGCTGACGAACAAGAGCGTGCCGGCTACCGCAAATACGCGGCGTTGCATAAGCAGTGGCGCGATGTGATTCATCACGGCGTGCAGTGGCGTATCGATATGCCGGACGCCACGACGCTGGCGCACGGCGTGGTAAGCGAAGATCGGAGCCAGGCGATTTTCCTCGTCAGCCAGCTGGCGATGCCGGACTACACCCTGATGGCGCCGCTGCGCGTGCCGGGACTGGAAGCGGGAGCGCGCTACCAGGTCACGCTGCTCGACCATCCGAATATTCAGATTACGGGAGAGGGCGGCCACACCATGCGTAAGCTGCCGGAATGGATGACGACGCCGCAGACCGTAAGCGGCGAGTGGTTGCAACTGGCGGGGCTGGCGCTGCCAATCCTTGACCCGGAAAGCGCCATTTTGATTGGCCTGCAACGCGTGTGATGACGACGGGCCGCGCGGCGGCCCTTTTTGAGGAATACACCATGAACCCGACCGTCTGTACCCATAAAAACAACCCCAATTTCTGGATTTTCGGGCTGTTCTTCTTTCTCTACTTTTTCATTATGGCCACCTGCTTTCCGTTTTTGCCGATCTGGTTATCGGATGTCATCGGCCTGAATAAAACCGAGACCGGGATTGTTTTCTCCAGCCTGTCGCTGTTTGCTATCTGTTTTCAGCCGATACTGGGCGTGATCTCCGATAAGCTGGGGCTGAAAAAGCATCTGATGTGGATTGTCACCGTGCTGCTGGTGCTGATCGCGCCCTTTTTCCTCTACGTTTTTGCGCCGTTGCTGAAAACCAATATCTGGCTCGGCGCGCTGAGCGGTGGAGCCTATATTGGCTTTGTGTTCTCCGCCGGCGCCGGGGCGATGGAGGCCTATATCGAACGCGTGAGCCGCAATAGCGGGTTTGAATACGGCAAGGCGCGGACTTTTGGCTGCCTCGGCTGGGCCCTGTGCGCCACCACGGCGGGGATGCTGTTCAGCGTTAACCCGGAGTGGGTGTTCTGGATGGGCTCCGCCGCCGCGCTGGTACTGGTTGTGCTGGTGGCTATCGCTAAACCGCAGGCCAGTCAGAGCGCACAGGTGATGGATTCTTTAGGGGCCAATCGTCCGGCGGTGGATTTAAAAACTGCCGTGAGCATGTTCCGCCAGCGCAAAATGTGGATGTTTATTCTGTACGTCATCGGCGTCGCCTGCGTTTATGATGTCTTCGATCAGCAGTTTGCCACCTTCTTTAAATCCTTTTTTGCCACCCCGGAGTCGGGCACCCGCGCTTTTGGTTTTGCGACCACCGCCGGGGAAATATGCAACGCGATTATTATGTTCAGCTCGCCGTGGATTATTAACCGCATCGGGGCGAAAAATACGTTACTGATTGCCGGAATGGTGATGGCGGCAAGGATGATCGGTTCATCGTTTGCCACGACGGCTGCGGAAGTGGTGGCGCTGAAAATGCTCCACGCGCTGGAAGTGCCGTTCCTGCTGGTAGGGGCCTTTAAATATATCACCGGCGTATTTGACGTCCGCCTGTCGGCGACGATTTATCTGGTTGGCTTCCAGTTTTCCAAACAGGTGGCGGCGATCTTCCTCTCCGCTTTTGCTGGCAACATGTATGACCGCATCGGCTTCCAGGACACCTATATGATCCTCGGCGGAATTGCCCTGGCCGTTACGCTAATATCCGCCTTTACCTTATCGGGTAAGGCAAAGCCGGAAAAGATTAGCGATAGCGCTATGACGGTTTAGCCAACGGAGCAATTATTCACCGTGACAGGAGCGGTTTGTATGATGGATATGAAAGAAAGAATGAACAGCGGCGAGCTCTATATTGATTCAGGATATGGCTTACCGCAGCAGCGGTTGATGGGGAAGGCGCGAGCCTATGAGTACAACCACTCCCATCCGTTTAACCAGGAATTAAGAAATGACATTATTCAGCGGATGTTTGCCCGCGTGGGTAAAGAATGCTGGATAGAACCACCGATTAATTTTGCCTACGGAACTCACATCTCCATTGGCGATAATTTTTACGCTAACTTTAATCTGACGCTGGTTGATGATGCTGAGATCACCATTGG
Source organism: Klebsiella sp. CN_Kp066 (assembly GCF_040065135.1). Taxonomy (NCBI): domain Bacteria; kingdom Pseudomonadati; phylum Pseudomonadota; class Gammaproteobacteria; order Enterobacterales; family Enterobacteriaceae; genus Klebsiella; species Klebsiella sp. CN_Kp066. Next base: position 67,705 of record NZ_JBEAIU010000036.1, on the reverse strand, counting down.
TAATAACGTGATGTTTGCGCCAAATGTGACGATTTCAACCGCCGGCCACCCGATCCATCCGGATCTGCGCCACACCCAGCAGCAGTTCTCTTTGCCGGTGGTTATTGAAGACGGCGTCTGGCTGGGCACCGGGGTGATTATCAATCCTGGCGTCACTATCGGAAAAAACTCGGTCATTGGCGCCGGGAGCGTGGTGAACCGTTCCATACCGGCAAATGTTGTCGCCGCAGGCGTCCCTTGTCGGGTATTAAGAGACATTACCGATGAGGATAAAAATAAATATCAGCTGTTCGCAGGCTGAACTTCAATAATAAAATAGAAAATCTTCCTGATATAAAAAATAAAAATATATACGGGTGAGTTTATGACTCACCTGGCCCTCTTTTACCTCCGGAAAATAAAAATGAATAAAACAGCATTATCGATAGCCATAGGTTTGTCTTTGATAACCGGTTCAGCGGTAGCGAAAAATAATCATCTGACGCTGGAACAAAGGATGGAGCTGCTTGAAGCGCGGCTTGCCGCCGCTGAAAGCCGGGCGGCGGTGGCCGAAGGCCAGGTGCGGGATTTACAGGCGAAGCAGAATTCCGCTATACAGGCGGCGCAAACCAGCGTAGCGGTTAAAAGCATGGCCCCGACCGCTGAGAGTAAAAAAAATATTTCAGTTCCTGAGCTGAAATTATCCGGCTATGGCGATCTGAAAATCTACGGCGATGTCGAATTCAATATGGATGCGGAAAGCAAACATGGCTTGCTGGCCATGACCAATGCCGACGTTGGCAGCGATACAACCTATGATAAGTGGGATTTAAACGGCCGCATTCTGCTCGGTTTTGACGGTATCCGTAAAATGGAAAACGGCTATTTTGCCGGGTTCTCTATCCAGCCGCTAGCGGACATGACCGGTTCGATGAACCTTGATGATGCGGTTTTCTTCTTTGGTCAAGAGAACGACTGGAAGGTGAAAGTGGGGCGTTTTGAGGCGTACGATATGTTCCCGCTAAATCAGGATACCTTCGTTGAGCACTCAGGAAATACCGCTAACGACCTGTACAGTGACGGACATGGCTATATCTATATGATGAAAGAGGGACGCGGTCGTTCTGACGCAGGCGGTAACTTCTTGCTGAGTAAACAGTTAGATAACTGGTATTTTGAGCTTAATACACTGTTGGAAGACGGAACTTCGTTGTATAACGACGGCGGTTATCACGGTCGCGACATGGAGCAGAAAAAGAACGTGGCGTACCTGCGTCCGGTGGTGTCCTGGGCAAAGGATGAATTTTCCGTTGCGGCGGCCGTGGAAGCGAACGTGGTACAGAATGCCTACGGCTATAAAGATACGCAGGGTCACTTCGTCGATCAGTCTGACCGCACCGGCTATGGCCTGACCATGACCTGGAACGGCCTGAAGAGCGACCCGGCGGACGGTGTGGTAGTAAACCTGAATACCGCTTATATGGATGCCAATAACGAGAAGGATTTCACCTCCGGGGTGAACGCGCTATGGCGGCGCTTTGAGCTGGGATATATCTACGCGCATAATAAAATCAGCGATTATGCCGGCGTGATTTGCGAGAACGACTGCTGGATTAAGGACCAGGGCACTTACAATATTCATACTTTGCACGCCTCGTATCAAATTCCGAACGTCATGAACATGCAGAACTTTAATATTTATCTCGGCGCTTACTACTCCTTTCTCGACAGCGACGACAAGCTGAGTCAGGGGGATGATGACGATCGCTACGGCGCGCGGGTGCGCTTTAAGTATTTCTTCTGATAATTATCGTTATAGCCAGAGTACATTCTATTAAATTGCACATTACTTTAACGAACGGTAGCCGCTATATATAATTAAGCCAGCACTTCTCATGCCTCATCCTGAGTGAAGATGTCATCTGACACTCTGTCGTTTACTCGGCAAAAAGGATGAGGTGCCTTCATGCGTTCAATATCTTTCAGCTAAATCCCACACGACCACCAGCAATATTTTTTTGACATAATATATTATTCTTTTACGCTGAGTTATGCTTTTGTATAGTCCGGTCTTTAAGCTATGTAAGGAATAATAAAATTGCGAAGGCTAAACGTCATTCCATGTAACGCGACAACATGTGAACTGGCTTACATTTTCGATTTAGCTCACAATTTATAGTGAGCTCCAGGAGTCAGAAGGCGTATTCAATTACCATGGCATCGATTAAAGACGTAGCAAAAAGAGCTGGGGTCTCGACGGCAACCGTATCACGAGTCCTGAATAATCATCCCAGCGTGGTCGCGGAAACGCGTAAGGCGGTGCGGGAGGCGATGGATTATCTTTGCTATGTTCCCAGCAAAAGTTCGTTTCAGCTTAGCGGTAAATGTTCCGGACTGATTGGTGTGGTTGTGCCTAATCTGGTCAATCCTCACTTCTGTGAACTGTTAGCGACAGTGGAAGAAGAGGCCCGGTACATCGGTAAATCGGTGATCGTCAAAACGCACCAGAATCAACCGCAACAAGATAAGCATATTATTCATACCCTGGTGGGGATGGGCATTGACAGTTTGCTATGGGTGCCGACAGAAGCAGAAGCCGGTCTTTCAGAATGGTTAACTATTACCCGAATCCCGGTTGTCGTCGTTACGCAGGTGTCCCGGTTCTTTAATTCTGTATCGATTAATCAGGATCGCGGGGCTGAAAGTATTGCGGAGCATTTCATACACACCGGACATGTTGCATTTGGTTTTGTTGCCCAGGAAGGCGTTGATAACCGCAAGGTATCGTCGTACAGCAAAAAAATAGCGAGTCACGGTTTAAAGCTTGCCAAAGATAATTCGTTCTGGATAACAAAAGGTGAGGGTGAGAAGGTCTCAGGTCATATAAGCATTCTTGATGATATTATTGAGAAACTCAGCGAGCCGAAGCGAACCTGTACATGTCTGTTAGTTTATAACGATATTGCGGCAAACTATCTTATCGATGGGCTAGAAGCAAAAGGCATCGCCGTTCCAGAAGATATTGCGATTGCCAGTTTTGATAATACCTTGCTGGCGCAAACAAAAAGAATTACCAGCGTTGCGCAGCCGGTAAGTGAAATCGCTCATCTCGCTTTCCAGATGGTGAAATATCAACAGCAGCCGGACAGTATTGAAATGCACGAAATTGTCTCTCGGTTAATTATTCGTGAGAGCAGCGTAAAAATTAATATTACTACCCTGTAAAAGATTTATGTTTAGCAATGGCGCGACGACTGGCGCCATGGGTCCCTTTTAATAAAAAAATAGGTATATTTATGTCTGCTACCGCAATGGAAAGGCCAAGCGCTTATGAAAAGCTGGGGCTGAGGGAGAAGATCGGCTACGGCATGGGTGACGCCGGATCAGGAATGATATGGAGCGTGCTCGCACTGTATCTGACATGGTTTTATACCGACGTGTATGGTTTAAGTGCCGGAGTTGTGGGGACCTTATTCCTGGTTATCCGTATCTTTGACGCTTTTAGCGATCCGCTGATGGGGGCCATCTGCGACCGCACCGTGACCCGTTGGGGTAAGTTCCGCCCATGGTTATTATGGATGGCGTTTCCGTTTGGGCTGGGTGCGGTGCTGATGTTCACTACGCCAGAACTAAGCATGAATGGCAAGATTATCTATGCCTGGGTCACCTATTTAATGATGTCGCTGATTTATACCGCGATCAATATTCCCTATTGCTCGGTCGGCGGCGTGATTACTCTCAATCAGAAAGAGCGTATGGGCTGCCTGTCATGGCGTTTTTTCCTTAACGGGCTGGCAACGTTAATTATCTCCTCATCTATTTTGCCGTTAACGGACTGGCTGGGTAATGGCGACCGCGCCTCCGGTTTCCAGCTGACGATGATGATTATGGGCGGCGCGGCAACCCTGATGTTCCTCTTCTGCTTTTCCAGCATAAAAGAGCGCGTGGTGTCGGTTAAGGAAAACGAGTCATTAAAGAAAGACCTGCGGGATATTATCAAGAACGATCAGTGGCTATTGATGATCTCTATAACCTTTCTAAATGTTTTCCCGGCCTTCATCCGCGGCGGCGTCACCATTTATTATGCTACCTATGTGATGAAGGCCTCTGTCGGATTTATCACATTGTTTATGGCGCTGGGCGTGGCCTGTAATATGCTGGGCAGCGTGCTTGCCAAACCGCTGACCGATCGCTTTGATAAACTCGCGCTGTTCCGCATTATTAATATTATTCTCGGTGTTCTGTCATTTGCGCTGTGGTTTATCGATCCGCAATCCCTGACCCCGCTGATGGCGTTATTCATCATTATTAACGTTCTGCATTTAATTCAGTCAGGCCCGATTCTGTGGGCGATGATGTCCGACGTTGATGACTACGGTGACTGGAAGTTCGGCAAGCGCCTGACCGGTATCTCCTTCGCGGGTAACCTTTTTATGTTGAAAATGGGTTTGGCGGTGGCCGGCGCTATCGTCGCGTGGATTCTGGCGTTTACCGGCTATGTCGCTAATGAGCCGCAGCAAAATGCGCAGACCATTCAGGGCATCATCATGATGTTCTCACTACTGCCGATGGTGAGCTATTTTATCAGCGCGTATCTGGTGCGCTACTTCAAGCTGAATAACGCGTTCCTTGAAAAAATCAAAGCCGATCTTGCAAAACGTGAACTGGAAAAAGGACGCGATTAATCGCCAGCGGATCAGGCTATCCGTATTATTTATCATTAAATATCAGTGTTAATCAAAACAGTTTTTTTTAATTGATTTTCTGTTCATAGCAGAGGAGGTTCTCCATGACGCATAATAATTATTATGACGTGACGCAGTGGCATATCGGTAATCCGTATAAGGATATCGGCGAAGTTATCAACAGTATTATTCTCGATATTAAAAATCGGCAAACCGCAACCGACATGAATAATGGTGGAAAACCCGGCGCCGCTATCTATATCCCGCCCGGCGATTATTATCTGACGACTCAGGTTTTGATTGATATCAGTTATTTAAAAATAATGGGCGCCGGACACGGGTTTGTCTCTTCAAGTATTCGCTTTAATACGCCGGCTGACGAGTGGGCGAATTTGCATGATATATGGCCGGGTGGCAGCCGTATCCTGGTCGATCTTTGCCCGCAGCCCGGTGATGAAGAACACGCTGGCGCTGCATTTTACGTGAAACGCAGCGGAGCACCGCGAATAAGTTCAGTGGCGTTTGAAAACTTCTGTATTGATGGCTTGCATTTTATTGATGATGGGCTGGGAAACAACGATCCGGAAAATAGCTATATTAACGGCAAAACCGGGATTTATATCGCCAGCGCTCAGGATGCTTTCCGGATTACCGGCATGGGATTTATCTATCTTGAGCATGGTCTCACGACGTACAATAGTGATGCTATGGCGATCCATAATAACTTTATCGCCGAATGCGGCAACTGCATCGAGCTTCGTGGCGCTGGACAGGCTTCTAAAATAACCGATAACCTGATTGGCGCAGGCTATAAAGGCTATTCGATTTATGCCCAAAACTTTGGTGGGTTATTAATTTCTGGCAATAATATCTTTCCGCGTGGCGCCAGCAGCGTTCATTTATCTGGCGTTGTTCGTTCTACCGTGACCGGTAATCGGTTGCACTCATTTTATCCAGGGATGCTGGTACTGGAGAATAACAGTGCGGAGAATCTCATCGCGGCCAATCATTTTTTCCGCGATCGCGAACCCTGGCCGCCGATGCAGACCTATGACAACGGCCTGGATGATGCCTATGGTCTGCTGCATATCAATGGTAGTCATAATTCGTTGATTGCCAATCATATTTCCGAAACGATTGATAGCCAGTATCTCAAGCCGCTGGGAATAAAACCGGTCATCATCCGGCTGGTTTCCGGGAAAGGGAATTATATTGCCAATAACCATATCGTGGCGACCACGGAGACGTCAGCGGCGCAGGCGCAGCCCTCCGAAGAGGATGCCTGCTTTGCGGCGCAGGTCAGCGCTTTGCTGACGACGGCCAGGTTAAAGGAGCTTGATGCGGTTGCCGTGCAGGTAGAAAAAGAATCCGCGCAAAACACGATACTGGATAGCGGAAGCGACGATCGGGTGCTGATGGACAGGGCGGTAAACGCCTTCAGGGCCACGCCCGTTCCCGGAACGATGTAACGCTCTTCGATCTGAAGCGGTGGCCCCGCTAAATGCAGCGGGGCCGTCATGGATTTAATCGAGATAAAACACCTCTTTGAGCTCCGCGCTTACCGGACTGTTGTCCGGATTGGCCGGCATAACATCGCGCATATGCTGCCACCAGCGCTGACACACCTCGGTCCCGGCGACGGCGTTCCAGCGCGCTTCGGATTCAATCTCCACCGTGGCGAACAGCAGATGGCGCTCTTTATCGAGATAAATCGCGTAATGGTGCGCGCCGTGGGCTTTCAGCACCGCTTCCAGCTCCGGCCAGATGGGATTATGGCGGCGCTGATACTCTTCATGCGCGTCCGGGTTTACCTGCATCACGAAAGCTTTGCGGATCATAATGCCTCCAGATACAGGTCGCGGACTTCGTCGCGGCTGGAGGTGCGCGGGTTGCACGGCGCGCACGGGTCGGCCAGCGCTTTGTCCAGCCAGCCTTCGATATCGGCTTTGCTAACGCCAAGCTGACTAAAGCCTTGCGGGATGCCGACGCGTTTACTCAGCGCGCGGATGGCGTTGATGGCCTCCATGCTGGCTGCCTCATCGCTCATGCCGCGGGTATCGACGCCCATCGCCTGCGCGACGCGAGCGAAACGGGCAACCGCGTTCGGGCGATTAAAGTTTTCGATGATCGGCAGCAGGATGGCGTTGCACACGCCGTGCGGCAGGTTGTGGGTAGCGCCCGGCTGATGAGCCAGCGCATGCACCAGGCCAAGACCGGCGCTGTTAAACGCCATGCCCGCCAGATACTGGCCAAACGCCATTTGCTCGCGGGCTTCAAGATTGTGCCCGTCGTCCACGGCTTGCGGCAGCCATTGGTTGATCAGGCGAATCGCTTCCAGGGCATTGGCATCGGTCAGCGGGTGCGCGCCAACGGAAACAAAAGCTTCAATGGCGTGGGTCAGCGCGTCCATGCCGGTGGCGGCGGTAATGGACGGCGGGATATCCAGCATCACGCTGGCGTCATCGACGGCAATATCGGGAATGATATTGGGGTCGATGATCACCTCTTTCACCTGACGTTCGGCGTCGATAATGACCGCATTGCTGGTCATCTCCGCGGCTGTTCCTGCTGTGGTGTTGATTGCTACCAGCGGCACCCCGGCGTTTTTCACTTTGCCGACGCCGGAGTAGGCGGTCGATGGCCCCGGGTTGGCGGTGAGGATTTTCACCGCTTTAGCGGTATCGATCGGGCTGCCGCCGCCGAAGGCGATAAGGTAATCACACCCGGCCTCGCGATACGCCGCGTAGCCTTTTTGCACCAGCGCTTCCGTTGGGTTAGGGAACACCTCATCAAACAGATGATAAGACATTTGCTGTTCATCCAGGGCGGTAAACAGGCTGTCGAGCAGACCCATCTTGACCAGATGACCGTCGGTGACGATCAGCGCTTTACCCCACCCTTTACCTGCCACCAGCTTAACCATATCACCGATTGCGCCCGCGCCGTGGAGGCTGATTTTGGGTAGTGCCAACATAAAACTCATGATAATTCTCCTTAATGTTGATTTGGGTAATCCGTTTCCCTTCACCTGCTCCCGGGTCGCGGCTGGCGCCTTACCCGGGCTACAGGTTCACTGGCGTCTGCAGGCCGGTAGCCAGGACAGGTGCGTAGCACCGCCTCCGGGATTTAGGGTGAAGGGGAAATTAAATTCGTCTTCGTTGCAAAATCCGCCGGGTAATAATCGGCAGCGAAATAACCACAATCAGCATCGCGCCGATGATGATCGACATCACGATGCCCGGCACGTTGAGCAGGCTCAGGCCAAACGTCACCAGCCCCATCAGGAAAGCGGCGATAATCACCCCCACCATGCTGCCGGAACCGCCGAGAATATTGACGCCGCCGAGTACCGCCATCGTGACGACCGCCAGCTCCCAGCCCATCGCCAGCGTCGGGCGGGTACTACCGAGCCTTGAGGTCAGCAGAACCGCCGCCAGGCCGGCCATCAGTCCGACCAGCGCAAACAGCATCAGGTTGTGGCGCTTGACGTTAATCCCGGAGTACCAGGCTCCGGTCGGGTTATTGCCGATGGCGTAGGTCCGGCGGCCAAAGTTGGTTTTATGCAGCAGGAAGGTAAAGGCGGCAGCAAGAAGGATAAACAGCGCAAACTCAAAAGAGAGCGCGCCCCACACGTAGCCCTGGCCAAACCAGGAGAAGCTGTCCGGGTAGTGATTGAGCGCCTTGTCGCCCAGCAGAATGTAGGTTATCCCGCGATACAGGCTCATGGTGCCGATGGTGATCACAATCGACGACAGGTTAAAGCGCGTCACCAGGATACCGTTGAACAGGCCGCACAGCAGCCCCACGCCCAGCCCGACGGCCACCAGCAGCGGCGTATCCATACCCGCTGCCGCGCAGAAGCCCATCGCCGTTGAGCTCAGCGCCATCGTCGAGGCTACCGAAAGGTCGATCTCTCTGGCGATAATCAGCATCGCCATCGGCAGCACGATGATCGCTTTTTCGGTGAAGTTAAACGTGGCGTCCGACAGATTCCAGATATTAAGGAACCAGGGGGATGCCAGGGCGTTAACCATAAATACCGCCAGGGTTACCGCCAGCAGAAAACCTTCCCAGCACAGCAAGCGGCGCAGCGGCGACGGCGCGGCCGGGACGCTTTTCATCTCTTCAGACATCATCATTTTGCTCATGATTTCACCGCCTGTTTCTGTCGGGCTAATGCCGCGTCGCGCAGGATTAACCGTCCGTGGCCTTTATTGCCTCGTTCGTTAAGCAGCACCGCAATGACGATCACCGCGCCGGAAATGGCCATTTGCCAGAACGGCGAAATACCGATCACCGGTAGCGCGTTATTAATCACTCCAAGGAACAGCGCCCCGCACAGGCAGCCGAGCACGCGACCGGTTCCGCCCATGGTGCTGATGCCGCCGATGACGCAGGCGGCGACCACCTGCAGTTCAAAACCGTTGGCGACATCGACATAGGCGACAGCGAAACGTGAGATCCACAAATAGCCGCAGAACCCGGCCAGCGCGCCGGAGAGGCAGAAGCTGACAAACTGCATCTTCCCGGCGTTAATCCCGGTGTAGTACGCCGCCGTCGCGTTGCCGCCCGCGGTGTACAAGGCCCGGCCGGTGCGGCTGTAGCGCAGGAAATAGCCCACCAGCAGCAGCGCGGCGATAGCGCACCAGCTCAGCAGCGGCATTCCCAGCAGCGAGGCGCGCGGCAGGCCGAGAAAATCGGCGCTCATCTGGTGCGAGTTAACCCAGCTACCCTCGGAAAGCAGGAAGATAATCCCGCGATAAATACTCATGGTGCCCAGCGTGACCACGATGGCCGGAATACCGAGCCGCCAGACCAGCAGGCCGTTAATCATCCCCATCAGCAGACCAAGCAGGGTCGCCAGCGCCAGCAGCGCCGTCACCGGGATACCCGGATGTTGGGCGTTGAGCAGAGCGACGATCATTCCGGTCAGCGCCAGATTGGCGGCCATCGACAGATCGATGCCTTTGGTGAGCAGCACCATCATCTGCCCGAGGGCGAGGATGATCAGAATGGCGGTGTCGTTAAACATCTCCACCAGATTGCCCGGCGAGACGAACGACGGCGCCCGGCTGCCGATAGCGCCGATCATCAAAATGATCACCGCCGCCAGCAGCGCTTCGCGGTGTTTAAGCAGCTGTTTGCCCATTACGCTGCCTCCTGATTCACGCCGCTGGCGGCGCTGACGATGGTTTCCGCCGTCGCTTCACCGGCGCGATACTCGGCCACCATCAGCCCCTCGTGCATCACGATAATCCGGTCGGCCATACCCATCACTTCCGGCAGCTCCGAAGAGACCATAATGACCGCCAACCCCTGGCTGACCAGTTCGGACATAAACTGGTGCACCGCCGCTTTGGAACCGATATCGATGCCTTTGGTCGGTTCGTCGAGGATAATCACCTCGGGATGGGTCGCCAGCCATTTGCCGATCACCACTTTTTGCTGATTGCCGCCGGAAAGGGTTTCCACCGCCTGCCGCCAGCTAAAGGCTTTGACCTGTAAGCGCGAAGCGTACTCATCCGCCAGCCGCCATTCGCGGGCGTCGTTCAGTACGCCGTTGGGGTTGAGTTTGCTGAGCTGCGGCAGGCTGATGTTCTGGGCGATCGGCAGGGCGATAATCGCTCCTTGCTTCTGCCGCTCTTCCGGCACGCAGACGATACCGGCGTTGATGGCGTCGGCCGGCTGGCGAAAGCGCATCGCTTTGCCCTTCAGTACGATGTTGCCGGAGGAGGGGGTCGAGACCCCGGAGAGCGCCTGCATCAGCTCGGTGCGCCCGGCGCCCACCAGGCCGTAAAAGCCAAGAATCTCCCCTTTGCGCAGGCTGAAATTGATATGGGCAAACTCGGTGGGGTGACAGAGGTCTTGCACCTCCAGCACCGTTTCCCCTGGGGTACAGTCAACTTTCGGGTAGGTTTGGGTAATCGCGCGGCCCACCATCATCGCCACCATCCGCTCTTCGGTGATGTCGTTTATCGCTCCGGAGCTGACGTAAACGCCGTCGCGCAGAATGGTGTAGTAGTCCGCCAGCTCGAAAATCTCATCAAACTTATGCGAGATAAAAAGAATCGCTTTGCCGTCCTGCTTCAGGCGCTCAACGATTTGATAAAACTCCAGAATTTCATGCTGTGAGAGTGCGGCAGTCGGCTCATCGAGGATCACCACCTGGGCTTCAAAGGAGAGCGCCCGGGCGATGGCCACCATATGGCGCTGGGCGATGCTGAGGGTTTTCAACGTCGCGCGCGGGTCAATCTGCACCTCCAGGCGGGTGAGAATCTCGCTGGCTTTGCGGTACATGGCGGGCCAGTCGAGCCTCTTCAGCAGACCGCGATGCAGATACTGGCCGACGAAAATATTTTCAGTGACCGACAGCTCGTCGAACAGCACGGTTTCCTGATGAATGGCGGTGATCCCGACCTTGTGCGCTGACTCCGGGGTCGGCAGCTGGATAGGGATCGCTTTATAGAGAATCTCGCCCTCTTCGGGCTGATAAATACCGGTCATCACTTTGACCAGCGTGGATTTGCCCGCGCCGTTTTCGCCGATTAAGGCGGTGACTTTGCCGGGCCAGAGATCGAGCTGTACGTTCTCAAGTGCGCGCACGCCGGGGAAAACCTTGGTGATGCCCTTAAGCGACAGCAGTGGGGTGGATGCTGACATGATAGTTCTCCGTAAAATCACCCTAACCCTCTCCCCAAAGTGGCGAGGGAACCGTTCAGTGCTCTCTGCCAGCATTGCGCAGAGGGCCTGGCTTTCTCACTCTTCCTTCGGGAGCGGGCCGGGGTGAGGAAGCAGGGTTAGAAAATCTTCGAGAACTTATCGATATTGCTCGCATCGTAGACGAACGGTTCGGCCATCGCGCCGCTACCGTCGGCGTCGAGCTTCACTTTGCCCAGCTTGCCCATATTGGCTTCGGTTTTGGTCGCCGTGCCTTTGACTAAATCGTCGGCCAGATACGTGGCGGCATAGCCAAGGTCGATCGGATTCCAGATAGCAAAGCTTTTGCTGGCGCCGGACTTAATCGCCCCCGCCATTTCCGATGGCAACCCCAGGCCAGTCACGTAGACCTTGCCGATTTTGCCCTGATCTTTCACCGCCTGCGCGGCGGCAACGATCCCCACCGACGAAGGCGAAACAATCACTTTCAGGTCAGGATATGACTTCAGCAGGCCCACCGCTTCGCGGTAGCTTTTATCCGACAGATCGTCACCGTAGGCGACGGTCACCAGATTGACGGACGGATACTGCGGCAGCACCTTTTTCATCTCCTCAATCCAGATGTTCTGGTTGGTGGAGGTTGGGGTGGCGCTTAAAATCGCCACATCGCCTTTTTCCACGTTCAGCGCCTTCAGCGCATCGGCGGCGAGCTTAACGTTGGTTTCGCCAATCAAGGCGTTATTGGACGGATTAAGATGGATCTGGCGTCCCGCCGGCGCGACGCCGGAGTCCCAGGAGACCACCTTAATGCCGCGCTGCATCGCTTTCTTCAGCACCGGCACCACGGCATCGGGATCGTTAGCGGAAATGGCGATCGCATCCACCCCTTGGGCGATCAAACCATTCAGCACTTCGATCTGTGCTTCGGCGGTGGTGGTGGTCGGGCCGGTATAGATCACTTTGACATCGCCTAACTCTTTGGCCGCTTCCTGCGCGCCGACGTTCGCTGCTTCGAAGAATCCATTTCCCAATGATTTCGCCACGAGGGCGATTTTGACTTCGGCTAAAGCGGAACCGGACAACGCCAGGATGGCAACGGTGAGGATCAAGCTTGTCTTTGTTTTCATTGCTTTTACTCCACAAGAGTCAGTTTGGTAGGGTTTGCAGGTGATGTTTCGCCCCGTCTCGGTGAGCGGGGCGCGATGTTGTTATTGATAAAGGTCTAACGCGGACTGCATCGGTTGAACGTTGAAGCGTTTGCCAAGAGCGACCAGCTCTTCGCGGGTGATGGTTTGTTTCATCCCGCCCATTGAATAGACTTTCACCAGCACCTCAGCGGATTTCTCGGCGGTATCGATCAGGCCGAAGGTTTCATCCAGATTGGGGCCGCTGCCGAAAACGCCGTGGAACGGCCACAGCACCAGCGAGTGTTTCTGCATCGCCTCAGCGGTGGCCTGGCCGATTTCGTCGGTGCCCGGCACCATCCACGGCAGAATGCCGACGCCGTCCGGGAAGACCACCAGGCATTCGGTACTGCCTTCCCAGAGCTTACGGGTGAACAGATCGCTGTTGTTCTCCAGCACGTAGGTCAGGGCAATCAGGTTAGTGGCGTGGCAGTGCATGATCACCCGGTCTTTGCCGTTGGTCAGGCGGATGCGCTCGCTGTGCGACAGGAAGTGCGCCGGTAGCTCGGATGTCGGTACCGCATCGTTGGTCAGACCCCAAAGAATATGGTATCCCGCGCCGTCGCTGTCGACTTTCACCACGCCGAGGTTCGCCGCCGGGTCGAGCTGGACGTTACGGAAGAATTTACCGGAACCGGTGACGATAAACGGCTGGTTGGCCAGCGTTGGCATCGGCTGGCTCAGGGCGATATAGCGCGGTTTAGCGTGGAAATCCGCCGCGTAGGGTTCAATATCCGCTTCGTCGAGGCGCAGCGTCAGGTTGCCGCCGTTGCGCTCGTCCCAGCCTTTCAGCCAGGCGTCGGAAGTGGCTTTAATCATGCCCTGGACGAACCAGGCGTCGATAATGGTCTGCATAGTCTTGTCTTTCCTGTTGATTCGGCGCGGGGTTGGCCCCTCGCCCTGAATATGTGCAAGCCCCCGGATTGCGCCGTAAATGGCTTATCCGGGCTACCGGTTCGTAGCCCGGCTGCGTCCGGGGAAGTCCAGGCATTACCCGCGCTGGCTCAGAACCGTATTTTCATAAGCGCGTACGTTATCCAGCCACTGGCTGCTTGCCGGCGTATCGTGACGCTGACAGTACATTTCCCAGATGGCCTGCCACGGCAGGCACTTCTGCTCTTCCAGCAGCGCCAGACGGGCGGTGTAATCGCCGTCGAGCTCCAGCTGACGCAGCTGCTCGGTTGGTTCCAGCAGAGCGCGCAGCAGCGCTTTCTTCATATTGCGGGTACCAATCACCCACGCCGCGATGCGGTTGATCGAGGCGTCGAAGAAATCGAGACCGATATGCACGCGGTCGAACAGATCGTGGCGGATGATTTCGCTGGCGATGGCCTGGGTTTCATCATCCAGCAGCACCACGTGGTCGCTGTCCCAGCGTACCGGACGGCTTACGTGCAGCAGCAGACGCGGGATATAGAGCATGGCGGCGGAAATCTTATCGGAGATGACCTCCGTCGGATGGAAGTGGCCGGCATCCAGGCACAGGGCAGTCTGGCGGCTGGTGGCGTAGCCCATATAGAACTCATTGGAACCGACGGTGTAGCTTTCCGCGCCGATACCGAACAGTTTGCTCTCTACGGCGTCAATATGGTGCGCCGGGTCGAGCTTCTCGCTGATCACTTCATCAAGCGCGTTCAGCAGGCGCTGGCGCGGCGCGAAGCGGTCAACGGTAATATCCTTCATGCCGTCCGGGATCCAGATATTCATCACCGACGGCGTGCCCAGCTGCTCGCCGAAGTAAGCGGAAATACGGCGGCTGGCCTTGCAGTGATCGATCCAGAACTGGCGGATTTCATCGTTGGCGTGCGACAGCGTAAAGCCGTCAGCGCTCAGCGGATGCGAGAAGCAGGAGGGGTTAAAATCCAGCCCCAGCTTGTTGGCTTTCGCCCACTCAACCCAGTTTTTAAAGTGCTCTGGCTTAATTTCATTACGCGCTACCGGCGCGTCGGATTCCAGATAGAGGGCGTGCAGGTTCAGGCGTTTTGGCCCGGGGATCAGGCTCAACGCCTGCTCAAGGTCGGCGCGCAGCTCGCTGGCGTTACGCGCTTTCCCCGGGTAGTTGCCGGTGGCCTGAATACCGCCGGTCAGGCTTCCTTCCGGGTTTTCGAAACCGACGACGTCGTCGCCTTGCCAGCAGTGCATGGAAACGGGCAGGCGGTCCAGCTGGCGCAAGGCCTCCTCGACATCCACGCCGACGCTGGCGTAGCGCTGTTTGGCAATTTCCCAGGCTTGTTCAAGTTGAGTGGTCATGCGCAAAGCTCCTTGGTCTGTTGTGGCTGAAACTGCGCGCTAAAGCGGGCAATTTCACTTTCATGATTGGGGGTAAAGGTGGTGAGGGCGTAGTTTTGCCGCACGACCTGACGGAATTCATCGACGTTGTGCAGCTCGTCCAGGGTCATCAGCTGAATGCCGATATTGCCCAGGGTGGAGGCCTCAACCGGGCCAGCGACCACGGTGATGCCGCAGGCGTCGGCGCAAAGCTGATTGAGCAGTTCGTTCTGGCAGCCGCCGCCGACAATATGCAGCTGGCTGAACGGCTGACCGCGCAGCGCCGCCAGTTCATTAAGCACCCGAGCGTAGAGCAGCGCCAGGCTGTCGAAAATGCAGCGGGCCAGCTCGGCGTCGCCGGCAGGAACCGGCTGCCCGGATTCGCGGCAGGCGGCCTGGATTTCCGCGCTCATGTTGTCCGGGTTGATAAAGCGGTCATCGTTACAGTCGATAACGCAGCGGCAGGCCGGAAGCGCAGCGGTGCGTGCGATCAGCGCCGGCAGGTCGCTGACGTTTTGCTCCTTGAGCACCCGCTGCAGCAGCCAAAGACCCATAATATTTTTCAGTACCCGATAGCGGCCTTCGGCCCCGCCTTCGTTGGTGATATTGGCCTTTAGCGCCGCATCGCTGGTGCAGGGGGTTTTGCTTTCAAAGCCCATCAGCGACCAGGTGCCGGAAGAGAGATACGCGGCGTTTTTGCTGGCCAGCGGCGAGGCGATAACCGCGCTGGCGGTATCGTGACTGGCGACGGCGACCACCGGGATGTTATTGCCCTGCGGACATATCCAGTGGCCGATAACGTTGCCGGGGTGCGTCGGCGTACCGAACCATTCGCGCGGCGCGCCGCTCCAGTTCAGCAGCTCTTCATCCCAGTTATCGCTGTTAATGTTGACCAGCTGCGTGGTGGTGGCGTTGGTGTACTCCCAGTTCATGTTGCCGGTCAGGCGGAAGCTAAAGTAGTCCGGGATCAGCAGCGCATGCGCGGCCTGGCTGACCAGTTCCGGCTGTTGTTCAACCAGCGCGCGGAGCTGGTAAAGGGTGTTAAACGGCAGAAACTGAATGCCGCTGCGGCGGTAGATCTCCGCCCGGCCCAGCTGCTCTTCGGCATGGCGCATCAGCCCCTGGGTACGAGAATCGCGATAGGAAACCGGCAGGCCGACGCGCTGGCCCGCTTTATCCAGCAGGACATAATCCACGCCCCAGGTATCGATGCCGATGCTGTCGATCAGGATGCCCTGTTCGCAGACCTTCTCCAGACCGCGGCGAATTTCCCCTTCCAGGCTATCGAGATCCCAGCAGTCGAAACCATCCACCTTCTGCAGGCTATTGGTAAAACGGTGAATTTCACGCAGCGCCAGCGTTTGCTGCCCGGGTTGATAACCGGCGAGCATCACCCGCCCGCTGGAGGCGCCTAAATCAACGGCGACACAATGACGAAAACTCATGGGAAGATCCTTGTGAAAATCATTGCATGCAGTCTAAAAAAGTCGCCTCAGGCTCACCTTCTTGTTACTGACAGGGAAAATTGGCCGCTGGCAAGAAAGCAAAGGTGACCGTGAGAGAGGTCACAGTTTCGTTTTATCTGCGCTGCATGGAGGGATGTGATGTTGTCCGCAGTTCCCGATCTTTCCCGCCATTTCTTGAAAAAGCGGCAGGCTTTACGAATTTTGCGGTCAAAAATTGAAGGCCGGATCGCCGCCCCTTAATTACTATTTGCTCCACTGATTGATAACTTTTCTCATTTCGAGGAGCGGCTATGACTATGTTGCACAGTGTGGATTTCTTTAAGTCCGGCGTTTCAGCTGTCGCCATTGAGCCGCGGCTCCCGCAATCCGCTTTTCCTGAGCATCATCATGATTTTCATGAGATTGTTATTGTGGAGCACGGCACCGGGATTCACGTTTTCAACGGCCAGCCCTATACCATCAGCGGCGGATCGGTGTGCTTTATCCGCGATCACGATCGTCATCTCTACGAGCACACGGATAATTTATGCCTGACTAATGTGCTCTATCGCGCGCCGGACGCATTTCGCTTTTTGTCCGGCCTGAACGAACTGTTGCCGCAGGAGCAGGAGGGGAACTATCTCTCACACTGGCGGGTGAATCAGAATGCATTGCAGCAGGTGCGGCAGATTGTGGAGCAGATGGAGAACGTTGGCGCGGATGCGGATATGCACGCCATCGCCAGCCGCGAGATTTTATTTATGCAGCTGCTGGTGCACCTGCGTAAAAGCAGCCTCGCTGAAGGCGCAGCCAACAATGACGCGCGGCTCAACCATTTAATGGCCTGGCTGGAAGATCATTTTGCTGAAGATATCTGCTGGGAAGAGGTGGCGGCGCGGTTTTCGCTCTCCTTGCGAACTCTGCATCGTCAGTTAAAACAGCAAACCGGACTGACGCCGCAGCGCTACCTGAATCGGGTGCGGTTGATGAAAGCGCGCCATCTGCTGCGCCACAGCGATGACAGCGTGACCGATATCGCCTATCGCTGCGGATTCGGCGACAGTAACCACTTTTCGACGCTTTTTCGCCGTGAATTTGACTGGTCTCCGCGCGATATTCGCCAGGGGCGCGACGCCATTCTTCAGTAACGGGAGAGCAGTCAACGTTTTAGCAGACATAAACGCGAATAATGAAACGTTATTTATGTTCGGAGTTGATGTCGTGGCAGGTCAGCTGATTCTTCGCAAAGATGAATTTTTTGCCTCCCCCGCTCAGGCGGTGGCGGTAGCGGATCGCTATCCGCAAAACGTCTTCGCCGAGCACACCCATGAGTTCTGCGAACTGGTGCTGGTGTGGCGGGGAAACGGCCTGCACGTTCTTAACGATCGCCCGTGGCGCATTACCCGCGGCGATCTGTTCTATATCCGCGCGGAAGATAAGCACTCCTACGCCTCGGTAAACGATCTCGTCCTGCAAAACGTCATTTATTGCCCGGATCGGCTGCGGCTTAACTTTGACTGGGCGGCGCACATTCCGGGCCTGTTCGGCACCCCGTGGGTTCCGCACTGGCGGATTGGCAGCAGCGGCATGGCCCAGGTCAGACAGGTGATTACCCAGCTGGAGCATGAGAGCTGTCGTAGCGATGCCCAGGCCAATAATATGGCCGAACTGCTGTTTGCGCAGCTGGTGCTTATTCTTCAGCGCTATCGCTACGCCACCGATAATCTGGCGGCAACTCAAAGCGAAGCGCTGCTCGATAAGCTGCTCACCGAGCTGGCGGGCAGCCTCAATCGTCCCTTCTTTCTTGACCGTTTTTGCGAGCGGGAAGGGTGCAGCGAGCGCGCGCTGCGCCAGCAGTTTCGTCAGCAGACGGGGATGACTATCAACCACTACCTGCGCCAGCTGCGTATTTGCCACGCGCAGTATCTGCTGCAGCATACCGAACGGCTGATTGGCGAAGTGGCGATGCAGTGCGGGTTTGAAGACAGTAACTACTTTTCGGTAGTGTTTAACCGCGAGATAGGCATGACGCCGGGGCAGTGGCGGCAGCGCAGTCGCGCCGCCGCCTGACGACGCTAGTTCGCCATTCCCAGACCGACGATATTGGCGGCGATGATAATCACCACGCAGCCGAGGCTGAGGACGCCCACCGGACGACGACCGGCGTTGTTCCACTCTTTGAGGATCAGGCCTACCAGCCCGCCGCACAGCACATAGAAGCTCATATGCAGCATCCAGCTCATGTAGTCGTACTGCGCCGGGATGCTGGCGTGGCCCCAGGCGTAGAAGAAGAACTGGAGATACCACATCAGGCCGCCTAACGCGGAAAGCAGGATATTGCTGATGATGAGCGGTTTTGCCAGCGAGAAGTCGGCTTTTATCGACAAATTTTTCACTTTTGCCAGCCGGATAAAGCAGAAGCCGAGGTTAACCAGCGCGCCGCCGCCCATGATCACCACATAGCTTGGCAGCGCGGTGTAAAGCGGGTCGACGCCGAGCGCGGCGGCGGCTTCGTGCATCGGCTTGGCGGCGTTCATGGCGAACGACATACCTGCGGAGAAGATGCCGCACATCACCGCCAGCAGCAGGCCCTTTTTCAGATTGAAGTCTTCGGCCTTGATGCCCATTTTGCGTTCTTTCAACTGGCCTGCCCGGGTGACGATGCCCACGCCAATCACCGCAACCAGCACGCCGAGCAGCGTCATCTGGCCGCCTTTAGTGTTAATGAGAACATCAAACTGACCATTGAGAATCGGGGTCATGAGCGTACCGACAATCAACGTAATACCAATGGCGATGCCGATCCCCATCGACATGCCGAGATAGCGCATCGTCAGGCCGTAGTTAATATTACCGATGCCCCACATGGCGCCGAACAGGAAAACGGGCAGAAGCGTGGAGGCGTTAAAAGAACCGTAATAGGCCCAGAAGTCGGGCAGCAGCATGGCGCTGATGGCCCAGGGGAGGATCAGCCAGGAGACGATCCCGCCGATTGACCACATTGTTTCCCAGGACCAATGTTTAACTTTCTTGAACGGGGCATAGAAACAGGCTGCACTGGCTGCACCTATCAAATGCCAAAAAATACCCATCGTAATCGCGTGATTCATTGATTTTATCCTCATCTATTTTTTATCGGATAAATCTTCTTCCGACCCGATGAGTGTAAAAATCGGTCAGTTTTTCCGCCTTTAAGCTGTTGCCACCAGAAGGCGGAACCTGGCAACCAAAAACTTAATTAGTTGTTCTGTATCACAAAACTACATCTATTCCCCCTTGTTATAACCTTATTAAAAATACGGCATTGATAAGCGTTTTCAATATCATTTAATTAACTATAATGAACCAACTGCTTACGCGGCATTAACACTTTCCGCCGCTCGACAATAATGGAGATGATTATGAGTTATACACTGCCTGCCCTGCCGTACGCTTATGACGCCCTGGAACCGCATTTTGACAAGCAGACGATGGAAATCCATCACACTAAACACCACCAGACCTACGTTAATAATGCCAACGCAGCGCTGGAAAGCCTGCCTGAATTCGCGAACCTGTCCGCAGAAGAGCTGATTACCAAACTGGATCAGCTGCCGGCAGACAAAAAAACCGTGCTGCGTAACAACGCCGGCGGCCACGCTAACCACAGCCTGTTCTGGAAAGGCCTGAAAACCGGTACTACCCTGCAGGGCGACCTGAAAGCGGCTATCGAGCGTGATTTCGGTTCCGTTGACAACTTTAAAGCGGAATTTGAAAAAGCGGCTGCTACCCGTTTCGGCTCCGGCTGGGCGTGGCTGGTGCTGAAAGGCGACAAGCTGGCGGTGGTTTCTACCGCTAACCAGGACTCCCCGCTGATGGGCGAAGCAATCTCCGGCGCTTCCGGCTTCCCGATTCTGGGCCTGGACGTATGGGAACACGCTTACTACCTGAAATTCCAGAACCGTCGTCCGGACTACATTAAAGCGTTCTGGGACGTGGTGAACTGGGACGAAGCCGCAGCGCGTTTTGCCGCCAAAAAATAAGGTTGCATTGTGCTGAGCGAGAAGCGAGTCTGATGGCTCGCTTTTTTTATATCCGCAGCAAAGGAGCAGCGATGCACTATCCGGTGAATGTCTTTGTGGGCAAGGTAAGGGATTACGACGGCAGCCGTCCAAGCGCCATCGGTAAAATTCAGATCGACGGTGAACTGACCCTCGGCGATTTGGGGCTGGAGGGCGATGAGCAGGCGGAGAAGAAAATTCACGGCGGGCCGGACCGCGCGCTGTGCCACTATCCCCGTGAACACTATGCCCACTGGGCCCGTGAACTTCCGCAGCAGGCGGATCTTTTCTGCGCCCCGGCGTTTGGCGAAAATCTCTCGACCGAAGGGCTGACGGAAAAAAATGTCTATATTGGCGATATCTTCCACTGGGGAGAGGCGCTGATTCAGGTGACGCAGCCGAGATCGCCGTGCTTCAAGCTTAACTACCATTTTGCCGTCAGCGACATGGCGCAGCTTATGCAGAATAGCGGCAAAACCGGCTGGCTGTATCGGGTAGTGGCGGGCGGACGAGTGTCCGGCGATGCGCCGCTGGCGCTGGTTTCCCGCCTCAGCGACGTTAGCGTTCACGAGGCGGGAGCTATTGCCTGGCAAATGCCGTTCGATGACGAGCAGTATCACCGCCTGCTATCGGCGGCGGGGCTGTCGGTAAGCTGGAGCCGTACCATGCAGAAACGGCGCCTGAGCGGGAAGATCGAAAATAATTCGCGGAGATTGTGGGGGAAATAGCGCTCCCGTGCGCGTTCCCGGATGGCGGCGCGTTGCGCCTTATCCGGGCTACCCGTTTCGAACCCGGCCTGGCGAAGCGCAGGCCGGGAGAATCAGGTACGCTTGTACAACGGCAGCCACAGGGTTAAGCGCAAGCCGCCCAGCGGGCTGTCGTCGGCTTTCACCCAACCGCGATGCTGCTGGATTGCCGCTTCGACAATCGCCAGCCCCAGCCCGGTACCGCCAGACTCGCGATCGCGCGCCTCATCGGTACGGTAGAACGGACGGAAAATCTGCTCGCGATCCTCCGGACTTACGCCCGGGCCGTCATCATCGACGTTAACCGTGATGCCATCTTTATCCACCGAGAAGCTTACCGAAATTTTGGTATGCGAGTAGCGCAGCGCGTTACGCACGATATTCTCCAGCGCGCTTTCCAGCGCATTGGGGTTACCGTACAGCGGCCAGGGCCCCGGCGGATACTCGACGGTGAACGATTTCCCCATCTGTTCGGCTTCAAAGGCGGCGTTATCCAGCACCTCGCCCCACAGCTGGTTGGCTTTCACCGTCTCGCTGACCAGCGCGGTTTTCGCCTGATTGCGCGACATCACCAGCAGGTCGTTGATCATGCTATCCAGCCGGTGCGCTTCCATCTCAATCCGCTCCAGCTCTTTGCTTTCCCCGCTGCGGCGGCGCAGCAATGCGGTGCCTAACTGCAGGCGGGTCAGCGGCGTGCGCAGTTCGTGCGAGATATCGGACAGCAGACGATGCTGGCTGGACATCATGCGCTCCAGCGCGGTCACCATCTGGTTAAAACTGGTCCCGGCGGCTAAAAACTCCTGCGGACCGGCTTCCAGCTCCGGATGCTGACGCAGGTTGCCCTGGGCGACTTCATCTGCGGCATTTTTGAGCTTACGCGCGGGTTTCGCCAGGCTCCACGCCAGCCATAGCAGCAGCGGGGCGCTGACTAACATCGTGACGATGAGCAGCAACAAAGGCCGGTCGAACAGCAGATTGATGAAGTCTGATTGTGAGGTATTAGCAGGGCGAATCAGATAGAGCTGGTAGTTATCTTCTCCATCCCTGACGGAAAAAGGCCCGACCATTTCCAGACGACCATAGCGTTTTTTCTGCGGATGGTCGGCGTTATCCGCCTGGCCGATAAAGTTGCGGATAATCTGCATTTCGTTGCGTTCCGCGCCGATGACGCGACCCTCGCTGGTGACCAGCAGCAAACGCTGGCCCGGCGGAGCCCACTTATCGATAGCGCGAAACAGACGACGCCACCACATCAGGTCGTTCGGCGGATCGTTCGCCAGTTCGGCCTCGACGTGCTGTTCAATCATGATGCCCTGACGTTGCTCGCTCTCCAGCAGCTCGGTCATCTGGCGCGAGTCCAGCTTGGGCAGCATCAGAACCAGCATCAACACCAGCGCCAGCGTGAGCCAGAAAATAGCGAAGATGCGTGCGGTTAAACTTCCAATCATGAAGCCGATACCATCAGATAGCCGCGTCCGCGCAGCGTTTTAAACCACGGATGGCCGTCCTTGCGCTCCGGCAGCTTACGCCGCAGGTTGGAGATGTGCATATCGATTGCGCGGTCGAATGGCGTCAGGCGTTTACCTAATACTTCCTGGCTAAGATGTTCACGCGATACCACCTGGCCAAGATGCTGCGCCAGAAGATAGAGCAGGGTGAACTCGGTGCCGGTCAGTTCCAGGGTCACGCCATCGAAGCTGGCTTCCTGGCGACCGGGGTTAAGGCTTAGCGCATCCACTTCCAGCGTCGGTGAACCGGCTTCGGTTGTCTGCTGCTGCTCGCTCCAGTGCGATCGGCGCAGAATAGCGCGTATACGCGCTACCAGCTCACGATCGTTGAACGGCTTAGGCAGATAATCGTCCGCGCCCAGCTCGAGGCCGAGAACGCGATCCAGCTCGCTCCCGCGGGCCGTTAGCATGATAACCGGGGTCTGGTGCGTCTGACGCAACTCTTTGAGTGTATCGATACCGTTTTTCTTCGGCATCATCACATCAAGCAAAAGTAAATCGATGCTGTCGTCCAGAAGGGCCAGCGCCTGTTCCCCGTCATGGGCTACGAGCACATTAAAACCTTCCATATCGAGCAGCTCTTTTAACAGGGAGGTGAGCTCCCGGTCATCATCTACTAACAGGATTTTATTCATTGTTTAAATACCTCCGAGGCAGAAATTACGTCATCAAGGCTCGCTAATCCATGACTTTACGTTGTTTTACACCCCCTGACGCATGTTTGCAGCCTGCATCGTAAACTCTCTATCGTTGAATCGCGACACAAACGTTTTGGGAGTATGTGATGCGCAATGTTATCGCTGCCGTCATGGCCTCAACGCTGGCGCTAAGTGCATATAGCCAAGCCGCTGAAGTCGTCACCAGCGTTAACTGGCTCCCCGGAGACGAAGGGGTCCAGCGCAGCAGCCAGAGCCATATGTTTGACGGCATAAGTTTAACTGAACACCAACGGCAACAGTTACGAGATCTTATGCAGCGGGCACGCCACGAAAGGCCACCCGTTAATGTTAGCGAAATGGAGACAATGCATCGCCTTGTCACCGCAGAAAATTTTGATGAAAACGCTGTACGCGCTCAGGCAGATAAGATGGCGCAGGAACAGGTTGCCCGCCAGGTTGAAATGGCAAAAGTTCGCAACCAGATGTACCACCTGTTAACGCCAGAGCAGCAAGCGGTTTTAAACGCTAAGCACCAGCAACGAATGAACCAGTTGCGTGAGGTTGCAAGGATGCAAAAAGGCTCAGCGATGATGCTTTCGAGTAGTAGCAATACCCTGCAACCCCAGTAACAACCCTGTTTTCCTTGCCATAGACACCATCCCTGTCTTCCCCCACATGATGTGGGGGTTTTTTTTGCCTGTTATTCAGCCTCTTCCCGGCTCCCCGTCGCGGTAAATTATCGGGTTATACTAAGCGCATCGCGAAGTAAGGAGCGTTTATGAATCAATCCTATGGGCAGCTGGTGAGTCGCGCGGCGATTGCGGCGACGGTGATGGCCTCTGCGTTACTTTTAATTAAGATTTTTGCGTGGTGGTATACCGGCTCAGTGAGTATTCTGGCGGCGCTGGTTGATTCGCTGGTGGATATCGCCGCCTCGTTAACCAACCTGCTGGTGGTGCGTTATTCGCTACAACCCGCCGATGAAGAACATACCTTTGGTCACGGCAAGGCGGAATCGCTGGCCGCGCTGGCGCAAAGCATGTTTATTTCCGGATCGGCACTGTTTCTGTTCTTGACGGGTATCCAGCATCTCGTGCGGCCTGAGCCGATGAACGCGGCGGGTGTCGGGATGGTAGTGACGCTGGTTGCGCTGATAAGCACGCTGGTGCTGGTGACCTTTCAGCGCTGGGTAGTGAGAAAAACGCAAAGTCAGGCGGTGCGGGCGGATATGCTTCATTATCAGTCTGATGTTATGATGAACGGCGCAATCCTGGTGGCGCTGGCCCTCTCATGGTACGGCTGGCATCGTGCTGATGCGCTGTTTGCATTAGGTATAGGCGTCTATATTTTATATAGCGCGCTGCGCATGGGTTATGACGCCGTTCAGTCGTTATTAGACCGCGCGTTACCTGATGAGGAACGCCAGGAAATTATCAATATCGTGACCGCATGGCCAGGCGTCAGCGGGGCGCACGATCTACGTACGCGGCAGTCAGGGCCGACTCGCTTTATTCAGATTCATTTGGAAATGGAAGATAATCTCCCGCTGGTTCAGGCACATGTGATTGCCGATCAGGTGGAGCAGGCGCTGTTGCTCCGATTCCCGGGTTCCGATGTGATTATCCACCAGGACCCCTGTTCGGTGGTGCCGTTAGCGCAGCAGGGTGTTTTATGATCTTTAAGTTGTTATCTGTAAACTCGATGTAAAAATGTGGGGCGGATCGGCATTATTTGTATAAATTACCGCCATTTGGTCTGACCTGAATCAATTCAGCCAGAAGCGTTTGATATACTATTGCAATTATCGTTGTGCACTCCTGGTGAGGGGCGCTTCAGGCAACAGGATTATTTTTTGCTTCCTAAGTTCAGAGGTAGTCATGATTAAGAAAATCGGTGTGTTGACAAGTGGCGGTGATGCCCCGGGCATGAACGCAGCAATTCGCGGCGTTGTGCGCGCGGCATTAACGGAAGGTCTGGAAGTTTTTGGAATCTATGACGGTTACCTCGGCCTGTATGAAGATCGCATGGTTCAGCTCGACCGCTACAGCGTTTCCGATATGATCAACCGCGGCGGCACCTTCCTGGGTTCGGCGCGTTTTCCAGAATTCCGCGAAGAACATATTCGCGCCGTCGCGATTGAAAATATGAGAAAGCGCGGCCTCGATGCGCTGGTAGTCATCGGCGGTGACGGTTCTTATATGGGCGCCGTACGCCTGACTGAGATGGGCTTCCCTTGCATCGGTCTGCCGGGCACCATCGACAACGATATTAAAGGCACCGACTACACCATCGGTTTCTTTACCGCTCTGAGCACCGTGGTTGAGGCTATTGACCGCCTGCGTGATACTTCTTCCTCTCACCAGCGTATTTCCGTTGTTGAAGTGATGGGCCGTTACTGCGGCGACCTGACCCTGGCGGCAGCCATCTCCGGCGGCTGCGAATTCATCATGGTTCCTGAGGTTGAGTACACTCGCGACGATCTGGTTGCTGAAATCAAGGCGGGTATCGCGAAAGGCAAAAAACACGCGATTGTGGCGATCACCGAGCATATGTGCGACGTCGACGAGCTGGCTCACTATATTGAGAAAGAGACCGGCCGTGAAACTCGCGCAACCGTACTGGGCCACATTCAGCGCGGCGGCTCCCCGGTTCCTTATGACCGTATTCTGGCATCCCGCATGGGCGCGTACGCGATTGACCTGCTGCTGCAGGGATTCGGCGGCCGTTGCGTCGGTATTCAGAACGAGAAGCTGGTTCACCACGACATCATCGACGCTATCGAAAACATGAAGCGTCCGTTTAAAAGCGACTGGCTGGATTGCGCTAAGAAGCTGTACTAAGCTCAGACGCCAACAAAAAGGCCTTCTCAGAGAGAAGGCCTTTTTTATGGGCGGGACACGCTACTCAATATCCAGAGCATCCTCCGAAAGGATGATCCCGGTGTTATCGGCGTAGAGATGGTCGCCGGAAAAGAAGGTGACGCCGCCGAAGTTGACGCGAACGTCGCTTTCGCCGATGCCTTCCCCTGCGGCGCCAACGGGAATGGCGGCCAGCGCCTGGATACCGATATCCAGATCTTCCAGATCGTCAACCTGACGCACTGCGCCATAGACGACCAGCCCCTCCCACTCGTTTTGTACGGCCAGACGCGCCAGGTCAGCGTCAATCAATGCGCGCCGAACGGAACCACCACCGTCAACTAACAGGACATGGCCACGACCGTTCTGTTCGAGCATATCGTAGAGCAACCCGTTATCCTCGAAACATTTTACCGTGATGATTTGTCCACCAAACGACGAGCGCCCCCCAAAGTTGGAGAACAGAGGTTCCACGACGTTGACATCTTCCTGGTAGATGTCACAAAGCTCGGAAGTATCGTATTTCATAGGCTTAACGTTCAGTTGCTGCGAGAATTTTCAGTATATCTCGTGAATCGTGCTGTTGGCAAAATCATCAATTGTTAATTGATATTTGTCAGTTAAGCCGCGAGTCGGCTGCAAATAATCCCGATAACAAACAGCAGGTTGGTTAACAGGGCGCCTTTTACGGTTCTTTCCAGCATTGGGCGCATGGCGACCGGATCGCGCTCGCGCATGACATAACGCGCCTGCTTAACCAGCAGCGGGGTGGCCAGCAGGAACAGCCAGCCCCACGGATTATGCAGTGAGATCAGATTAAACAGCGCCAGGCATAGCAGCGCGCCAAGCAGCAGGCAGGCATGATAGCGACGAGCGTTAACCGGCCCGAGGCGTACCGCAAGGGTGTTTTTACCGTTTTCACGATCGCTGTCGATATCACGCAGATTGTTAATATTCAGCACCGCCGTCGCCAGCAAACCGCAGGCCGTGGCGGGTAAGAAAATGACCGCTTCCACGCTGTGCGCCTGAAGATACCAGCTTCCCACGACGCTCAGCCAGCCGAAGAAAATCAGCACTGAAATATCGCCAAGGCCGATGTAGCCGTAAGGACGGGTGCCGACGGTATAGGTAATTGCAGCAACGATTGAGAGTCCGCCAAGCACCATAAAACCGATAAAATCGGCCATGGTTTGCCAGGCCAGGAATAGCAGCGCCAGGCCAGAAAGGCAAATCAGCGCTACGGTGAGTATCAACGCGCGTTTCATCTGCGCCTGGGTAATTGCCCCTTTCTGCATGCCGCGAAGGGGGCCGATACGGTCGGGCTTATCGCTGCCTTTTACCGCGTCGCCATAATCATTGGCCAGATTGGAGAGGATTTGCAGTAAACCGGCGGTAATGATTGCCAGCAGGGCAACCCAGGGATCGAAACTTCCCTGATGCCAGGCCAGAGCGGAGCCGACAATAATGGCGGCAAAGGCCAGAGGCAACGTTTTGGGGCGCAGGCTTTCCAGCCAGGCCTGAGTGCGAGTGATAGCGTGTTCGGTCATAAGTCCCGGCCAATAAAAAATGGGGCTCTACCCTTCATACGTCAAGCTGCAGGTGCGTTGGCTACGCTCATTCAACCCAGCCATGTACTCAGGTACACTGCCGGGAAAAATGAGGGCACTCAGCCAAAGGCCGCCTTGCGACAACTCGAATTATTTAGGGTATCTATAGCCCCATCTATAGTGATGAAAATATATTGAACCGGATTATAAGATAAAACGACTCAGATCTTCATCTGCCACCAGAACATCCAGATGCTTACCGACATATTCCGCATCAATGGTGACGGTTTGGCCATTCATTTCGCTGGCATCGTAGGAGATATCTTCGATCAGACGCTCCAGGACGGTATGCAGGCGACGCGCGCCGATGTTCTCGGTGGTCTCGTTGACCTGCCAGGCAGCCTGCGCGATACGCTTGATGCCGTCATCCGTGAATTCAATATTGACGCCTTCGGTGGCCATCAGCGCTTTATACTGTACGGTGATGGACGCGTTCGGCTCGGTCAGAATACGTTCGAAGTCGTGGGTGGTCAGCGCTTTCAGCTCAACGCGAATCGGCAGACGACCCTGTAGTTCAGGAATCAGGTCGGATGGGCTGGCTACCTGGAACGCGCCGGAGGCGATAAACAGGATGTGATCGGTTTTCACCATGCCGTGCTTGGTGGAAACGGTGCAGCCTTCAACCAGCGGCAGCAGATCGCGCTGTACGCCTTCACGAGAGACATCAGGACCGGACGAGTTGCCGCCGCGCTTACAGATTTTGTCGATCTCATCGATAAACACGATACCGTGCTGTTCAACGGCGTCGATGGCATCCTGCTTCAGCTCTTCCGGATTGACCAGCTTAGCCGCTTCTTCTTCAATCAGCAGCTTCATCGCGTCTTTGATTTTCAGCTTACGCGGCTTTTGCTTCTGTCCGCCCAGGTTCTGGAACATCGACTGCAGCTGGCTGGTCATCTCTTCCATGCCCGGAGGGGACATGATTTCTACGCCCATCGGCGCGGCGGCGAGGTCGATCTCAATCTCTTTGTCGTCGAGCTGCCCTTCGCGCAGTTTTTTACGGAAAGACTGGCGCGCGGCGGAGGGTTCCTGAGGCTGTTCAGCCTGGCCCCAGTTGTTTTTCGCCGGTGGGATAAGCACGTCGAGGATGCGCTCTTCCGCCAGCTCTTCGGCACGGTAGCGGTTTTTATCGATGGACTGCATGCGTACCATTTTGATCGCCGCATCGGTCAGATCGCGGATAATCGAGTCCACTTCCTTACCAACATAGCCCACTTCGGTGAATTTAGTGGCTTCCACCTTGATGAACGGCGCGTTGGCGAGCTTTGCCAGACGACGGGCGATTTCTGTTTTACCGACGCCGGTCGGACCGATCATCAGAATGTTTTTTGGCGTGACTTCGTGACGCAGCTCTTCGTTGAGCTGCATACGACGCCAGCGGTTACGCAGAGCGATGGCGACGGAGCGCTTGGCTGCGTCCTGGCCGATAATGTGTTTGTCCAGTTCGCTGACAATTTCGCGTGGGGTCATTTCAGACATGGGAGATCCTTACGCTTTAGACGGTAATTCTTCGATGGTATGGAAGTGGTTGGTATAAATGCAGATATCACCTGCAATATTCAACGCTTTCTCTGCGATATCGCGTGCGCCCATATCGGTATTTTCCAGCAGGGCGCGAGCCGCGGCCTGGGCGTAAGGACCGCCGGAGCCGATAGCAATCAAATCATTTTCTGGCTGCACCACGTCACCGTTACCGGTGATGATGAGGGATGCGTTTTCGTCAGCCACGGCCAGCAAGGCTTCCAGCTTGCGCAGCATGCGGTCGGTACGCCAGTCTTTCGCCAGCTCAACGGCGGCTTTCACCAGATGGCCCTGATGCATTTCCAGCTTACGTTCAAACAGTTCGAACAGCGTGAAGGCGTCAGCGGTGCCGCCCGCAAAGCCGGCGATCACTTTGTCGTTGTACAGGCGGCGCACTTTTTTCACGTTGCCTTTCATTACGGTGTTGCCCAGCGTAGCCTGGCCATCACCGGCAATAACGACATGGCCATTACGGCGAACACTTACAATTGTAGTCACGAGCAGACCCCTTGGTTGCAAAAGCGGAATAGGGGCCCCGCGGTTTACGCGGGGCAGAATGCAATTATAGATGGGGGGGTTTTTAAGGGTTTCAACCCCTGGCGGCGAGACGAATGCAGTTTGCGTGTCCGGCCATCTTCAGCCGTTCAATCATATTGCTGGCGTTTTCTTTGCCCTTCAGCGGCCCAATCACTACGCGGTTCCAGCCGTTATTGGTGGTGATATGCGAGGCGAAGCCTTCAAACGC
This sequence comes from Klebsiella sp. CN_Kp066, assembly GCF_040065135.1. NCBI lineage: Bacteria > Pseudomonadati > Pseudomonadota > Gammaproteobacteria > Enterobacterales > Enterobacteriaceae > Klebsiella > Klebsiella sp. CN_Kp066. The sequence continues at coordinate 37,803 of NZ_JBEAIU010000036.1, read as the reverse complement.
CAGCTGCGCGCGAACGGTCTCCGCCTGCTCTGCGCCTTTAAAGGACCCGCACTGGATCATCCAGCTGCGATCGTCTTTTTTCTCCGCGGTAGCGGTTTTAGGCGCTTCTTCAACGCGGGTTACCGGCGCGGCGGCCTGCGTTTTGGGCTGGGCGGTGCTGGTATGCGCCGGCGTTTGCAGCAGATCCTGATACGGTTGCTGATTCGATGCCGTTTGCTTCGGCTGCTGCTGTACCGGTTTGGCCTGCTCGACGGCCCGAGGCTGCGTACGCGGTTGCTGTACCTGCGTCTGGGCCTGCGCTAACTGCTGTTGCTGCACCTGCTGTTGCGCTAAACGCTGACGCTGTAGGGTTTGCTGGCGCTGCGCCGGGGTTTGTTCATTCCACGGCACCTCGGTCAGCTGCGTAGGCTGCTGACGCATATCGGCCTGCATTTGCGCTAACAGCTGGCGCTGCTCGTCCGTCAGCTGCTCCGGTTTCATGACTTCACCGCCTGCCGTGGGTTCCGTAGGCGCGCGGACGCCGGGCTGGCGACTCTCCAGCTCTTTAATATAGCGCCAGCGTTCTTCGGGCTTCGGCGGCAAGCCATTGCCCGCCGCCTGGCGATTCTGCAGCGCTTCAGCTTCTTCTTTCTTGTGGTGCGTGATGAAGTACAGTCCACCGATAAAGGCCACCAGCACCGCCGCGGCGATCGCCACCATAGCAGGTGAAACCGCCGAAAGGCCGCCTTGCTTGTTCCTTGAGCTTCGGGAGTTGCTCTTTTTGCGCCGCGAAGAAGCCGGTTGGCTGCGGCGTACATAATCTCGTTGTGCCACTATCGTTTCGCTGTCTTATTCGTTTTTCAGCCCGCCATGTTACTTAAGCGGCGGGCCTTTGACCAGAAGAGCAGGCCCGAAAGCCTGAAGATTATGTTCGGATTTTGCGCGTACTGCCGCGAACGATAAGCTCGCAGTCGAGCAATCGTGACCCGCTGCTGACGCTGTGGCCGTGCAGTTGATCCAGTAAAAGTAGCATCGCTTCGCGGCCAATATCAAAACGTGGTTGCGAGACCGTCGTCAATGGCGGATCGCAAAATTCAGACAAAGAGATGTTATCAAAACCAATAATAGACAGATCTTCAGGAACTTTCAGGCCGCGACGCTTCGCCAGCGATAATGCGCCCAGCGCCATGATATCGCTATGGCAGAAAATCGCCGTCGGTGGTTCCGGGAGCGTCAGCAACTGCTCCAGGGCGTTGGCGCCGGCTTCATAGGTAAAATTACCGCGGGCGATATAGTGCGGATCGACGGTTATTCCGCTCCGGCGTAGCGCCTGGACATAGCCCTGCAGGCGGTAATGGCATAACGGCATCTCTTCCGGACCGGCGATACAGCCAATGCGGCGATGCCCCAGTTCGTGCAGATAGTTAACGGCGTTGAACGCGGCGGTGAGGTTGTCGATATGCACCGTCGGCAGTTCCAGCTCGGGAGCGAATTCATTGGCCATGACCATCGGCGGCAGGTTGCGCTGTTCTTCTACGCCCGCATCGAAGGGCAGACGAGAGCCCAGCAGCAGCATGCCGTCGATCTGCTTGGTAATAATCAGGTCAATAAAGGTCTTTTCCTGACGATTCTGATGGGCGCAATCGCCAATCAGTACCAGATACTCTTGCTCCGCCGCGGTGACTTCAATGCCGCGAATAATCTCGCTAAAGAAGGGATCGCAGATATCCGGCACTATCACCAGAATGGTGCGCGACTCGTTGCGTTTCATGTTGCGCCCGAGCGATTGCGGTAAATAGCCGACTTCAAGCGCGGCCTGTTCAACCCGGTTGCGCGTGCTCTGCGAAACCTTATCCGGGTTCATTAACGCTCGGGATACGGTTGCCGTGGAGACGTTTGCCTTCTGGGCGACGTCTTTCATGGTGGCGGCAACGATCTGTTTTTTGGGCTTCACCTGTTTTCTCCTCGCTGGCTTGCGCAGACACATCCCTGGCGTTCTGACATCAGCCACATTTTTAACAGATAGTACATCCAGAGAGTTACAGAATTTTCATGAAAAACGTGATGGTGGTTGAATTTTTCGATCCGCCTCGCAACAGAAGCCTTAACCTTCAATAGGATCGACATCCAGAACCCATTTCACTTTTCGCGCTTCCGGCAGCGTGTTGATCAACGCCAGCGTCCCGCTGACGATATGCTGTAGCTGACTACGCGACGGATGCTGCAGGAGTATTTGCCAGCGCCAGCGGCCTCCGCGCTTTGGCGCCAGCGCCGGAACCGGACCGAGCACCCAGAGCTTGTTATCCGCCAGCGGGCTGGCCTGCAGTAAATTCCGCAACTGCTGTAAAAAGAGCGGCGCCTGCTGATTGTTATGGTCTTCGGCGCGAATCAGCACGTGGCTGGTCCACGGCGGCAGCTGCATGCTTTGCCGCTCCGCCAGCGCCTGCTCAGCAAACGCGTCGTATCCTTTATAGAGGAGCGTTTGCAGCAGCGGATGTTCAGGATGATGGGTCTGCAGGATCACCTCGCCCTGTTTGCCGGCACGGCCTGCGCGGCCCGATACCTGGGTATAAAGCTGAGCGAAGCGTTCCGCCGAGCGGAAATCGGCGGAGAACAGCGCACCGTCAACGTCCAGCAGGGAAACCAGGGTGACATCCGGGAAGTGGTGACCCTTCGCCAGCATCTGTGTGCCGATAAGAATGCGCGCGCCGCCGCGATTAACATCGGCAAGATATTGCTCAAGCGCGCCTTTGCGGCTGGTGGTATCTCTGTCGATACGGGAAATCGGGATATCGGGGAACAGCGGTCCCAGCGCCTGCTCAAGCTGCTCAGTGCCCAAACCTACCGGCACCAGATGCGTAGAGCCGCAGGAGGGGCACTGGCGCGGGATCGGGCGCTGGCTGTCGCAGTGGTGGCAGCGCAGATGATGCTGAGCCTGATGCAGCGTGTAGTAGCTGTCGCAGCGCGGGCACTCTGCTATCCAGCCGCAGTCGTGGCACAACAGCGCCGGCGCGAATCCGCGGCGGTTCAAAAACAGAATGACCTGGTTATCGGCCTGCAGATGCTGGCGCATGCGGCTAATCAGCGCCGGGGACAGCCCGGCCTGCAGCTGCTGGCCTTTTAAATCCAGGACATGCTGTTGAGCCGGCCGCGCATTTCCCGCGCGCCTGGTCAGCTTGAGCTGGCGATACTTGCCCTGGCGGACGTTATGAAGCGTTTCCAGCGCCGGGGTTGCCGTGCCCAGGATGATCGGGATTTGCTCGCTGTGGGCGCGCCAGACCGCCAGATCGCGCGCATGGTAGCGCCAGCCCTCCTGCTGTTTGTAAGAGCTGTCGTGCTCTTCATCGATCACGATTACCCCGAGGTCTTTAAAAGGGGTAAATAGCGACGAGCGGGTTCCGATCACAATCGCCGCTTCGCCGTTTTTGGCTTTTAGCCACGCGGAGAGGCGCTCGCTGTCGTTCAGCCCGGAGTGCAGGACTTCTACCGGGGCGTTAAAACGGTGGCGGAAACGGGCGATTGTTTGCGGCGTCAGGCCGATTTCCGGCACCATTACCAGCGCCTGGCGCCCCTGCGACAGCACGTTTTCAAGGACGCTCAGATAAACTTCCGTTTTGCCGGAGCCGGTGATCCCGGCCAGCAGCCAGGCGGAAAAACGGTCCGAGGCGCTATGAATCGCGCCAACGGCGGTGGCCTGTTCGGTATTAAGCCGCAGGCGCTCTCCGGGCACCGAGAAGCCTGTTCGCCAGTCGGTGATAGCGGGCGCTTCGCTGGCGAGTTCGGCAAGGCCTTTACCCCGCAGCGCCTGCAGCGCGGCATCGTTAAATTCCAGTTCGGCAACCTGATGGCGCCAGATTTTTCCCTGACGCAGCGCCGCCAGCGCCTGCTGCTGTTTGCGCGAGCGCTTAAGGCTGTTGATATCAACCGCTTGCCCCTGCTCGGTGGCAAACCAGTACCACATTGGCGCCGCGCTGGCGGGCTTCCCCTGGCGCAGCATGATCGGTAGCGCGTGAAACAGAACATCGCCGATGGGATGGTGGTAATAGTCCGCCGCCCACAGCAGCAGCCGCCAGACCGAAGAGGAGAAGACCGGCTCGGCATCAAGAACTTCGGCCACCGGCTTGAGTTCGTCAAGCGGCAGCTCGCTACGTTCGCTGACTGCCGTCACGATACCTATCCGCTCCTGCTTGCCGAACGGAACGCGCACGCGACAGCCCGCTTTGACCGGCATACCTTCAGGCAGCAAATAGTCAAAAGTGCGGGGCAGCGGAACGGGCAGGGCAACATGAGCGACGGGCATTTAATCTTCCTGACTTGAAATCTGGCGGGTTAGTATACACATTGTGATAAGGGCTCGCGGATCAGTTTGCATATGCTGGTCAAATTCTGTATGATTCGCCGCCTTTGATGTGCTTCGTGTAGCATCAAAATCTATTACCCGGTAGTGTAATCGCTCCGGGAATTATTAACATCGCGTGGTGTCTGGCGTTAGGGCTGGAAGAGCGACGCGGCCTTAACTGAGGTTCTCCCATGAAAAAAGATATTCATCCGAAATACGAAGAAGTTACTGCTTCCTGCTCTTGCGGTAACGTCATGAAAATCCGTTCTACCGTAGGTCACGACCTGAACCTCGACGTGTGCGGTAAATGCCACCCGTTCTACACTGGCAAACAGCGTGATGTTGCTACCGGTGGTCGTGTTGACCGCTTCAACAAGCGTTTCAGCGTACCGGGTACCAGCAAGTAATTTGCTGAAGAAGCCGCCTCAGGGCGGCTTTTTTGTCTCTGCTTTACAGAGGATAGCAGTATCGATTCAGGCAGCATTTATTCTCTTCTACCGCCTTCATCACGCTTCCCGCCGTCAGTTTTAACGAAGTGTTCATGGTCATTCCCGCGCTTTCCAGTCCCTTTGCCGTCCATTTATTACAGGTATTAAATATCCCGTAGCGGCCGTTTGCTGCGTAAAACTGGCTGTCGCCGTAGATCCCTTTTTTCAACGGTATCAGCTCCCCTCGTTCATTACGGGCAAAGCTGCGACCGATGTAGCGCAGCAGGCTGCTATTCTGGCCCGGGGTAAGGATTAATGCCGTCATTGCGCTTGCGGAAAAATAGCTTTCGGGCGCTCCTGAAAAGGCGACTACGTGCATTACCGCGCCGGATGACCAGAACATAGCCTGCAGCGTAAGTCGGGTGGTTATCTCCTGCGATTGATAAAAACCTTTATCGCCCCAGCCGATTTCATACCACTGTTCCCGCTGAGGAAAGCGTACGTTAAGCTGCGGCAGAATTTTGTTCACGTCATTGGCGGCCAGGATAATCCCGGTGTGCCAGCCGTGATTGACGAGATAGATTTCTGGCCCGGACGACGGTTTTTCTGGCGTCGGTTTGATGGCCTGAGGATAGGTGGCGCAGCCGTAAAGCAGGAAGACTATCCAGGCAACAAGCAGATTTTTCACGATCAATTACCTCGGGAACAGAGGCCAGTTTTTTTCAACGGTTTCCAGCTGCGGCGCGTCAAATAGCGCCTGCGGCGAGATGACGGTTTCGTCCATCGGGATCGCCTGACCGTAACGCTCTCTGAGTCTGGTACGAACGAGCGGGGATCTGAGGTCGAACTCGCTCAGCTTTTGCAGCGGCGTGTAAACCACGGGCCCGATGGCTTCAAAGACGTAAGGTTTTTTATTACGGATCACCACCATACCGGTGTGGCTGTAAGCGGAATGGGTCGCCAGCTGAATGGCTTTGCTTTGCGATGAGCGGGAGATTTGAAAAACGATATCGCCGGTTTGCGGCACCCAGGCGTGCGCCGGAAAGGCCGACGCCAGGCTCAGCGCCAGTACGCAGTATTTCATGGCATAACATCCTTGTTATCCAACTAAAAAGAGCGGCTGGTTTGCCCCGCCGCCCTGAGTGATTTTAGTATTCCCACGTATCCGGGTCGATGCCCAGTTCGCGCATAATCTCTTTTGCCGCTTCCGGGATTTCATCGCTGCGCTCTTTACGCAGGTCTTCATCGTTAGGCAACGGTTGACCGGTAAAGGCATGCAGGAACGCTTCGCACAGCAGTTCGCTGTTAGTCGCGTGACGCAGGTTGTTCACCTGACGACGCGTGCGTTCATCGGTGAGGATTTTTAACACCTTCAGAGGAATGGAAACCGTAATTTTTTTTACTTGTTCACTCTTCTTACCGTGCTCAGCGTATGGGCTGATATATTCGCCGCTCCATTCAGCCATGAGTTACCTTTAATCCTCTATTCATTAGTTAAGGGCCTGAACGTGAGTCCCGGCCATAATTGCGCGTAGTTTACCGTAGAGGGGCGCGTCTGACACCAAACAAGCCGCCACGGATGTGCGCTAATGCATATAATTTTAACGGCTATTTCCGGTTTGCTCAATCTATACGCAAAGAAGTTTAGATGTCCAGATGTATTGACGTCTATTATAACAATGATTACTCTGACACCTGACTTTTCACCGACTCAGCCAGGAACTCCCCAACATGACGCGTAAACAGGCCACCATCGCAGTGCGTAGCGGTTTAAATGACGACGAGCAGTACGGTTGCGTTGTCCCGCCCATTCATCTCTCCAGCACCTATAACTTCACCGGATTTAACGAACCGCGCGCCCACGACTACTCTCGTCGTGGTAATCCGACACGTGATGTTGTGCAGCGCGCGCTGGCGGAGCTGGAGGGCGGCGCAGGGGCGGTCCTGACGAATACCGGGATGTCGGCAATTCTGCTGGTGACTACCGTCTTCCTGAAACCGGGCGATCTGCTGGTGGCGCCTCACGACTGCTACGGCGGCAGCTACCGTCTGTTTGATAGCCTGGCGAAGCGTGGCTGCTATCGCGTGCTGTTTGTCGATCAGAATGACGAACAGGCGCTGCGCGCCGCACTGGCGGAGAAACCGAAGCTGGTTCTGGTCGAAAGCCCAAGTAATCCATTGCTGAGAGTTGTGGATATTGCGAAAATCTGCGGTCTGGCGCGTGAGGCTGGAGCGGTCAGCGTGGTTGATAACACCTTCCTGAGCCCGGCTTTGCAGAATCCGCTGGCGCTGGGCGCCGATCTGGTGTTGCATTCATGCACCAAATATTTGAACGGTCATTCTGATGTGGTGGCCGGGGTGGTTATCGCCAAAGATCCGGCGACCGTCACCGAACTGGCATGGTGGGCGAATAATATCGGCGTCACCGGCGGGGCGTTTGATAGCTATCTGCTGCTGCGCGGTTTACGTACGCTTTCTCCGCGTATGGAAGTGGCGCAGCGCAACGCGCTGGCGATTGTCGACTACCTGAAAACCCAGCCGCTGGTGAAAAAACTGTACCATCCGTCCCTGCCGGAAAACCAGGGGCATGAGATTGCGGCGCGTCAGCAAAAAGGCTTTGGGGCGATGTTAAGCTTCGAGCTGGATGGCGATGAGCAGACGCTGCGTCGTTTCCTGAGCGGGTTATCGCTATTTACGCTGGCGGAATCGCTGGGCGGCGTGGAAAGCCTGATTTCTCACGCCGCGACGATGACCCATGCGGGCATGGCGCCTGAAGCGCGTGCGGCCGCCGGGATCTCAGAAACGCTTCTGCGTATTTCGACCGGTATTGAAGATGGTGAAGATTTAATTGCCGACCTGGAAAATGGCTTCCGGGCAGCAAACGAGGAATAAACATGAGTGTGATTGCGCAGGCAGGGGCGAAGGGTCGTCAGCTGCACAAATTTGGTGGGAGTAGTTTAGCGGATGCGAAATGTTACCTGCGCGTCGCGGGTATCATGACGGAGTATTCGCAGGCGGGCGATATGATGGTCGTCTCCGCCGCCGGCAGTACCACCAACCAGTTGATCAGCTGGCTGAAGCTCAGCCAGACCGATCGCCTCTCTGCGCATCAGGTGCAACAATCGCTTCGTCGTTATCAGATGGAGCTGATTTCCGGATTGCTTGCTCCGGACGCTGCCGACGCGCTAATCGCCACGTTTATTCTGGATCTTGAACGCCTTGCCGGGCTGCTTGATGGCGGCGTAACGGACGCGGTCTATGCCGAAGTCGTCGGCCACGGCGAAATCTGGTCGGCCCGCCTGATGGCGGCGGTGTTGAATCACCTGGGCGTAGAAGCCGCCTGGCTGGATGCGCGTAGCTTCTTACGCGCCGAGCGCTCCCCACAGCCGCAGGTGGATGAAGGTTTATCCTACCCGCTTTTGCAGCAGCTGATAGCGCAGCATCCGAATAAACGCCTGGTTGTAACCGGCTTTATCTCGCGTAACAACGCCGGGGAAACCGTACTGCTCGGGCGTAACGGTTCCGACTATTCCGCCACCCAGATCGGCGCGCTGGCCGGGGCGTCCCGCGTCACTATCTGGAGCGACGTGGCCGGGGTCTACAGCGCGGATCCGCGCAAAGTGAAAGATGCCTGCCTGTTACCGCTGCTGCGTCTTGATGAAGCCAGCGAACTGGCCCGTCTGGCGGCTCCGGTACTGCACGCCCGTACGCTGCAGCCGGTTTCCGGCAGCGATATCGATTTACAATTACGCTGTAGCTACACCCCGGATCAGGGCTCTACGCGCATCGAACGCGTACTGGCTTCCGGTACCGGCGCGCGAATCGTTACCAGCCATGATGATGTCTGCCTGATTGAGTTCCAGGTGCCCGGCGGCCAGGATTTCAAACTGGCGCATAAAGAGCTGGACGCGATTTTAAAACGCGCTCAGCTGCGTCCGCTGGCGGTTGGCGTACATGCCGACCGTAAGCTGCTGCAGTTCTGCTACACCTCAGAAGTTGCCGACAGCGCCCTGAAGCTGCTCGACGAAGCGGGGTTGCCGGGCGAGCTGCGCCTGCGTCAGAAGCTGGCGCTGGTGGCGATGGTCGGCGCTGGCGTGACCCGTAACCCGCTGCACTGCCACCGCTTCTGGCAGCAGCTAAAAGGCCAGCCGGTAGAGTTCACCTGGCAATCAGAAGAGGGGATTAGCCTGGTCGCGGTGCTGCGCGCCGGGCCGACAGAAAGCCTTATCCAGGGCCTGCATCAGTCGCTGTTCCGCGCGGAAAAACGCATTGGTCTGATACTGTTTGGTAAAGGCAACATTGGTTCCCGCTGGCTGGAGCTGTTTGCTCGCGAGCAGACCACGCTTTCCGCCCGCACCGGGTTTGAATTCATCCTTGCCGGCGTCGTGGATAGCCGCCGCAGTCTGCTCAATTATGAAGGGCTAGACGCCAGTCGCGCGCTGGCTTTCTTTAATGATGAGGCCGTTGAGCAGGATGAAGAGTCGTTGTTCTTATGGATGCGCGCGCATCCGTATGATGATTTAGTGGTGCTGGATGTAACCGCCAGCGAGCAGCTGGCCGATCAGTACCTCGATTTTGCCAGCCATGGCTTCCACGTTATCAGCGCGAATAAGCTGGCTGGCGCCAGTAGCAGCAGTAAATATCGCCAGATCCACGATGCGTTCGAGAAAACCGGGCGCCACTGGCTGTACAACGCCACCGTCGGCGCCGGTCTGCCGGTCAACCATACGGTGCGCGATTTGATTGATAGCGGCGATACCATTTTGGCGCTGAGCGGTATTTTCTCCGGCACTCTCTCGTGGCTGTTCCTGCAGTTTGACGGCACCGTACCGTTTACTGATCTGGTCGATCAGGCCTGGCAGCAGGGGCTGACGGAACCGGACCCGCGCGTCGATCTTTCCGGGAAAGACGTCATGCGTAAGCTGGTGATCCTGGCACGAGAAGCGGGCTACGACATCGAGCCGGATCAGGTGCGCGTAGAATCGCTGGTGCCCGCCCACTGTGAAGAAGGTTCGGTGGATCACTTCTTCGAGAACGGTGAAGCGCTGAACGACCAGATGCTGCAGCGTCTGGAAGCAGCGCGCGAGATGGGGCTGGTGCTGCGCTACGTGGCGCGTTTTGACGCCAACGGTAAAGCTCGCGTCGGCGTGGAAGCGGTGCGCGAAGAGCACCCGCTGGCGGCGCTGCTGCCGTGTGATAACGTCTTTGCCATTGAGAGCCGCTGGTATCGCGATAACCCGCTGGTGATCCGCGGCCCGGGCGCTGGTCGCGATGTGACCGCCGGGGCAATTCAGTCGGATATCAATCGTCTGGCGCAGCTGCTGTAAGCGTCTCGTTATACTCTTGAGCCAACGAGACCAGTATTTGCGTCACCCGCCCTGCTGAAAACAGGGCGCTTTGCGTGAACTCGGGTCTCTTTTCCAGCCAGGTTGTGAAGCGTCGGCTGGCCGCGAGGTCAGGGGTAGAGGCGTTCTCGTCCGGCGTTCCGGCAAGCTGGCAGACCATTTTTCGGTTCTCTCCCTGCGTCCAGAGCTGCCACGGATTTTGCCACCAGCCATGATGCGTTTTGCCCTGCAGCCGCCACGGTGCCGAACTGGCGGGGTTGTTTATCTCTTCCTCCACATACCACAGCTCTCCTTTCCGCTGGCGAAACAGAGGCGCCCAGGCAACGATCGCCGCGCCGCGTAAAAAACATTCATGAGCAATGATGTGCGTTTTTATCGCTGGAAAACGATGGCTGAGCAGCTTGAAATGACCGTGTGCGGCGATGACCGGGCGCAGAATGGCGCCGCGGGAATGACGCTTTGGCGCGGCGCTGCCGTACTGTATCTCATCGAATTGACTGCGCTGTAAAAAGCCCGCTTCGGTCTGAGAGATTCGCTGAACGATATCGCCCGCAATGCCCTGAGGCGCTTCTCTTCCCCGCCAGCGATAGCGTAGTGATGCGCCAACCGGAAAAGGCGTGAAGTTCGACGAAAGATGGAGAACATTGCCGCGTACGGCGTCGAAGCTGAGTAAGAGATAGAGTTTCTGCCCGGCCTCATGACCCTGAAACGGCACAATCAACGGTACGCTGCAGATATGCTGCGGGCTCTCCATTACCGGGCTATGGTGATGTTTTGGCGTCCAGACTTTTTCACAGCGGCGGCACTGAAGCCGCTGGGTTCCCTTCGGGTTGTAGCCATAGCGAATTATATCTCGCCGATAACAGGCCGGGCAAAAATAGCCAGAGCGCCGGGCGTTATCCGTCAGATAGGCGGCCAGCCAGGGTCGGAACTCATCATCATTAAACAGCGGTGGATAGCTGCCGCAGGCTGCGCAGTACAGCGCGGGATAACCCAGCCGATAGTCCGGAAAACGGTAGTCGGCCGCAGAGGATAAACCCAGGTTACGGCAACCGTAGGTTTTACAGGCGTTAATGGTAAAAAGAGTCTCCACGAGCGGGCCAGCACCAACGATTTTTGCAGGTCGTTAATTTTGCCCTGCTCAGGTTGCATACAAATGTGAATACTCTCACATAAAAAAGTCTTTCAGAACGTAACTTAGCGCTTCTTGACCTCTCTGAAAGGAACTCCGATGAAATTAAAAACAATTAGCGCCGCCCTCCTGCTGACTTTGCCTTTCTGGGCCTGCGCCAAAGATGTCACCCTCATTTACACCAACGATCTCCATGCCCACGTCGAACCCTATAAAGTGCCGTGGATTGCCGACGGTAAACGGGACATCGGCGGCTTGGCGAATATCACCACGATGGTTAAGCAGGAAAAGGCGAAAAATAGCGCGACCTGGTTTTTTGATGCCGGCGACTATTTTACCGGACCCTATATCAGCAGCCTGACAAAGGGCAAAGCAATTATCGATATCATGAACACCATGCCCTACGATGCGGCGACGATAGGTAACCATGAGTTCGATCACGGCTGGGACAATACGCTGCTCCAGCTTAGCCAGGCGAAATTCCCGATTGTGCAGGGCAACATTTTTTATCAGAACAGCGATAAAGCGTTCTGGGATAAGCCCTATACCATTATCGAAAAAGAGGGCGTGAAAATCGGCGTGATCGGCCTGCACGGCGTTTTTGCCTTTGACGATACGGTATCCGCCGCAACGCGGGTGGGTATCGAAGCGCGCGACGAGGTGAAATGGTTACAGCACTATATCGATGAACTGAAAGGTAAAGTGGATCTGACCGTAGCTCTGATTCACGAAGGCGTCCCGGCACGCCAGTCGAGTCAAGGGGGGACCGATGTACGGCGTGCGCTGGATAAAGATATTCAGACCGCAAGCCAGGTCAACGGGCTGGACATTTTGATTACCGGCCATGCCCATGTCGGCACGCCGGAACCGATTAAAGTCGGTAATACGTTAATTCTTTCTACCGATAGCGGCGGCATCGACGTAGGGAAACTGGTGCTGGATTATCAGGAAAAACCGCATCAGTTCACCGTGAAGAACTTCGAGCTGAAGACTATCTATGCCGATGAGTGGAAACCTGACCCGCAGACGCAGCAGGTCATCGACGGCTGGAATAAAAAGCTGGATCGCGTAGTGCAGCAGGTTATTGCTCAAGCGCCGGTCGAGCTTACTCGCGCTTATGGCGTCTCTTCACCGCTGGGCAACCTTGCCGCGGATGCCTTGATGCAGGCGGCAGGTAAGGAGACGCAGCTGGCGTTAACTAACTCAGGCGGTATTCGTAATGAAATTCCCGCCGGGGCAGTGAGCATGGGAGCCGTTATCAGTACCTTCCCGTTCCCTAACGAGCTGGTCACCATGGATTTAACCGGGAAGCAGCTACGTAGCCTGATGGAGCATGGCGCGGGATTAAGCAACGGCGTGCTGCAGGTCTCCAGAGGCCTGGAAATGAAGTACGACAGCAGTAAACCGGTGGGCCAGCGCGTCGTATCGTTTTTGCTCAATGGTCAGCCGATTGAAGATGCCACGGTTTATCATATTGCCACCAACAGCTTCCTTGCCGATGGCGGCGATGGTTTTGCCGCGTTTACCCAAGGGCAAGCGCGTAATACTTCCGGCGGCTACTACGTTTCAAATGCGGTAGTGGACTACTTCAAAGCCGGAAATAAGGTGACGGACGAGCAGCTTAACGACATGCGTGTCGTCGATGTGAAGAAATAATCGTTTCAGGCCGGGCGGTTAGTCCGGCCTGCCGATCGCTGCGCTGCGAAAACTTCTTTAGCGGCAAACAGGCCATTCAGGGCCGCCGGGAATCCGGCATAGACCGCCATTTGCATGATAACTTCCGTCATCTCTTCTTGCGTCAGACCGACATTTAATCCGGCGGCGATATGCACTTTTAGCTGCGGCGCGGCGTTGCCGAGAGCCGTAAGCGCCGCGATGGTCGCGATTTCCCGGCTGCGTAAATCGAGCCCTGGCCTGGCATAAATATCGCCGAAGGGAAACTCAATCAGATAGCGGGCGAAATCGGGGGCAATATCCTTCAGGCTATTGACGACGGCATCACCGCCTTTGCCATCCACGCGCTGTAGCATTTCTTGTCCGATAGTAAAACGTTCGCTGGTCATCGCTTTTTCCTCAGTGTGATTGTGCATAGCGATGAAGGTTAGGGAAGTTTACCGGGCTTGAGTAATACCCTTTTCGTGATACCTTTTCAGTATGACAAATTCACGTTTACAGAATCTGGATATTCGCCTGCTGCGCTACTTCGCCGTTGTTGCGGAGGAAAACAACATCAGCCGGGCGGCGCAGCGGCTATTTATTTCGCAGCCGCCGCTGAGCCGTCATATCCGCCATCTCGAGGCGCAGCTGGGGCTGACGTTATTTTTGCGCCATACCAAAGGCCTGATTCTTACCGAAGAGGGAAGGCGAGTGCTGGACATGGTCCGGCCGCTGCTGGCGCTTCAGGAACGCACTCTGGCAGCGCTGAGCCAGCTCTCGGCACACTCGCAGCAGCCTCTTCGTCTGGGCCTGACGACCGCTTTTGAACAAGGAGTTTTCGCCGCCGCAGAAGCTGCTTTGGGCGAACATAACCGCGCTTTGCATATTACCCGTCAGCCCTCGCCGGCGCTGGCTCAGCGGGTGCGCAAGGGTACACTTGATGCGGCGCTGATCGCCCTGCCGCTGAATACCGATGGCCTTCACCTGCGCGCTTTATCGTATTATGAACCGCTCATGGCGGCCCTACCGGCAGCCTGGCCAGAGGCCGGTCAGGCGGATCTGGCGTTAAGCGCGCTCAATCACCGGCCGCTGTTTTGGTTTAAACGCGAGCGTAATCCCGATTTTTTTGACTATACGCGGCGCATTTTTGACCGGGCTGGCTATACGCCCGCCTACGTGGAGGAGCCCGCCGAGCACGATGTTCTGCTGGCGCGGATTGCGCGTGGGGAAGGGATGATTTTACTGCCGGCATCCTTTTCTGCTATTCAGCGTCAGGGTGTGGTTTTCTGTCCTCTTCAGGATGCCAGTCAGCAGCTTCCGCTCAGGCTGGGCGTGGTCACGATGCCGACAAATAAGATGTTGTTGGAAGAGTTGACCGCAGTACTTGAAAAATCATTGCCTTAGTACAGAGGAGATGAATTAATTTCATCCAGGCTGAATATTCCTCACTGTTTACGCTGATTTTTCTATTGACGCCAGTGTCCTTTTCCGTCATTTTTACATCTGGACGTCTAAACGTATAGAAGTTCGCGATACAACAAACAATAAAATGCGATTGATGAGGTAAGGTATGAGCTTTTTTCACGCCAATCAGCGGGAAGCCCTGAATCAGAGCCTGGCGGAAGTACAGGGCCAGATTAACGTCTCCTTTGAATTCTTTCCGCCGCGCACCAGTGAAATGGAGCAAACCCTCTGGAAATCCATCGATCGCCTCAGCAGCCTGAAGCCGAAGTTTGTCTCCGTAACCTACGGCGCCAACTCCGGTGAACGTGACCGTACCCATAGCATTATCAAAGGTATTAAGGAGCGTACCGGGCTTGAGGCCGCGCCGCATCTGACCTGTATCGATGCCAGCCGTGATGAGCTGCGTACCATTGCCAAAGATTACTGGGATAGCGGGATCCGCCATATTGTTGCGCTGCGCGGCGACTTGCCGCCGGGCAGCGGAAAGCCGGATATGTATGCCGCTGACCTGGTGACTCTGCTGAAAGAGGTCGGGGATTTTGATATTTCCGTCGCGGCTTATCCGGAGGTTCATCCCGAAGCTAAAAGCGCGCAGGCAGACTTGCTCAACCTGAAGCGTAAAGTCGAAGCCGGAGCAAACCGCGCGATTACCCAGTTCTTCTTCGATGTGGAAAGCTACCTGCGTTTCCGCGACCGCTGCGTCTCCGCGGGTATCGATGTCGAAATCATTCCGGGTATTCTGCCGGTCTCTAACTTTAAGCAGGCGAAAAAATTTGCCGACATGACCAACGTGCGTATCCCGACGTGGATGGCGAAAATGTTTGAAGGTCTGGACAATGACCCCGAAACCCGCCAGCTGGTAGGGGCGAATATCGCAATGGATATGGTGAAGATTTTAAGTCGTGAAGGGGTGAAAGATTTCCACTTCTATACCCTGAACCGCGCGGAAATGAGCTACGCGATTTGCCACACGCTGGGCGTGCGTCCGGCGTAAACAAGATTCAGTTTCCTCCCCTTATCTTCCTTCTTTTCTCTGCGGTGCCGAAAACGCATTCGACGCCGCTGCTTTTGGTTTATCGTCCCGCCAGCAAAGCGAGTATAGTGCCCGCAAAATATTCATGATGGTTGGATGATGATTATGGCAGGGAAAAATAGCCCGTTGGCCTTCGGCGGCCTGATTGTGCTGACGCTTATCTGGAGCTACAGCTGGATTGCGATGAAGCAGGTGACGCTCTATATCGGCGCGTTCGATTTTACCGCGCTGCGCTGTATTTTGGGGGCGGCTTTGCTGTTTATCGTTTTGCTGCTGCGCGGTCGCGGAATGCGGCCCACGCCATTTGGCTACACACTGGCGATTGCCCTGCTGCAGACCTGCGGGATGGTTGGGCTTGCCCAGTGGGCGCTGGTCAGCGGCGGGGCCGGGAAGGTTGCGGTTCTAAGCTATACCATGCCGTTTTGGGTGGTCATGATGGCGGCGCTATTTTTAGGCGAACGCATGCGGCGGCTGCAGTATGCCGCGATAGGCGTGGCGGCGCTGGGTTTATTGCTGGTGCTGCAGCCGTGGCAGCTCGATTTTTCGTCGATGAAAAGCGCCCTGCTGGCAATCCTCTCTGGCATAAGCTGGGGGGCCAGCGCGATTGTGGTGAAGCGGATGTATGCTCGCTATCCGCGCGTGGATTTACTGGCCTTGACCAGCTGGCAAATGCTGTATGGCGCGCTGGTGATGAGCGCCGTCGCCTGGCTGGTGCCGCAGCGCAGCATTGACTGGCAGCCTGGGGTTTTTTGGGCGTTGGGATATAGCGCGATTCTGGCCACGGCGCTGGCCTGGTGCCTCTGGTTATTTGTGTTACGTAATTTGCCCGCCAGCGTCGCGGGGCTGAGCACCCTGGCGGTCCCGGTCTGCGGAGTCCTGTTTTCATGGTGGCTCTTAGGGGAAAACCCGGGTCCGGTTGAAGGCGCCGGTATTGTGCTGATTGTCCTCGCGCTGACCCTAATCAGCCTCAAGAAGCGTGACGCTCGGGGGCAGGACGCATAAGTATTATCAACGCAAAACGCTCAATTACCCCTATGCGGACGCCGGGCCATCAGAAGCGATTTCAGCCAGCAGTAGCTGTACGTTTTGCCTGTCCATCAGAGAGAGAATATCGGCGGAAAGACCGGACTGGCAAACGGCGAAGTCAAGGTCTGCCAGACGACCGTAACCCGCAAGAAACGTTTGGCCAAATTTCGTTTTGTCCGCCAGCAGGATTTTCTGTCTTCCGGCCCGCATCAGCGTTTGCTTGACGTGCGCGCCGGCCATGGTTGCTACCGTCAGCTCGCCCTCGTCGTTGATTCCCTGAGTGCCAAGGAAGACCTTGTCGGCATGGATGTTATGAAAGAAGTCGGCGGTACTGAAAGAAATCATTCCCTGAGCCTCCTCGTCATATTCGCCAGGCGCTACGATCAATTTAATATTTTTACGCCCTTTCAGCAGATTAACGACCGGGAAGGAATTGGTTATCACCATGATTCTTTTATCTAAAATAAACTGAGCGAGCGCCAGCGGCGTGGCGCCGCAGTCGATAATAAGGGTATCGCCATCTTCAATCAGTTCGGCGGCTTTCTGGCCTATGAGATGCTTATCATCATCCATTTGAATCGAGTTCAGCAGAAAGCTGTGACCGGCGCTGGCGCCGCTGGTCAAATAGGCTCCGCCGTAGGTCGTTTTAACAATACCTTGTTTTTCAAAGAAGGAGAGGTCGCGACGGATGGTCATTTTAGTGACAGCGAACTTTGCGGCGAGCTCATTGACGACGACTTTTTTGTCCTGCTGCAGAATAGCGTAAATGCTCATTCTTCGATCTGATGACTGCATATCTACGACTCACCCAAAGGAAAATCGCACTATAAAATACATCGTTTTGGCGGGCAATGGCGGGTGAAAAGAAGATACCCGCCTGCTGGCGGGTATGTCGGGAGGGGTTATTCCCACTCTTGCAGGAAGCGTTGACCGTACTGGTCGGCAACCAGAAGCGCGGCATAAACCTGATCCGGCGTTGCGCCGCCGGGCATATTATGGATGGTTTCGCCTTCTGCGCAGGCTGCTTCCGCTACGGTACGCATTTTGCCTGGGATATCGGCTTTAATATCCAGCTGCGCCAGGGTGATAGGCAGTCCGACGCTATGGCACAGCGCCGCTACGGTTTCGATCTCTTCTACCGGCGCGTTTTCCAGTACCAGCTGCGTGAGCGTACCGAAAGCTACTTTTTCACCATGATAGTAGTGGTGAGCATCCGGGATCGCGGTCAGGCCGTTGTGGATAGCGTGCGCAGCCGCCAGGCCGCCGCTTTCAAAGCCGACGCCGCTCAGGTAGGTGTTGGCTTCAATCACCCGCTCCAGCGCTGGCGTCACAACGTGCTGCTCTGCCGCCAGCATCGCTTTTTCACCTTCTTCAATCAGCGTGTTGTAGCACAGTTCAGCCAGCGCCAGCGCTGCCTGAGTACATTTGCCGCCCGCCATAGTGGTGGCGCCGCTGCGGGAGCAGGCACGCGCTTCAAACCAGGTCGCCAGCGCGTCGCCGATACCGGCCGCCAGCAGGCGCGCCGGGGCTCCGGCAACGATTTGCGTATCGACAATGACCATGTTCGGGTTGCGCGGCAGCATCAGGTAGCTATCAAACTCGCCGTCATCGGTATAGATGACAGAGAGCGCGCTGCAGGGGGCATCGGTGGAGGCAATCGTCGGGGCAATCACCACCGGCAGATTCATAAAGTGTGCTAATGCTTTTGCGGTATCCAGCGTCTTGCCGCCGCCGATACCCAGCACGGCTGTGCAGCGGGCGGAACCGGCAATATCACGCAAGCGGTTGATTTCATTGTGTGAGCATTCGCCGCCAAACGGCGCGATTTCGCCAACCAGATCGGCATCCGCCAGGCTTTTACGCAGTTTTTCTTCGGCAAAACCGAGTACAAATTTATCGCCAACGATGAGCCAGCGCTCAGCCAGCGGTTTGAGGTATCCGCCAAGGCGAGAAATTGCGTCCGCGCCCTGAATGTACTTACCGGGTGATTGAATAATGCGATCCATTTCTATTCCTCCTGGATGACCGGGATGCCGCCTCCTGGGGCGGTCCGCCGATCGGGTTACAGGTTCAGAGTTCCAAAAGCGTTATTCCAGTCCTGCTCAAACTTCTCAATGGCTGACTCTACCGCAGGGGTGCCGAGCATTTGTTGCGCTACATCTAACGGCAGGGTAATAGCTTCGCAACCGGCTAACAGGCAATCCAGCGCCTGGCGCGGCGTCTTAAAGCTGGCGGCCAGCACTTTGCTTTCCGGCGCATGCAGCTCCAGCAGAGATTGCAGCTCCTGGACCATGCGGATGCCGTCGCCGCCCTGGGCGTCGACGCGGTTTACATAAGGTGCAACGTATTTTGCCCCGGCCAGCGCAGCCAGCAGGCCCTGAGATGCGCTATAGACCGCCGTACCAAGTGTGGGGATACCTTCTTTTTTCAACAGTTTGATCGCAGCGAGGCCTTCGGCAGTCACCGGAATTTTTACCACAATACCGGGAACGGCGTTGCTCAGGCGTTTGGCTTCTTCCACCATGCCCTGCGCGTCGCGGCTCATGGTCTGGGCGAACAAAATACCTTCCGGGCCGACGGCTTTTTGCAGGCGCGGCAGAACATCCCAAACCGGCGTTTTGCCTGCGGCGATAATGCTCGGGTTGGTGGTCACGCCTGCCAGCGGGTAAATACGGGCCAGGCGTTCAACTTCTGCTACGTTTGCGGTGTCCAGATAGAGTTCCATAATGCTTTCCTCAGTGCTTAATTCGTGGTGTCGTTGAGGTAAGAATACGGCTTTCACTCGAAGGGTCGCCAGATGACAAATTTGCCAAAAACTGGATAAATGTACGCATTACGACTAAGGGTGATTTAGATCACATTTATCTCGAGAGCAGGATCAACAGTGGGATAAAACTACGTACAAAAGTCAGGTTTAACACACAAAAATCTAGTTTTCCGGCGAAGCGGTTTTTTCCGTCAACTGGCTATGATACTGACGGCGATACTCTGACGGCGAGCGTTCGGTGTTTTTGCGGAACAGGCGGCAGAAGTAGTTGCTGTCGGCAAAACCGCAGGCATGAGCGATATCTTTCACTTTCATATCGTGGCCTTTTAACAGCATTCTGGCCTGTTCCAGGCGAATATGATTCAAGTATTCGTTAAACCCCATTGGCCCGCATTTCTGGAACAGATGGGAAAGATAGTTAGGCGAGAGATAAAACGCTTGCGCCACCGACTCCCGGGTTAACGGGTCGGCAAAGTGGGCATCAATATGCTTACGAATCGCTTCAAACAGCGCCTGGCTGCGCGATGACGTTTGCACCTGACTGCCCAGCAGATCGGCGCAGTGGCTGAGCAGGCTGGTGACGATACAGCGGGCCGTGTGCTGTTCCTGCGGCTGCATCTGCATTTCATTTAGCGCCTGCAGAAGAAAAGAGCCGACCCGGGGGCCGCGGCGCGGAACCTGCTGTTTATCCAGCACGCTAAGCGCGCCGCCGTCCCAGCGGCGCAGGGCGAATTCCAGCTGTTGTTTACCGAACAGGATGGTTAACAGCGTGGAGGGCACCAGCCATTGAGGAGCGTTCCATCCACCAGCCGGAATATAGAGCACATCGTGCGGCATGAGCCGGGCGCAATCGGCTTTAATCGCCGGATCCTGAAGCTGACCCTCAAGCATGATTTCGAGGCGCGGAAAATCGACGCATAGCGCTTTTTCAGAAGCCGGTCTGGACTCTGTGGAAAAATGGACTTTGCCGATTACCGCCTGACCTTTAATAAAAGAATCAATAACCTGATTGATGCCGTTATCCATTATCGCTCCGCAAAACATGCTTTATCTGCATCATACCGAACATCGTGGAAAAGGCAGAATACCAGAGGGTGGCATAAGATACTCCATCCAAGCAGGATTATTCTTCGGCTCTGTCTGTTTTTATATTTTTGCAATCATGTGCTTACAAGTTATTTCTGCGTACGGCGGATTGCTTCTGGCGGCATCACATATCAGGATTTTTCATTACTTAACATGGGAGTGAGCGAGGGGAATATCTTGTCGACAATCAGCTAACGGAAAGAGAGCTGGCTTAACCAGGAGGTTAGTCCAGTCTCTTTTCTTTATTGCCTGGTCAGTGACTGATTGAGGCCAGATTGTA
Source organism: Klebsiella sp. CN_Kp066 (assembly GCF_040065135.1). Classification (NCBI taxonomy): domain Bacteria; kingdom Pseudomonadati; phylum Pseudomonadota; class Gammaproteobacteria; order Enterobacterales; family Enterobacteriaceae; genus Klebsiella; species Klebsiella sp. CN_Kp066. The sequence continues at coordinate 17,268 of NZ_JBEAIU010000036.1, read as the reverse complement.
CTTCCATAAGCTCATTTTTGGCTTCTTGTAGCTTCTTCTCTTTTTTTCTGATTTTTTCAGGATCGCCTGAAGCCTGGGCGTGGCGTAGTTCTTCCATGCGCTCGCGGACCTTACTCTCCTTGTCTGCAACCTTCTCTTGCCACTCAGAAGTAAGTTTACCGTCTGTGCAGTAGCGTTGTACTTTTGTCAGCGCGCTTTCCAGCCCCCTGATTCTATGTATATTTCCGTAAGCTTTGGCATACTCCAGCTGTTTTTGAATTTGATATTCTTTTTGCGCACAACCAGACCATTTATCGGATGCAGTGGCTGCGGCAGAAACAAAAGGGCTAAGTAATATAAAACAGGTAAGTGATTTAATTATAAACTTCATGATAAGTCCTTTATCAATTTAAACAGTAAGGGCGAGAGTTTTGTAGTTATTTAACATTGAATGTTATTTGAGAAAAGAGACCCGGTCAATAACCATTGACCAGGATTTCTCTTATAATTATATGATGTAAAGTTAATTGTTAAATTAATGATTTATAATCAAAAATATAAAATACAACAATCCCGTTGAGTTGCGTGTGAGTACCTCGCTGGTAAAATATAAAGTAAAAGGTGCGCGGACATTCAGATGATGGTTTTAATAAATCACTCACTTTATTTTTTTAGAAATATTGATATCTATGAGATTTATTTGTTTGTCGATGTTTTGCCCTTTTGCAAGAAAATGCACAACCACTAGTGATGGATAAATTAGGCCATAGGTTTTTTCATGATATCTGCTGTTTTTTTATCTGGCCACTGAAAACCCATCTGCTAAAACAGATCTCAGGGATTATTTTCTGACCAAAGCGGCTGCTTTTCGGCGCAATGGGTATCCCGAAAAGGGGAAGTCAGGGTATGAAAGTGTGTTGCATAATATTAATGTTATGTTATACCGTAACATATTGTTGCTAACCTAAACTTAGGAGAGAGTGATGACCCGAAAGATTTCCGCGCTTATGCTTGGTATGAGCCTGGTCCTGGCGAGCAGCCAGGCTGTTGCCCACGGCCACCATAGTCATGGCCCGGCGCTGACCGAAGCAGAGCAAAAGGCGAGTGAAGGCATTTTTGCCGACCAGGATGTAAAGGACAGGACGCTGAGCGACTGGGACGGTATCTGGCAGTCGGTAAATCCCTATCTGCTGAACGGCGATTTAGATGCCGTGCTGGAGCAGAAGGCCAAAAAAGCCGGTAAAAGCGTGGCGGAATATCGGGAATACTATAAGAAGGGCTATGCCACCGATGTGGACCAGATTGGTATCGAAGATAACGTCATGGAGTTTCACATTGGAAAAACCGTGAATACCTGTAAGTACGCCTATTCCGGTTACAAAATCCTGACCTACGCATCCGGTAAAAAAGGCGTGCGCTACCTCTTTGAATGCCAGCAGGCGGATTCAAAAGCGCCAAAGTTCGTCCAGTTTAGCGATCACACCATTGCGCCGCGCAAATCCCAACATTTCCATATCTTTATGGGCAATGAGTCGCAGGAAGCGCTGCTGAAAGAGATGGATAACTGGCCGACCTACTACCCTTACGCGCTGCATAAAGAGCAGATTGTCGACGAAATGCTGCATCACTAATAAAAAGCCCCGGTAAACGCGATGCTTAACGGGGCCGAGGTTTTTAACCCGGCTCGCGCTACGCACGCTTAGCCGGGCTACAGGTTTCTCAAGGCGAATTAGCCGGTGTTACGCATACCAGCCGCAACGCCTGCGATGGTGACCATCAGCGCTTGTTCAACGCGCGGATCCGGTTTTTCACCTTTCTCTTCCGCCAGGCGTGAACGATGCAGCAGTTCGGCCTGGAGTACGTTCAGCGGGTCGGTATAGATATTACGCAGCTGGATGGACTCCGCGATCCACGGCAGGTCGGCCATCAGGTGGGAATCGTTGGCGATGGCCAGCACCACGTTGATGTCAGCAGACAGCAGTTCGCGCAGCTCTTCGCCCAGCTTCCACAGTTCGGGCTTCACCAGACGCTGATCGTAATATTCCGCCAGCCACAGATCGGCTTTTGAATAGACCATCTCCAGCATGCCGAGACGAGTAGAAAAGAACGGCCAGTCGCGGCACATGCTCTCTAGCTCGCTCTGCTTGCCGCCTTCGACGACTTTTTGCAGCGCAGCGCCGGCACCCAGCCAGGCTGGCAGCATCAGGCGGTTTTGCGTCCATGCGAAGATCCACGGAATGGCGCGCAGCGACTCGACGCCGCCGGTCGGGCGACGTTTGGCCGGGCGCGAGCCCAGCGGCAGTTTGCCCAGCTCCTGCTCCGGCGTCGCGGAACGGAAGTAAGGAACGAAATCTTTATTTTCACGCACGTAGCCGCGGTACATCTCGCAGGAGACGTCGGACAGCTCGGCCATGATGTCGCGCCATTGCGCTTTTGGCTCTGGCGGCGGCAGCAGGTTGGCTTCCAGAATCGCGCTGGTGTAGAGCGACAGGCTGCTGATGGTGACTTCCGGCAGACCGTATTTAAAGCGGATCATCTCGCCCTGTTCGGTGACGCGCAGGCCGCCTTTCAGGCTTCCCGGAGGCTGAGAGAGCAGGGCCGCGTGCGCCGGCGCGCCGCCGCGACCGATAGAACCACCGCGGCCGTGGAACAGCGTCAGCTCAATGCCGGCCTTTTCACAGGTTTTAATTAACGCGTCCTGCGCCTGGTACTGCGCCCAGGAGGCGGCCATTACGCCCGCATCTTTCGCCGAGTCGGAATAGCCGATCATGACCATCTGCTTGCCCTGGATAAAGCCGCGATACCAGTCGATATTCAGCAGTTGGGTCATAACGTCGTCGGCGTTATTCAGGTCGTCCAGGGTTTCGAACAGCGGAGCGACCGGCAGCGCAAAGCCGATACCGGCTTCTTTCAGCAGCAGATGTACTGCCAGGACGTCTGACGGCGTTTTGGCCATCGAAATCACATAGGCTGCAATAGAGCCTCGCGGCGCTTCGGAGATGACTTTGCAGGTCTCAAGCACTTCGCGGGTTTCTTCGCTCGGCTCCCACTGACGCGGCAGCAGAGGACGTTTGGAATTCAGTTCGCGGATCAGGAAGGCCTGTTTGTCAGCTTCTGACCAGCTTTCATAGTCGCCGATGCCGAGGTAGCGGGTCATCTCGCCCAGCGCTTCGGTGTGACGGGTGCTTTCCTGACGGATATCGATACGCACCAGCGGTACGCCAAAGGCTTTTACGCGGCGCAGGGTATCGAGCAGCTCGCCGTTGGCGATAATCCCCATACCGCAGGCCTGGAGCGACTGGTAACAGGCGTAGAGCGGTTCCCATAGCTGCTCGTTTTGCGTGATAAGGCCCGCCGGTTTCGGCAGCTTCTGCCCCTTCAGGCGCGCTTCCAGCCAGGCCTGCGTCTCCATCAGCTGCGTGCGCAGTTTTTTCATCAGGTAACGATAGGGTTCCTGCGCGCCTTCCGCGCCTGCCAGTTCACGAAGCTCGTCGGTACACTCGACCATTGACAGCTCGGAAATCAGCAGCTGCACGTCTTTCAGGAACAGATCGGTGGCTTTCCAGCGGCTGAGCAGCAGGACGTGGCGGGTAATGTCGGCGGTTACGTTCGGGTTGCCGTCGCGGTCACCGCCCATCCACGAGGTAAAGCGGACCGGGACAAAATCTACCGGCAGCCGATAGTTGAGGTTATCTTCCAGCTGCTCATTCAGCTCACGCAGGTAGTTTGGTACACCTTCCCACAGGCTATTTTCGACAACCGCGAAGCCCCATTTGGCTTCATCCACCGGGGTAGGGCGATGCTTACGGATTTCATCGGTATGCCAGGACTGGGCAATCAGTTGGCGAAGACGGCGCATGACCTGGTGGCGCTCATAGTCAGCAATATCGTTATTATCGAGCAGCTTCAGGCAGTTGTTGATCTCGCCCATCTTGTGGATCAGCGTACGACGCGTGATTTCTGTCGGGTGCGCGGTCAGCACCAGTTCCAGCGACAGGGATTCAACGGCTTGTTTAATAATCGTTTCGTTGAGATTCGGTTGCTCTTTGAGCTTTCTCAGGGTGCGGGCAATCACTTCAGGATTACTGGCCGCTTCGCCTTTTGGCGAAATGCTGTGGTATTGCTCAGCGGTATTAGCCAGGTTCAGAAACTGGCTAAAGGCGCGCGCCACCGGCAGCAGCTCGTCGTTGGACAAGTTTTGCAGCGTGGTGAGCAGCTCCTGGCGGTTGGCTTCATTGCCAGCGCGAGAAGATTTGGACAACTTACGGATAGTTTCGACACGATCAAGAATGTTTTCTCCTAGCGCATCCTTGATGGTGTCGCCCAGCACCTTACCGAGCATACTGACATTACTACGCAAAGCGGAATATTGTTCGTTCATGTTACCCCAGACACCCCATCTCATTTTATTTTGTTATATCCGGCGCTCGAAAATTTGAGCAGTGGATAAGCAACCGTCTTTTATAAAGCCACGTAAAACCCCCCGCGTCAATTGTTGCGAAATCGCTTCAGCAAACGAATAAATAGCGGCAATTTGCGAAATTTAACTCAGAGGTCGCTTGATAAGTGTTGCTTATGAAAACGTGATAATTGTCACCCTCTCGTGCGGAAAAAAATCACCAGAGGGCGCGCGTTTTAATGCCAGCAGAAATGGTGGACCACCTGGGTAATGAGCTCGCGGGTTGGCTTAATAAAGCGCGTTTCCAGATACTCATCCGGCTGGTGGGCCTGGTTAATCGAGCCCGGGCCTAATACCAGCGTCGGACAGAGGGTCTGAATAAACGGCGCTTCGGTGCAGTAGTTGACCACGTCGGTCTGCGCGCCGAGCAGTTTTTCGACTACCTCAACCAGCTTATGGTCCGGTGGGCATTCGTAGCCAGGGATCGGCGGATGCAGTTCAGCAACGGTCAGGCGACCAGGCCAACGCTCACTCACCGGTGCCAGCGCCTCGTTCAGCAGCCCGTTAAGATCGTTGAGGGTCATTCCGGGCAGCGGGCGAATATCCATATGCAGTTCGCAACAGGCGCAAATGCGGTTGGAGGCATCGCCGCCGTGAATGGCCCCAAGGTTAAGTGTGGGATACGGGACGGTAAATGCGGCGTAGTGATAACGCTCTTTCAGGTCATCGCGCAGCTGCATGATGCGGCCGATGGCATCGTGCATTAGCTCAATGGCGTTGACGCCGCGTGCCGGGTCGCTGGAGTGGCCAGACTGCCCCTGAACGCGAACGGCAGTAGACATATGGCCTTTGTGCGCGCGTACCGGCTGCAGCGAAGTCGGTTCGCCGATAATGGCGCAGTCCGGCCGCAGTTGGGTCGTTTCGGCGAAATAGCGCGCGCCGGCCATGCTGGTCTCTTCATCGGCCGTCGCCAGAATATAGAGAGGCTTTTTCAGTTTAGCCACATCGACGTCGCGCAGGGCATCGAGAATAAAGGCGAAGAAGCCTTTCATATCCGCAGTGCCCAGGCCGTATAGCTTATTGTCATGCTCGGTCAGGGTAAAAGGATCGCGAGTCCAGCGGCCATCATCAAACGGGACGGTATCGGTGTGCCCGGCAAGCAGCAGGCCGCCTGCGCCGTGGCCGGTACTCGCCAGCAGGTTGAATTTATTACGCGTATCCGGCACCGGCTGAACTTCAACATTAAAGCCGATATCACGGAACCAGCCCGCCAGTAAATTGATTAAAGACTCATTGCTTTGATCCAGCGCCTCTTCGGTTGCGCTGATGGAAGGTGTGGCGATCAGCGCGCGGTAAATCTCGATAAAGGGCGGTAAATTGTTTTTCATTGTTGACACACCTCGGGTCGTGATAGTATCAATATTCATGCATTATTTGTGAATAAAAATACATTATCGTTGAGCGTAAGGAAACCCATCGAACGTAAGGATGATGCGCTTACGGCTCAACAGGGTGGGGAAGGCAACGGTCTTCCAGGGCAAATATACGTAAGCAAGAAGGTGAAGAGCCCCAATGTTGAACACGCTGATTGTGGGCGCCAGCGGTTATGCCGGCGCAGAGCTAGTGGCCTATGTAAATCGCCATCCTCATATGACCATAACCGCTTTGACGGTCTCCGCGCAAAGTAATGATGCGGGAAAATTAGTTTCCGATTTGCATCCGCAACTGAAAGGCATTGTCGATCTGCCGCTGCAGCCGATGTCTGATATCAGCGAGTTTAGCGCCGGAGTCGATGTCGTTTTTCTGGCTACCGCCCATGAAGTGAGCCACGATCTGGCGCCGCAGTTTCTCGCGGCGGGCTGCGTGGTGTTCGATCTCTCCGGGGCGTTCCGCGTGAATGACGGCGCCTTCTATGAAAAATATTATGGTTTCACTCATCAGCACCCTGAACTGCTTGAACAGGCGGTTTACGGCCTGGCCGAGTGGAGTGTCGAAAAGCTAAAAGAGGCAAATCTGATTGCCGTACCCGGCTGCTACCCGACGGCGGCTCAGCTATCGTTAAAACCGCTGATCGATGCGGGACTGCTGGATCTTAACCAGTGGCCGGCGATCAACGCGACCAGCGGGGTCAGCGGCGCCGGGCGTAAAGCCTCTCTCGGTAACAGCTTCTGCGAAGTCAGCCTGCAACCCTACGGCGTTTTCAATCACCGCCATCACCCGGAAATCTCCACCCACCTGGGCGCGGACGTTATTTTTACCCCGCATCTGGGCAATTTTAAGCGTGGGATTCTGGAAACCATTACCTGCCGTCTGAAGCCCGGCGTCAGTAAAGAACAGGTCGCGGCGGTGTTCCAGCAGGCCTATGCGGATAAACCGCTGGTACGTTTATACGATCGCGGGGTCCCTGCATTGAAAAATGTCGTGGGTCTGCCATTCTGTGATATCGGTTTTGCAGTCCAGGATGAACATATCATCGTGGTGGCGGCGGAAGATAACCTGCTGAAAGGTGCGGCCGCGCAGGCCGTACAGTGCGCTAACATTCGTTTCGGCTTCGCTGAGACGCAGTCTCTTATTTAAGGTGTGATGATGAATCCTTTAATTATCAAACTCGGCGGCGTCCTGCTGGACAGCGAAGAAGCGCTGGAGCGCCTGTTTACTGCCCTGGTGAACTACCGTGAATCACATCAGCGCCCGCTAATTATTGTGCACGGCGGCGGCTGCGTGGTGGATGAACTGATGAAGCAGCTCAATCTGCCGGTGAACAAGAAAAATGGTCTGCGGGTCACCCCGGCGGATCAGATCGACATTATTACCGGCGCGCTGGCGGGAACCGCCAATAAAACGCTGCTGGCGTGGGCGAAGAAACACGGCCTGGCTTCCGTTGGGCTATTCCTCGGCGATGGCGATAGCGTCAAAGTGACGCAGCTTGATGAAGAGCTTGGCCATGTCGGATTTGCTCAGCCGGGTTCTCCGGCGCTGATTAACACGCTGCTGGCGGGCGGTTATCTGCCGGTTGTCAGCTCCATCGGCGTTACCGATGACGGTAAGTTAATGAACGTCAACGCTGACCAGGCGGCGACCGCGCTGGCGGCAACGCTTGGCGCAGACCTGATTCTGCTGTCAGACGTGAGCGGCATTCTCGATGGCAAAGGTCAGCGTATTGCTGAAATGACCGCCGGGAAAGCTGAACAACTGATCGAGCAGGGCATTATCACCGACGGAATGATCGTCAAAGTGAATGCGGCTCTGGACGCGGCGCGGACATTAGGCCGCCCGGTCGATATCGCCTCCTGGCGGCACGCAGAGCAGCTCCCTGCACTGTTTAACGGTACGCCGATCGGCACGCGTATTCTGGCATAATCAATTTATCATTTTGTCGGCCCGGTAAGCGCAGCGCCGCCGGGCAATAAAATTCAAAGATATTAAGGAAGCATGTTATGGCACTTTGGGGTGGGCGTTTTACTCAGGCAGCGGATCAGCGGTTCAAACAGTTCAACGACTCTTTGCGCTTTGACTATCGCCTGGCGGAGCAGGATATCGTTGGCTCTGTTGCCTGGTCCAAAGCGCTGGTGACGGTGGGCGTACTGACCGCTGATGAACAGCAGAAGCTGGAAGAGGCGCTGAACATTCTGCTGGAAGAAGTACGGGCTAATCCGCAGCAGATCCTCGAAAGCGATGCGGAAGATATTCATAGCTGGGTAGAAGGTAAACTGATCGACAAGGTTGGCCAACTGGGCAAAAAGCTGCACACCGGGCGCAGCCGTAATGACCAGGTCGCAACGGACCTGAAGCTGTGGTGCAAAGATACCGTGGTGGAGCTGCTGTCGGCGAATCGTCAGCTGCAAAGCGCGCTGGTTGAGACGGCGGAGGCTAATCAGGACGCGGTCATGCCGGGCTATACTCACCTGCAGCGCGCGCAGCCGGTGACGTTCGCTCACTGGTGTCTGGCCTATGTCGAAATGCTGGCGCGTGATGAAAGCCGCCTGCAGGATGCGCTGAAACGTCTGGACGTCAGCCCGCTGGGCTGCGGCGCGCTGGCGGGGACCGCCTATGAAATCGATCGCGAACAGCTGGCCGGCTGGCTGGGTTTCGCAACGGCGACCCGCAATAGCCTGGACAGCGTGTCCGATCGCGATCACGTCCTGGAACTGCTGTCCGATGCCTCAATCGGCATGGTCCACCTGTCGCGTTTTGCCGAAGATCTGATCTTCTTTAACACCGGCGAAGCGGGCTTTGTGGAGCTTTCTGACCGCGTGACGTCGGGTTCATCCCTGATGCCGCAGAAGAAAAACCCGGATGCGCTGGAGCTGATCCGCGGTAAATGCGGCCGCGTGCAGGGTGCCCTGACCGGCATGATGATGACCCTTAAAGGGCTGCCGCTGGCCTACAACAAAGATATGCAGGAAGATAAAGAAGGCCTGTTTGACGCGCTTGATACCTGGCTCGACTGCCTGCATATGGCGGCGCTGGTGCTTGACGGTATTCAGGTGAAACGCCCGCGCTGTGAAGAAGCCGCGCAGCAGGGATACGCGAATGCCACCGAGCTGGCGGACTATCTGGTAGCTAAAGGCGTACCGTTCCGTGAGGCGCACCATATTGTGGGTGAAGCGGTAGTAGAAGCCATTGCCCAGGGCAAACCGCTGGAAGATCTCCCTCTGGCCAATTTACAAAAATTTAGCGGCGTTATTGCTGATGACGTCTATCCGATTCTTTCGCTGCAGTCGTGTCTGGATAAGCGAGCGGCTAAAGGCGGCGTTTCTCCGCAGCAGGTTGCTCAGGCGATTGCCGACGCTAAATCGCGCCTGGTTTGAGCTATCTGTTCGCTGCCTGAAAGGTATTAAATAAAGGAAGCTCGGGTAACTCCGGGCTTTTTTATGCAAAAAAAAAGCGGACACAAGGTCCGCAAAAGTTCACGTTGGCTTTAGTTATCCGGGTAGAGAACTGATGAGGAAGCTCAATGATTTTCTGCAGTTTTCCTCATTTATGGGTTTATTATTGAACAGAAACCTTGATAGGGATAATCGTTCGTTGCTATTCTATCTATCGCCATGGACTATCGTGGCGATGGAGGATGAATAATGAATATTCGCGATCTTGAATATCTGGTAGCGCTAGCTGAACACCGCCACTTCCGCCGTGCGGCGGATTCTTGCCACGTCAGTCAACCTACGCTTAGCGGGCAGATCCGTAAGCTGGAGGATGAACTCGGCGTGATGTTGCTGGAGCGCACCAGCCGTAAGGTTCTGTTCACCCAGGCAGGGCTGCTGCTGGTGGATCAAGCGCGTACCGTGCTACGCGAAGTCAAAGTGCTTAAGGAAATGGCGAGCCAGCAGGGAGAGACCATGTCCGGGCCATTGCATATCGGACTGATCCCGACCATTGGCCCTTATCTGCTGCCGCTGATTATCCCCATGCTGCACCAGACCTTTCCGAAGCTGGAAATGTATCTGCATGAAGCGCAAACCCATCAGCTGTTGGCCCAGCTTGATAGCGGTAAGCTCGACTGCGCAATTCTGGCGCTGGTCAAAGAGAGCGAAGCTTTTATTGAGGTGCCGCTGTTTGATGAGCCAATGATGCTGGCTATCTATGAAGATCATCCGTGGGCAAACCGCGAGTGCGTGCCGATGTCGGATCTGGCCGGTGAAAAACTGCTGATGCTGGAAGATGGCCACTGCCTGCGCGATCAGGCGATGGGCTTTTGCTTTGAAGCCGGCGCCGATGAAGACACCCACTTCCGCGCGACCAGTCTCGAAACGCTGCGTAACATGGTGGCTGCCGGTAGCGGCATCACCCTGTTGCCCGCCTTAGCCGTGCCGCAGGAGAGAAAGCGCGATGGCGTGGTCTATGTGCCTTGCATTAAGCCGGAACCGAGACGTACCGTTGGGCTGGTTTATCGCCCGGGTTCTCCGCTGCGTAGCCGTTATGAACATCTGGCGGAGGCCATCCGCAGTAAAATGGATGGCCATTTCGACGCGGCGTTAAAACAGGCGGTTTAAGCCATTCAACGCAGCTACCCGATAGGCTTCCGCCATTGTCGGATAGTTAAAGGTGGTGTTAACGAAGTACTCAATGGTGTTACCGCCGCCTTTCTGCTCCATTATCGCCTGGCCGATGTGAATAATTTCGGCCGCGCGCTCACCGAAACAATGAATGCCGAGGATCTCTTTCGTTTCGCGATGAAACAGGATCTTCAACGTACCGACGCTCATACCGACAATCTGCGCTCGCGCCAGGTGCTTGAACTGCGCGCGCCCGACCTCATAAGGCACCTTCATTGCCGTCAGCTGCTGCTCGGTTTTGCCGACCGAGCTGATTTCCGGAATGGTGTAAATCCCGGTAGGGATATCCTCGATCAGATGCGCAGATGCTTCGCCTTTCACCAGCGCCTGGGCCGCAATGCGCCCCTGATCGTACGCGGCGGAGGCCAGGCTCGGATAGCCAATCACATCGCCGACGGCATAGATGTGCGGCAGGGCGGTCTGGTACATGCTGTTGACCTTTAGCTGACCGCGGCTATCGGTCTGCAGACCGATATTTTCCAGCGCCAGAGAGTCGGTATTCCCGGTACGGCCGTTGGCGTAGAGCAGGCAGTCCGCCTTGAGCTTTTTGCCGGATTTCAGATGCATGATGACGCCGTCATCAACGCCTTCAATCTTTTCGTACTCTTCGTTGTGACGAATCACCACGCCGCTGTTCCAGAAGTGATAGGAGAGCGAATCAGACATCTCCTGATCGAGAAATGCCAGCAGACGATCGCGGGTGTTGATTAGATCCACTTTGACCTCCATCCCGCGGAAGATCGACGCATATTCGCAGCCGATCACCCCGGCGCCATAAATGATCACATGGCGCGGTTCGTGATGCAGGCTGAGGATCGAGTCGCTGTCATAAATGCGCGGATGATGAAAGTCGACGTCTGCCGGGTGATAGGGGCGTGAACCGCAGGCAATGACGAACTTTTCCGCCGTCACCGTCTCCACGGTACCGTCGTGGCATTCCAGCGCGATAGTGTGTTCATCGACAAAGTGGGCGTTGCCCTGCAAGATTACACAGTGGTTGCGCTCGTAGAAACCCTGACGCATATGGGTTTGCTGGTTAATGACGCTGTCGGCATGGTTCAGGATGTCGGCGAAGGAAGAACGAAGAAGACGGGAATGGTCGCTGTAGAGGGGGTTTTGGTTAAACTCGATAATACGGCTGACGGCATGGCGGAGGGCTTTTGACGGGATGGTACCCCAGTGGGTACAACCGCCGCCGACGTTATGGTAGCGCTCGATGACGGCAACGCGTGCTCCCTGTTTCACCAGCCCCATGGCGGCACCTTCTCCGCCCGGACCGGAACCAATCACAATTGCATCATAATCCCAAGAGTGTGACATGGCATTACTCACCTGTTTTATACATAAAATAAACACGATGATAACATTCGCCGCGCTTTAACCCAATTATCGTTGTGCTTTTTTGCGGCATAAAAGCAGAAACAGCTCGTAAACAATCATTCACAATCCAGTGTAAACCGATTAGTTCTAATCTCTGGTATAGTGCCGGAAGGGCTTATGGAAGGATTCAGACAACGTGATGGGCGTAAGAGCGCAACAAAAAGAAAAAACCCGGCGTTCGCTGGTGGAAGCAGCATTTAGCCAGCTAAGTGCTGAACGAAGTTTTGCCAGCTTGAGCCTGCGCGAAGTGGCGCGGGAAGCCGGGATCGCCCCAACGTCCTTCTATCGCCATTTCCGCGATGTCGATGAGCTGGGTTTGACCATGGTGGATGAAAGCGGGCTGATGCTGCGTCAGCTGATGCGTCAGGCGCGGCAGCGTATAGCCAAAGGGGGCAGCGTCATTCGTACCTCTGTTTCCACCTTTATGGAATTCATCGGTAACAACCCGAATGCCTTCCGTCTGCTGCTGCGTGAACGCTCCGGTACATCCGCGGCGTTTCGTGCCGCCGTGGCGCGTGAAATTCAGCATTTCATCGCGGAACTTGCCGACTATTTAGAAATCGAAAACCATATGCCGCGCGCCTTTACCGAAGCGCAGGCTGAAGCTATGGTCACCATCGTATTTAGCGCCGGCGCCGAGGCCCTGGATGTAGGTCCGGAGCAGCGTCGGCAGCTGGAAGAGCGCCTGGTGCTGCAGCTCAGAATGATCTCGAAAGGCGCGTATTATTGGTATCGCCGTGAACAAGAAAAAATTTCAAATCATTCCGAATAACGTGAAGGACGAGCAATGAAACACTCAGTACAAGATAGAGGCACGCTGCTGCTGGCGCTGATCGCAGGTTTATCCATTAATGGAACCTTCGCTGCGCTATTCAGTTCAATTGTCCCTTTTTCCATTTTCCCTGTTTTGTCGCTGGTGCTGACGGTTTACTGTCTGCATCAGCGCTATCAAAATCGTAGTATGCCCGTGGGTCTGCCGGGGCTCGCCGCCGCCTGTTTTATTCTCGGCGTGCTGGTTTATAGCACCGTTGTGCGCGCGGAATATCCGGACATCGGCTCTAACTTCTTCCCGGCGGTTCTGTCGGTGATTATGGTGTTCTGGATTGGCTACAAAGTGCGCAACCGCAAGAGCGCGATCGCTGAATAAACTATCGCCCGGCAACAGCGCTGTTGCCGGGTTTCCTGCCGCAGCTTTACTTCTTCGTTAACAGTACGCCGCATTCCATATGGTGGGTATACGGGAACTGGTCGAACAGCGCCAGGCGCGTGATCTCGTGGGTATCACTGAGCGTTTCCAGGTTCTGGCATAGGGTCTCCGGATTGCAGGAGATATACAGAATACGCGGATACGCCTGCACCATTTTCTCCGTTTCGCTATCCAGCCCGCTGCGCGGCGGATCGACGAAAATCGTCTGGCACTGATAGCTCTTCAGATCGATGCCCTGCAGGCGATTAAACTCCCGCACGCCGTTCATCGCTTGAGTAAACTCTTCCGCCGACATGCGGATAATCTGCACATTATCAATGTGGTTCGCGGCAATGTTGTATTGCGCTGCTGCGACGGATGGTTTAGCAATCTCTGTTGCCAGCACGCGATCGAAATTACGCGCCAGCGCCAGCGAAAAGTTGCCGTTGCCGCAATACAGCTCAAGCAGGTCGCCGGTTGCGCCTTTCGTGGTATCAATAGCCCACTCCAGCATCTGGATGTTCATCGCTGCGTTCGGCTGGGTGAAGCTATTCTCTACCTGGCGATAGACCATTTCACGCCCGCCAACCGGTAAGCGTTCATCAATATAATCCTGATCCAGCTCGATTTTCGTCTTCGTTGCGCGGCCAATCAGATGCACATTCAGGTTTTGCCCCCGCAGCGCATCGCGCAAACGCTCCGCCTGCTGGCGCCACTCGTCGTCGAGCTTTTTATGATACAGCAGCGATATCACCGCCTGGTTGCTTAGGGTGGTCAGATAATCCACCTGAAACAGTTTATGGCGCAGTACCGGGTTATCGCGTACGCCGGCAATCACGGCAGTCATCAATTGATTAATGAGTTCACTGGCGGCCGGGAAGGTATCGACGCGAATACGGGATTTGGTCTGCTGATCAAACATAATGTGGTACAGGTCATCGCCATCGTGCCACAGGCGGAACTCTGCGCGCATGCGATAGTGGCTGACCGGCGAACGAAACACTTCCGGAACCGGGGCGCTGAAAGGCGCCATCATTTTCTGCAAACGGACGACTTTCTCTGCCAGCTGCGCTTCATATTGTTCGGTAGGAAGGTGTTCGGGGGTCATGATGTATCCTGAATAAAATAAGTACGCGGGGATTGTAGGGAAAGCGCTGGGGATGTCCAGCCCTGATGATATCAGGAAATATCACCGTAGAAGTCTGGACATCTATATGTTTCTAATTATAGCATCGTGTTACCGGTCCTATGAGTTAATAGGGAATCCAGTGCAAATCTGGAGCTGACGCGCAGCGGTAAGGAAAAGTGGGATGAGCGCATAGTGCAGACACTGCGGTTATTTAGCGGGAAGTCCTCATCCATTAAACACCCCAAGCCCGAAGACCTGCCGGAATACGTCGCATTTGGTTTCTATCATCGCGTGCTATTGATAGAGCCGGCGGCATCCTTTGCATATTACGGATGCTTTTAAAATGATTAAAAAAGCTTCGCTGATGACGGCGCTCTCCGTCACGGCTTTTTCCGGCTGGGCGCAGGACAGCAATTCAGATACGTTAGTGGTGACAGCAAATCGTTTTCAACAACCGGTCAATACCGTACTGGCTCCTACCGACGTCGTCACGCATGAGGATATTCAGCGCTGGCAGTCAAAAGATCTCAATGATGTTATGCGTCGTTTGCCGGGCGTGGATATCGCGCAAAATGGCGGGATGGGTAACAGCTCTTCACTTTATGTGCGTGGGACAGAAGGCCGTCATGTTCTGGTGCTGATTGATGGTGTGCCGATGGCGCGTGCGGGGATCTCCAACGGTATCGATTTGGGGCAGATCCCGGTGTCGCTGGTGCAACGCGTGGAATATATTCGTGGGCCGCGCTCCGCAGTGTATGGTTCAGGTGCGATTGGCGGCGTGGTTAACATTATCACGATGACCGACCAGGATCGTTCACAGATCAATGCGGGCATGGGTAGCAATGGCTATCAGACGTATGACGGCACGATAAACAAACGCTTTGGCGACACGGTAGTGACCGCAGCGGGCGCTTACCAGACTACCAAAGGCTTTAACATCCAGCCTGATTCCACCTATAGCGGCGACAGCGATCGCGATGGCTACCGCAATAAGCTGTTCTGGGGCGGTGTGCAGCACAAGTTTGATGATAACTTCTCGGGTTTCTTCCGTGGCTATGGCTACACTGCGAACAGCGATTACGATCAGGGCGGGTATGGTTATGCCGGCGGTAACGACGAAGCCCAGAACTACAATCAATCGTGGGATATCGGGCTGCGCTTTAACTCGGGTATTTACTCTTCTCAACTGATCGCAAACTATCAGCATCTTAAAAGCTACAACTACAGCAATGACCTGGGACGCTATGCCGGTGATGCGACGCTGGATAATATGGAACAGCGTTACATTCAATGGGGTAACAACGTTGAGGTGGGGCATGGCGCGGTAAGCGGCGGTGTTGACTGGAAACAGGAAAAGCTGACCTCAAGCAGTACCACGTTGTCGGATTCCTACAAGCGTGACACCACCGGGCTTTATCTGACTGGACAGCAGCAGCTCGATAGCGTGACCCTGGAAGCATCTGGCCGTGAAGATCACGATGAGCAGTTCGGCTGGCACGGTACCTGGCAGACGGCGGCGGGCTGGGAGTTTGTTGAAGGCTATCGGGCAACGCTTTCCTACGGCACCGGATTCCTTGCGCCATCGCTCGGCCAGCAATATGGCGCGACGCGTTTTGCCTCCTCTTACGGGCCAGGTATTGCTGCTAACCCGGATCTGAAACCGGAAGAGTCTAAACAATGGGAAGCGGGTATTGAGGGTTTGACGGGGCCGCTAGACTGGCGTCTGTCGGCGTACCATTATGAAATTCAAAACCTCATCGACTACAGCAATAATCAGTATATCAACGTCAAGTCTGCCACCATTAAAGGGCTGGAGTGGACCGGCAACCTCAGTACCGGCCCGGTGGACCATCATCTGACGCTTCAGTATGTTGACCCACGTGATGACCAAACGGATAAAGTTCTGTATCGCCGTGCTAAGCAGCAGGTGAAATACGAACTGACGGGACAGGTCTTCGATCTCGGCTGGAACGTGATGTATCAGTATATCGGACAGCGCTACGATAATGATTACGACAACAACCGTGATGTAAAACTTGGCGGCGTGAGCCTGTGGGATATCGGATTGTCATATCCAATCACCTCACACCTGACAGTTCGTGGTAAAATAGCTAACCTGTTCGATAAAGATTACGAGACAGTTTATGGCTACCAAACTGCAGGACGGGAATACACCTTGTCTGGCAGCTACACCTTCTGATCCACGTCCCACCGTGCTGGTGTTTGATTCCGGCGTCGGTGGGCTGTCGGTTTACAATGAGATTCGGCAGCTTTTGCCGAATCTGCATTATATCTACGCTTTCGACAACGTTGCTTTCCCCTACGGCGAGAAAAGCGAAGAGTTTATTGTTGAACGCGTTCTGGAGATTGTCACTGCGGTTCAGCAGCGTTACCCCCTGGCGCTGGCCGTCATTGCCTGTAATACCGCAAGTACCGTTTCCCTCCCCGCCTTGCGCGACAAATTTGCGTTTCCGGTTGTCGGCGTGGTTCCTGCGATAAAACCCGCGGCAAGATTAACGGCGAATGGCGTTGTTGGTCTGCTGGCGACGCGCGGGACGGTAAAACGTCCTTATACGCGCGAACTGATTGCTCGTTTTGCGAATGAATGCAAAATCGAAATGCTGGGATCGGCAGAGCTGGTTGAGCTGGCAGAAGCCAAGCTGCACGGCGAGCCGGTTCCGCTGGATGAGCTGCGACGTATTCTGCGTCCCTGGCTGCGAATGCAGGAGCCGCCTGATACGGTTGTGTTGGGCTGTACGCATTTCCCTCTATTACAAGAGGAGCTGCAGCAGGTTCTGCCGGAAGGGACGAGAATGATCGACTCCGGGGCGGCGATTGCGCGTCGAACCGCCTGGCTATTAGAGCATGAAGCGCCTGATGCAAAATCGGGTGATGCCAATATTGCGTACTGTATGGCGTTAACGGCTGAAACTGAACAGCTTTTGAGCGTTTTGCAGCGTTACGGCTTCGAATCGCTGGAAAAATTACCGCTTTCATAGCGTTTTGCACAAAAAAGAGACGGTTGAAAGATTTTTTGCAAACAGGGCTTGTCAACGTCTCAGAACTCCCTATAATGCGCCTCCACTGACACGGAACAACGGCTTACAGCCCGCCGGGTCAGCGGGATTCAGCGATG
>NZ_JBEAIU010000035.1:0-201077 GCF_040065135.1 Klebsiella sp. CN_Kp066 | reverse complement strand
GGGGGGCCGCCCCCCCCCCCCCCCCCCCCGGGACAGCCTGAACAGACAGCCGCCAAATATTAGTCGGTGATTTTAAACGTCAGCGCATAACCGCTGGTTTTACCTTCATCACGCGCGCCGCCCATCTGATAGACCCGCACCGTATATTGACCGCTGACGGCCAGACGCTGCTCAAAGGTATCTCCGCTCATTGAACCGTTATAAATGGCATTATTATCAGGCGCGATAACATTAAAATAAGGATGCGGCCACTGGCTCGTCATGCTGATATGCATCATCTGGCCCGCTTTCGCCACCAGCGTAAAATCATTGACATCGTTCCCGGTCACAGTACTTTTTATTATCGTACCGCTGCTGCCTTTATCAAAATGGACGGCATTACTGTTTATTTTATCACTTGCCATTGATAACACTGACGCTAATAAATAACTTGCACAGATCACGCTGCCAACAATTAGCTTTATTTTTTTCATTTAATTAACACCTTATGTTTTTTATGCGCGCTGTTATAGCATATAAGATGCATGGAGTAAGCTACTTCTAAATAGAGTCCCGTATTTAAGGTTTAAAATCCGGAGCGGTATTTTAAAAAATCGCTATGCCTGTTCATCAGAAAAGGGGGGGGAATTTCGTACGTAATACAGCCTCGGAGATCGCTGCGATAGTTTTCCTAATCGGAGTTCTGCTCCCTTATAACCTGCTGTAAAGCAGCGGGTTAACTCTTGATGAAATGCGAGTGCAGGATGAAAGTCGCTTTGCAAGTGCTAAAAAACCCCGGCAGGCCGGGGTTTTGCTTTCACGCAACGCAATCACTTCTGCGGGCGCATTGCCGGGAACAGGATCACGTCGCGGATGGTATGGCTGTTGGTAAACAGCATTACCATGCGGTCGATACCAATGCCCAGGCCAGCGGTCGGCGGCAGGCCATATTCCAGCGCGGTGACGTAGTCTTCGTCATAGAACATCGCTTCGTCATCCCCCGCCGCTTTGGCGTTGACCTGATCCTGGAAACGCTGCGCCTGATCTTCCGCATCGTTAAGCTCGCTAAAGCCGTTGCCGATTTCACGCCCACCGATAAAGAACTCGAAGCGGTCGGTGATTTCCGGGTTCACGTCGTTACGGCGCGCCAGCGGCGAAACCTCCGCCGGATACTCGGTGATAAAGGTCGGCTGGATCAGATGCGCTTCCGCGACTTCATCGAAAATTTCGGTGACGATACGCCCCAGTCCCCAGCTCTTCTCAACGTGAATACCGATGGATTCCGCCAGCGCTTTTGCCGCATCGAAGTTATCCAGATCCGCCATCTCGGTTTCCGGACGGTATTTCTTGATCGCTTCGCGCATGGTCAGTTTTTCAAACGGCTTGCCGAAGTCGAACACCTGGTCGCCGTACGGCACTTCGGTTTTACCCAGCACGGTCTGCGCCAGCGTGCGGAACAGAGACTCGGTCAGTTCGATCAGATCTTTATAATCCGCATACGCCATATAGAGTTCCATCATGGTGAACTCTGGGTTATGACGTACGGAAATACCTTCGTTACGGAAGTTACGGTTGATCTCGAATACCCGTTCAAAGCCGCCGACCACCAGCCGTTTCAGATACAGCTCCGGCGCGATGCGCAGATACATATCCAGATCGAGCGCATTATGATGGGTGATGAACGGACGCGCGGAAGCGCCGCCGGGGATCACCTGCATCATCGGGGTTTCCACTTCCATAAAGCCGCGCGCGACCATGAACTGACGCATGGTGGCGAGGATCTGCGAACGCACTTTGAAGGTGTGGCGCGACTCTTCGTTGGAAATCAGATCCAGATAGCGCTGACGATAGCGCGCTTCCTGATCCTGCAGGCCGTGAAACTTGTCCGGCAGCGGGCGTAATGCCTTGGTCAGCAGGCGCAGCTCGGTACAGTGAATGGAGAGTTCGCCGGTCTGGGTTTTAAACAGCTTACCGCGGGCGGCGATGATGTCGCCGAGATCCCATTTCTTAAACTGTTCGTTGTAGACGCCTTCCGCCAGATCGTCGCGCGCGACGTACAGCTGAATGCGGCCGCCGACGTCCTGTAAAGTAACGAAAGAGGCTTTACCCATAATGCGGCGAGTCATCATGCGGCCAGCCACGGAGACCTCGACATTCAGAGAGGTGAGCTCGTCGTTTTCCTTACCATCGAACTCCGCATGAAGCTGGTCAGAAGTGTGGTCACGGCGAAAATCGTTCGGGAACGCCACGCCCTGCTCGCGCAGCGCGGCCAGTTTTTCACGACGGGTTTTCAGTTCATTATTAAGGTCAATTGCCTCATCGGCACCTTGTGCTTGTTGTTCAGACATGTTGGTTCCTCATAACCCTGCTTGCAAACTTGCTTCGATAATTGAACCAGGTGCTATCCAGCGCGGCCTGTCCCGGTGACGACACCAAAGAATAATCTTCAGGAGCCTGGCTTCAATTCCGGCTGATTTCACTCAGCCATCGCTTCAGTAACACTTTTTTATCTTCGGCTTCCGCGCTCGCCAGAATATCCTCCTCCTGTTCAGTAAAGGGTGCAAGGAGCGGCTTGTCGCTCCGCTGTTGAGGTTGCCGATCCCCGGCTCGCGGCGTAAACGCCTTAGCCGGGCTACCAGGCAGCACAATTTTGTCGCCCCGGTAAGCGCAGCGCGACCGGGGGGAGATTTCCCGCAAAGCCGCATCTGTCGCCAGCCGAAGGCTAGGCGCCGCCTCCGGGAAGCTCACCGGCGGCCGCGCGGCGTTTGCCAACGCTGAACGCGGCGGCGAAGGCGACGACGACAATGATCGCCACGCAGCCCAGCGTCCATTCGCCCATCTGCGCAAAGAAGTGCTGATACGCGGCAATTGCCGTATCGCTGATTTGCGACTCGGTGGTCTGCTGGGCGACGACGCCCGCCAGCCAGTTAGCGACCGCGCCGGTCGCCAGCATATAAATGCCGGTCAGCATGCCGGTAACGCCGGGCATATTGAGGCGGGTGATCTGCGCCATCGCCACCGGGTCAATAAACAGTTCGGCAAAGCCCATCAGCGCCAGTCCGGCCACCATCATGCCCATCGATGCCTGCCCTTGCGCCGCGCCGTGGCGTGCGTTAAGCGCCAGCAGCATAAAGCCGCAGCCCATCAGCACCAGGCCAAAGGCGAACTTCAGCCATACGCGCAGCGCCGAGCGCACGGAACCTTCCGGACGCATCAACCACGCCAGTACGACGCCCGCCGCCATCACCGCCACGGCGTTAACCGACTGGAAGAGCGCGGTCGGCACTTCAATATTCAGCAAGCGGCGGTTCACAAAGTGGTCGATGAACAGGCTAATCGAGCTCCCGCCCTGCTGCGCCAGAACCCAGAACAGGGTACCGGCCAGCATCAGCAGAACGATCTGCCACAGCGCGCGGCGATGTTCCGGGGATTTGACCATAATGCGGGCTACCATCTGGGCGGCGAACACGCAAACTATCGCCAGCAGGTAGCCGGACCAGTTATTTTCCAGCAGCAGCGTAAAGAACACCGGCGCAACGCAGAGCATCACCACCAGCCAGCCCCAGGTCGGCAGCACAAACTTCACCGTCCGCAGCGCCTGTTTATCGACGCCGCGGGTATCACGGAAGTAGCGGCTACCGCTGAGGAAGATCATCAGGCCGACAAACATGCCGATCCCCGCCAGCGCAAAGCCGATATGCCAACCGTACCACTGCGCCGCCAGCCCGCAGGCGATGGGCGCGGCGATGGAGCCGACGTTACCGGCGGCGTACAGCAGCGAGAAACCGCCATCGCGGCGCCGATCGTCAACGGCATAGAGTTCGCCCAGCAGGCAGCTGATGTTGGATTTGAACAAGCCGTAGCCGCAGATAATGATCGCCAGCGCGAGATACAGGCTCCAGGTGGAAGTGGATTCGACGCCCAGCACCACGTGGCCAAGCGTCATTAACAGCGCGCCGGCAATCACCGCCGTGCGGTTGCCGAGCAGGCGGTCGGCAAGCCAGCCGCCGAGAATAGGAGTGACGTACACCAGAGAGGCGTAAGCGCTGAACAGGCTGATGGCATGGCTGTCATCAAAGCCGAGCTGATGGGTGAGATAGAGGATAAGCAAGGCACGCATGCCGTAAAAGCTGAAATATTCCCAGATTTGGATCGCAACGATGTAATAAATCGCGCGCGGCTGTGAGGGTGTTTTCATATGTTCTCCTTGCAGCGTGAAAAAAGGGAAGTGGCAAGCCACTTCCCTGTTGTGCATCGATTATTTGTTGTTTTCTTCTTTCAGCACTTTAACGGTGTAACGACCATCCGCCTGACGATAGGCGCCGTGGATATCGGTTTCAAAGCCCGGGTAGTGGGCGCCGATTTCGCACAGCATCTGCAGGAACTCCAGCACCGGACGGCTCTCTTCGGTGATCATTTCACCCGGCATGACCAGCGGCACTCCCGGAGGATACGGCAGGATCATGTTGGCGTTAACGCGACCCACCATCTCTTCGAGATACACCTCTTCGGTCTGACCGTGCAGCTCTTTCTGGAACGCGGCGTACGGCGTGATCACCATGGTCGGCAGCACTTCGAACGCGCGGAACATCAGGTCCGGCAGGTTGTGATGCTCAATCAATTTGTGAATGTTCTGCGCCAGTTCCTGAACGCGCATGTTTTCGTAGAATTCAGGATCTTCACGATACAGCGACGGCAGCATGTTTTTCACCCGCAGGTTCAGGTCGAACGCGCGTTTGAAATCGGTCAGCGCGCGCAGCAGGCTCAGCGCTTTGGTTTTATCGATACCGATACTGAACAGGAACAGCAGGTTGTACGGGCCGGTTTTTTCGACCACGATACCGTGCTCGTCGAGATACTTCGCCACGATGCTGGCCGGAATACCGAACTCATCCATGGTGCCGTCTTTCTTCATCCCCGGGGTCAGCAAGGTGACTTTAATCGGGTCGAGATACATGTGCTCGTTGTCGATGTTTTTGAAACCGTGCCATGCGCTGTCGGAACGCAGCGGCCAGCATTCAGGACCATCGATATGTTCCGGCTGCCAGACGTCGAAGAACCAGCCGTCGGACTCGCCTTTCAGACGTTTGATCTCTTTACGGAACTTGATAGAACGTTCGATAGAGCCGTCGATCAGGCGCTTACCGGCGTTGCCTTTCATCATCGCCGCCGCGGTTTCCGTAGAAGCCACCACGCCGTAGTGCGGAGACGTTGTGGTGTGCATCATGTAGGCTTCGTTAAAGGTTTCTTCGTTAACGTCGCCTTTGACGTGGATCATCGAAGCCTGAGAGAACGCCGCCAGCAATTTGTGCGTGGACTGGGTTTCATAAATCACTTTGCCTTCAACGCGGCCGCCGCTCATCCCGCATTTGCCTTCATAAATCGGCGAGAAGTTGGTGTAAGGCACCCACGCGGAGTCAAAGTGGATGGATTTCACATCCAGGGTTTTCTTGATGTAGTCCGTGTTGTACAGCAGACCATCATAGGTGGAGTTGGTGATCACCGCGTGCACCGGCCAGGTCGCGTTCGGGGTTTCTTTTACGCGCTTCGCGATGGTCGCATGCTGGAATTCGCTCTGCGGAATACCGCCGAGGATACCGTAGGCGTTACGCGTCGGGCGGAAGTAGATTGGCGTAATGTCGCTCATCATCATCAGATGGGTCAGCGATTTATGGCAGTTACGGTCAATCAGTACGGTGCTACCTGCTGGCGCAGAGTACATCCCGACGATTTTGTTAGCGGTAGAGGTCCCGTTCGTCACCATGTAGCTGCGTTCCGCGTTGAAGACGCGAGCGATGTACTCTTCCGCTTCTTTGTGCGGGCCGCTGTGGTCCAACAGAGAACCAAGTTCAGATACCGAAATGGAGATATCGGATTTCATGGTATTGGAACCAAAGAAATCGTAGAAGATGCTGCCGACCGGGCTTTTCTGGAACGCGGTACCGCCCATATGGCCTGGCGTACAGAAGGTATATTTGCCTTCACGTACGTATTTAAACAGCGCTTTGGTCAGCGGCGGCAGAATGGTGTCGATATACTCGTCAGTATTCTGTTTGATTTTGTTCGCAATATCTTCCGCTGCGCCCAGCGCATATTCGAAGAAGCGAACCTGCATCCGCAGATCGTTGAGACTGACGTCCAGCGTTGAGTAAGTATTTGCAAAGGCATACAGCGGCATATATTCGTTCATTTTGCTGATGTCTTCGCACAGTTCGAGATTGTATTTATCCCAGTCGAAGATAACGCCGCACAGACGCGCATTGTTTTCGATAAGTTTTAATAAGTCTTCACGGTCGTTCGGGTAGACAATACGGAAGTCCAGGCGTTCGAGGGCGCGATGCAGTTCACGGATGGGTTCTTCTTTGAAGTAGACACCCATGTGATTCATGATTGCGATAACGTTCATAGTCAAATCTCCAGATAAAGAAAGCCCCTCCCGCCACGTCGTGACAGGTGATGGAAGGAGCCTCAGGAATAGGGTTGCTGATTAATGCGCGCTGGCGGTGTTGCTATCTGCTGAGTTGTCGTTGTTCTGGCGCTGGTGCATTTTGCGACCGTAGAACATCAGGATAATCAGGCTGACGATAAAGGTACCGGCCAGTTCGAAGGAGCTTGCCCCCATCAGGGCGATGAAGCAGAACGCGCAGCCGAGTACGGAGCAAATCAGGCTGACGAAGTTGCGTACATTGATGCCTTCGAAGCGAATCAGGTCAACGCAGGAGTAGAAGTAAGGCAGCATAGTCAGCAGTACCGCGATACCGGTCAACTCGCCGAACAGGTCAGAAGCTTTGCCGCCGGTAGAGTTCATCAGGGTAATCAGTACCATCAGCGCGGTCATTTTCACCGCGGCCAGCAGCAGGCCTTTTTTCGGGATCCCGTTGCTGTCGACTTCGCCATACACTTTCGGGAAGTTACCGTCATTGGCGGCACGTACGCCGGCCTGACCCACCAGCATCATCCACGAACCGAGCGAAGTCAGGCACGCAAAGGCGGTGAAGGCGGAAACCATCGGCGCAGCCCAGCCGCCGAGAATAGTGGAGGCGCTCACTGCAAACGGCGCACCGGATGCGGCCATCTGAGAAGCAGGATACATACCCGCAATAACCTGAGTCGCTGCGATGTAGACGATACCGGCCATCGCAGTGCCCAGCATGGTAGCCAGCGGCACGGTGCGTTTCGGGTTTTTCACCATTCCGGTACTGACGGCGGCGGATTCCACCCCGACAAAGGCCCACAGGCAGAGCAGAATACTTTTGATTACCGCATGACTGTCAGTAGTGCTGGAGGTGTTCCAGTTTGCCTGATAGGTTGCGGCATCAAACCAGTGCCAGCCGACCACGGCGGTCATAACTACCGGAATAAGTACCAGCACCAGGCCAATGGTTGTCAAGCGGCTAACCCAGGTCCCGCCGAGCATATTCACGAAGGTGAATATCCATACGATGGCAATACAGGCAATACCTGCCGGCACCGGGTTATTTAAAATTGGGAAGAACGTTGATAAATAAGAGACGGCGGTAATGCCGATTGCCAGATTACCGATCCAGTTGGCGTGATAATAAAGCACACCGGTCTGGAAACCGAACGCCGGAGATATTTCACCGGCGTAGGCAATAGGGCCGCCCTGCTGCGGGTTCTTGGTCGCCAGTCGGGCATAAACATAAGCCAGAGACATCGCGCCAATAATAGAAATCACCCAACCCCAGATGGCAATACCACCGATGCTAGCGAGGTTTGCAGGTAATAATGCGATACCGCTCCCCATCATATTACCGGCGACGACACCGGTACAGGCAAATAGCCCGATCTTCTTGGCAGAACTCATGTTTGCTTTTCTCCTAAGTTTATTTGGGAGGTACAGATCATGATGATGAACCTTTTATTGACCCGACCAACTGCCAACAAGATTACGGATTAGTACGAGATAAGTCCTAAAGATAAAGTGAAATAACTGCAAACATCAGACAAATGATATTTTGACCTTTTTCGCGCAACATATCAGGATGACATGTTGATATCAGGAAAAGATAAATGAAGTTATTTTTCAATAAGTTGCGAACTCTAAATTGTGTTGAAAAGGTGTTACATGCGGGACCGAACTGGTTATAAGATATAACAATCTGGCGGCTCATGAGAAACATAATTTTAACCTCATCACGGCCAAAACCATGGCCGTGATGAGGGTTTACTTATTCTGAAGCGAGGAAATTATCGAGATACGGTACCACTCGGGTTACGGAGGTCTGGAATACCGCGTTTTCAATCCAGTAAAACGTATTTTCTCCCGGCCGTAAATTAAACGCCGTCAGATAGGCATCGGCAGCTTCCCGGTTCTGTCCTTTCATTTCGTACACTTTGCCCAGCAGCACATAGTTCATCCACGACATTTCCAGATCAATCCCGGAATTAATCGCGCTGTAGGCTTCATCGACTTTGCCTTTACCCAGCATGTCTACCGTTTTAATTTGATAAAATATTGCCATATCTTTAATCCCCGGCATATTACCCACCCGGGTTATTTCGCTGTAAAGATCGGCCAGTTGTTTATCATCTAACGGCTGTTGGGAATGGCGTAATACGTCCACCAGCGCCTTTTCCGCCCAGGCGTAGGTAAAGTCCGGCGACTGCTTATTCACATCGGCAAGCAGGCTACTGGCTTTGCCCAGCGAATCGACGTCTCCGTTCATTAATAACTGATGTGCCTGATAGAAATGCGTGAGCGCGATACTTTGCGACGGCTGATACTGCTTAAGCATCTCCTGCATTCGCGCCGGCCATGGCTGCTTAAGCGCGTCCGACAGGCTACTCAGCAGGTCGTTTTGAATCGACAGCTGGTTGTCGCTGGTCACGAAGTAACGCTTGTCCATCATCGTCGATCCGTCGGCATTATCCACCACTTTGACCGACATAAAGCACTGCTGCGCGCGATAGTGCCGCTGGTTGACGAACTCAATGGTCAGGGTTTTTCCGGAACTGCTCGGCTCATTGATGTTGTAGTTGGTTTTATCATGCACCATAAAGGTGGAGAACGTGTTCAGCGAGGTGGTAATCAGGCTCCCCAGGCCGATGGCATAGGAGTGCTGCGATGACCAGTTGTTACAGGTATTGCCGCTGAGCAGGTGGATATCAACATCCCGCGGGTTGAGCAGTATGCGGGTTTTTGTGACCGGCGGGCGCGACTCCAGGGTGGATAATGCCACCAGCGCCACGCAGCTTGCCAGCGCCAGCAAAAACAGGCCCCAGACGATAAAGGTACTCAGCCGCTTACGTTTTTCCGGCTTCGCCACCGGCGCCATCTCTGGCGCAGCCGCCTCAGGCTGCGGGGAAACCGATGGCGCGTCCACGGCGACCGTCGGCGTTTCTGCAGGAATAACCGGCGTCAGTTCCTCCCCCTCTTCCGTACACCAAATCACCGGCACCGTTAGCTTATAGCCGCGTTTAGGAACGGTAGCGATATATTCCATGCTGCTATCGTCGCCATCTTTCAGCGACTTACGTAGCTCAGAAACGCTTTGCGTGACGACGTGACTGGTCACAACGTTGCGGGTCCAGACGTTGTCGATAAGCTCATCCCGACTCAGTACTTCATCAGGATGGCGGGCAAAGAAAACCAGAAGATCGATTAAGCGCGGTTCGAGAGTTAGCTGACGCCCCTTGCGGCTAATTTGGTTAACAGAGGGAGTAACCAGCCATTCTCCAACGCGAACAACAGGTTGTTGCATAAAAAAGAGCCCCAGGACGAAAAGGGAAAGGCGGGATGATAACACATTTCCCCTACCTATTAATGATAGGGGTCATGACCATGAACGCAATATATTCTTCTCCGTTTTCGAAGCGTGACAAACTTTCATTTGCTAAAGACTTTCCTTTGATTCACCGCGATGTTCCCTGGGGATACGAAAGTCTGCCCTTTTTGACCTTATTTTCGCCGAATGTGTGACCTGAGCAAAGCTTAGGCACGACAATCGTCGCCCAACCGTGGGGATATGCTATTTTTAGGTCGCCCGGCACAGATCGGACCGCCGAACAGATGGCCGAAAAACAGCGCCTCACCCGCAGCGTAAAGGAATGTCGACGATGAACTACAAATTAGATAAGCAAATTGTGCACAATGACGTTTTAAGAAATAGCTTCATTGATCTTGCGATTAAAACCTTCGATCTCTCCTTTAAAGAGTGGTACCGCAAAGGATACTGGACCGACGCCTATATTCCCTACGCCCTCGTCAGCAACAATAAAGTGATTGCTAACGCCTCCGCCAATATTATCGATCTGGTCTGGCAGGATGAACCCCGCCGCTATATTCAAATCGGTACCGTGATGACCGATGTCGATCATCGTAATAAGGGCCTCGCCGGTCAGCTCGTGAATGCCATTCTGGCGGACTGGCAGGATAAAGCCGATGCTTTCTTTCTGTTCGCTAACCCAAACACCGTTGATTTTTATCCAAAATTCGGCTTCGAGCGCACCGAGGAGCATCAGGCTATCCTGCCGGTAATGCCGGCGGCGGGCGACTTCCGCAAGCTCGATATGGATCGGCCGGAGGATGTCGCGCTATTACAGCGGTATTATGAAAAATCGAATCCCTTTTCGCAGCTGCGCGTACAGAATAACTTCGGTTTATTGATGTTTTACTGTTCCGCGTTTATGAAGCACTTCGTCTTTTATTCCGAGAAAAATCAGGCTATCGCCATCGCGATGCAAAACGGACCGGCGCTGATCTGTTTTGATATTTTTTGCGACAGCGGCCGTTCTTTGTCGGCCATTATTAATGAGCTCGCCGATGAAAATACCTATCAGGCCGTGCTGGGCTTTACTCCCAAAGAGAACCGGGTTGGTGAGTATGAAAAAATTGAAGGCGAAGATCTTCTGTTTATCTACGGACAAAAAGAAAATATCTTCAAAGCGCATAAGCTGATGTTCCCGCTTTTATCCCACGCCTGACCGAGACCAGGGCCCGCGTTCGGGCCTTATTGCGCCAGTAGCCACTGTTCAAACGCCTGTAGCGCCGATTCATTGATCCCGGGCTCCAGCGGTTTAACCAGACAAAAGCGCTTGCTCAGGCTGCGAGCCAAAGGCCAGGGCGCAACCAGCGTCCCGTTTTCAAGCTCTTTTTCAACGTACACGTGCGGTACCAGCGCAACGCCCTGCCCGGCCAGCGCGGCGGCTATCGCCATCTCATGCAGATCGTAGCGCACGCCCCGCGCCGGATGATCCAGCGCGATCCCACACTCTTCAGCATAGCGCGGCCAGGCGTCGGGGTTTTGCCGTCGGTGAATGCGCGGTAACAGGTTCAACTGGCTCAAGGCTTCGCCTCCCGTGAACAACGCAGAATGGCATACCGGCACTAGCCGCTCCTCAAACAAAAATTGCCGGCGCATTCCGGCCCATGCGGGATGCTCAAAGTGCACCGCCGCATCAAAACCACTGCCGGTAAGAATAAACGGCTCGGTTCTGACCGCGATGTTCAGCATGATGTCCGGGTAGCGGCGATGAAAATCCCCCAGACGGGGAATCAACCAACGGCTGGCAAAGGTCGGGGGGGAGGCGATTTCCAGGCTTCGGCTGCCGTCCGCGACGCCCATCAGATACTGAGCGTCGCGTTCCAGCCGCTCCAGCGTCTCGCGCACATGGTGCGCATAGCGCGCGCCGTTAGGATTCAGCCGCACCCGGCTTCCCGTCCGTTCAAACAGTTTGCAGTTCAGCAGCGATTCCAGGCGGGCGATTTGCCGACTTATCGCCCCTTCGGTAAGCGACAGCTCTTCCGCCGCGCGGGCAAAATTACCGTGCCTGGCGGCGGCCTCAAAGGCCTGCAGAGAGGCGCTGCTGGGGAGTTTTTTTCGCATACGGGTATCCGGTTTACGTGGTGCATTGATGACAAAAGATCATTGAAGGATGAAATAATATCGTTTCAGGCGGCTCAGTGCAGCACGTAGGATGATTAAACGTCAATATCACCCTTCAATCATGCAGAGGCTTGCCCATGCTATATATCGTTGAGTGCAGTTACGCCGATCCGGAAAGCGAAGCCAGCTGGAATACGTTTTACAGCCAGCACAAGCTGCCGGCGCTGGTTTCCGTCGGCGGTTTCCGCGCCTCGCAGCGCTTTCGCGCCCTTTCCTCCCGCAGCCCGCTGTATCTGGCGATTCATACCATTACCGATGCAGCCGTTATCGCCAGCGAAGAGTATCGGCTTAAAGGCGGCGGCAACTTTTCGCGTTGGCAGGCGCATATTTGCGACTGGCGCCGCAACCTGTATCGGTACGACGATGTATTTCCGCAGGTCTCACAGGATGAGGTTCTGTTACTCAGCCCGGCGCCGCTGGACTTCATTGACGCAGAACTGGGGTATCCGCCGACCATACTGCACGCTGCCGGGCTGGATAACAATCCGCCGCAGCGCGTGGCCTACATTCTGCCGCGCCGGGAGGCCAGGCTGCTTGCGGGACAGGAAAAATACCGCATCTACGAGACCATGGGCGCTCAGCTGCTCAGCTCTCTTGATATTCAACCTGATGCACGCTAAGAGGCCATAATGCGCAATCCCGCTTTTATCTCCCGCCAGATTGGCGACTTTCAGGTGATGGCCCTTAGCGACGGCAGTATGGCCGCCAGCCTGACGCTGCTGTCCGGTATCAATAGCGATGATGCTCTGGAAATCCAGCGCCATGCCGGCATCATTGCGCCGGATGATATCGACATTAATGCCTATCTTATTCGCGGCCAGGGAAGGACGATTCTGGTCGATGCAGGTACAGGAGGCGGCACGCTTGCCGCGAGTTTGCAAGCGGCGGGGGTTGGAGCAGAAGAGATCGATACCGTACTACTGACCCACGGCCACCCGGATCACATTGGCGGCCTGTTGGATGCTCACGGCGCGCCATGCTTTCCCAACGCCCGTCTTCATCTGCATCCTCTGGAAGCGGAGTACTGGCAGGATGACGGTATGTTGAATCGGGCAAATGAGCGGGGACAGCGCAACTTCGCCCTCGCCCGCCGAACCCTGGGCGCGTGGGCCCGCCGCCTCAGCTTTCTCGATGAGAGAGAGGTCGTCCCGGGTATCCGCCCGCTTTGGCTACCCGGACACACGCCGGGCCATTGCGGGTTTCGCATCGACTCCGCTCCGCAAAGCCTGCTGATTTGGGGGGATATTGTCCATTTTCCGCATGTTCAGACCGCCCGGCCCGCCGCTGCCATCGCTTTTGATAGCGACCCCGCGCAGGCCAGAGCGACGCGGGAATCGCTCCTCGCCCGGGCCGCAAGCGAAAACCTGCTCGTCGCCGGTATGCATCTTGGCGGCTCGGGATTTGCACATGTGCTACCGACCTCCTGCGGCTATCGTCTCGATTATGCCGCGCAGTAACAGGAAATCTGGCCAGCGAGGTTTACTTCTGGCCGCGTTTCTCTTATCCAACCCACATTTATTTAGCATCTGCTGAAAGATTGAGCTGACTCGCGTTTATTTTCCAAAGCAAATATAAAATAGAATTTCACTATAAATGAATTATTGTTTTGTTTTCCCATGAGATATGACATTAAGGAAAATATATGCGCAATACCTTCCGACCTTCACGCCCTATGCTGGCGCTGACTATCGCCCTGGCCGGACTCGCAGGCGGCTGTAATGACAGCGGCGTAAACCGCGATAACCCGGCGGAAGCGCCCGCCTCCGCGCCGCAGAACGTCATGGTTCCCGTCCTGTCTGCTGATGAAAATAGCCTGGTGCTGGTTTGGGAAAAGCCGGAATCAGAGACGCAGCAGGTGGTGGACTACGCGATTTACCGCCAGGGCGAGCGGCTGGGTCTGGCGCGCGAAAATCAAAACCATTTTTCACCGGCCAAACCCTATATTGATAACTTCTATCAGCGGATTGCCAGCGACGGCTGGCAGCAGCCAATCGATTTGCGTACCTTTACGGTCACTCACCTGCAGCCGGATACGGAATATGCCTTTACGGTGCGCGCGGTCTACGCCGATGGCCAGGAATCTCCGGACAGCGCGGTGGTTAAAGCGCAAACCCGCAAAACGCCGCACGTCATCGAAGCCAGAACCTTTGGTGCAAAGGGTGATGGCACTACGCTGAATACCCAGGCGCTGCAGCAGGCGATCGATAACTGTACGGTCTCGCACTATCCTCAGGGCTGCAAGGTGCTGATTTCCGGCGGCATATTCAAGAGCGGCGCGCTGTTCCTGCACAGCGATATGACCCTGGAGATTGCGGCTGACGCCACCCTGCTGGGTTCAGACGATCCGGCCCAGTATCCGCTGGAAAAAGGCTATTACCTCTATCCCTACAGCGATCATCCGCAGCCCCGTCGCCCGCCATCATTAATTAACGTGCTGGAAGCGGACGATAAGGGCGAGTCTCCGGCCGGGACGTTTCGCAATATTCGCCTCGTCGGTCAAGGTACGATTGACGGCAACGGCTGGACCCGGGGCGTCAAAAGCGGCGGCGAGGCCACAATTATCGATGAAATGGGCAATGAACTGCCGCAGTACCGGGCCAGTAATGCCAATAAAGTTGGCGCAGACGGTATTCTGGCAAAGCATCAGACCGAAGCGGCTATTGCGGAAGGCATCGAAAGCAATAGCGCCTATAAAAATCGCCGCTCCAGCCTGATGACTCTGCGCGGCGTGCACAACCTCTATCTTGCCGGGCTGACAATCCGCAACCCCGCGTTCCACGGGGTAATGGCGCTGGAGTCAAAAAATATCACGCTCAATGGCCTGGTTCACCAGACCTTTGACGGCAATAACGCCGACGGCGTGGAGTTCGGCAATAGCCAGAATGCGCTGGTTTTCAACAACTTCTTTGATACCGGGGATGATTGCGTCAATTTCGCCGCCGGGTTTGGTAAAGGCGCGGAAACTTTTCATCAACAGCCGCAAAGCGGGGCGTGGATCTTTAATAACTATTTCCGTAAAGGCCACGGCGCCGTGGTGACCGGTAGCCATACCGGAGCATGGATCGAAAAAGTTCGCGCCGAGGATAACGTCATGTATATGACCGATGTCGGCCTGCGCATGAAAAGCCGCCCTTACTACGGCGGTGGCGTAAGGGATGTGCTGTTCCGCCATAATGCGATGAAAGATATCGCCAAAGAGCCGTTCGTTTTTACTATCAAATACAGCGCCGACGTGAATGATACGACCCCTGCCGACGAGCCCGCTCAGTTCCGCGACGTTCAGGTGCAGGACCTCACCGTCGATGGTACTTCGGCTAAGCACAGCATCCTGATTGACGGCATGACGGTAGCCGAAATGGCAGAATCATTTGGACTGACCTATTCTCGCGATGCCTATCACCAGAATCTGCGTTTTTCCAACGTCAGTTTCCGTAACACCAAAGCGACCAGTATCTCCTTCCTGCGCGACAGCCAGTTTGATGAGGTAACGTTCGCTAATACACCGCAGGCCTGGGCGTTTTTCGCCGTCAATGACGTGACGCTCGCTGATAGCCTGCATCAGCAGAGCATCACCCGGGGAGAAAAGGACAAACTTATCCTTGAGGGGGCGATAAAGTAATGGCGTTCCCGGCGGCGTCAGTCGCCGGGTTTTATCAGCGCTTCTGCCTAGACAGAGATCTGTCGCTCAGTGATCCAAAGTAAAGACGCAGGTCATAACCGGCGTATTCAGCGTTCCCCAGACTATATAATCCCGATTTTTAGCAAAGATAAAAATGGGGGATTTCCCGGATAAGCCCATGATATCATAAAGTGGCATTACAAGATCATCAGGAACATCTCCATATTTATTAGTATCTTGTTTACCTGGCAATAATTTATACCGGCCCTCACCCACCGCCATGTAGTCAAAGTTGATGTCCTGTGACAGATAGTAAGTCTCATCGCCATCGACTATTTTTCCGGACAAGGAAACATAACCAGTGTTATTATTCATATCAAATAAAACATGACCATCAAATGTATATGAATCATTTAAGGATGATATATTATAGTATACATTGGCCTCACATGTTTTCATTTTGCTTTTCTTACTGAATAAGCACAACACATAAATAATCAGAACAATGATAGCGCAGCCTAATAAACCGCAGGAACGGTAGAGCACGTTGTTAGTCATGCTGCCTCCATTGACTTACATAAACGTTATTACAATAAATTATTTTCTTATTTACACTATCCATAGGGCAAAAAGATGAAAATATCCCCCCAGACTTACCCTGCAAAACGTTTCTTTGTGCATATATTATCAACCTGGCTGGACTGCTTTGGCAATGTTCAAGTAACCCAGGATGGTGCCTAACCAAAATATTAAGTAATTTTTCCTGCATACTTTCAGGGATCTGAACATAAGATCTTATTTGACACTTACCGATTTCTTCCAGGTTATTTGAACTCTTAGCCAGAATCGATGTTGCGGCCACTTCATACCTGGCAAAAAAAACAATAATCAAACTGGCTATCAAAGCTACCACGCCTCCGTGTTTTAGGTAACGAAATCGTTGCTGACGTAATTTTTCTGAAGGTAGTCCTTCCTGGCTTGCGTCATCATACCGTTTGACCTTGATGTCTTTCGAGAGATAAAAACCAACGCCGGGGCTTGTCAATATAATATTATCTTTTCTTATCAGGAATGATAATTTCTTTCTGAGGATACTAATATATTGGTTTAAAGATGAATTTGATGCCTCGTGTCCACGGGATTCCCAGACTTGCTCTAAGAAACTTTGTCGAGAAACGACCTTCCCATGTGACGCCATCAGTATAGCCAGAATATGGTTAGCCGTTTTGGTTAACTGGTGTTTCTCCGTTACACCGATATCAATATAAATAAGCTCACCAGACTCAGCGTTATAAAACAATTTGCTTTCAATTAAGTACTTCATATGTTATCTGCATCCTGTGAATAGCAGGGTATGCTGATAAAAGGCAAGGAGCTATTGGGCCCTACAGCATCCCGGAGAAAGTGAAGTATTGTCAACACGTTGTGCCAGCTTTTTAGAGGCTTATAGCTCATCAGTGGAGCCCTGATGTTCGCTCTTCGACACCCGCTCATCCCTGCTAACGGCGCATACATCACAAAACTACTCTTTAGCAGTAAACCAATAGTAACAACAAAAACATAATAAATGTTATCACCATTTTTTATTTAATTGGATTCTGTGTGCCGTTTCAAATTCTTTGCGCCAAATGAAACAACAACCAATACTTTTGAATGAACTAGAAATAATCTATAACAAAAAATTACATCATGCATTAATTAACCATGCCCGATACCTATTAAATTTATTTAAAAAAACTTTAAATCTCGCACAAAAATCGCTTTTAAAGTTAAAACAATGGTTATAAGAAAATGATAATTAATTTCTTACGCCTGATATGTTTATAATTATTGATTAGTAAATCTTCCATTGCAGTAATCCTTGCCTCCTTATATATTTTAAAAAGTAGTTTCCCGGCACTCAAAGCGAATAATATGTAGATTTTAATTTAATGATTAAACAATAAGTAATAAGAGGCATATCATGTACAGCTATCGTTGGGCCAAATTCCTGGTTGCTGGCGCAAAATATAATGACAGTCATTTCCTGCTGGTAGAGTTTTATATTCATCACGAACTCGATGGCGTCATTAAACCAGGCATTTGCAGAAACAGACAATGGGTATTAAGCCAATTAGTTAATGGTTCTACTTTATTTACTTTAAATCAAAACAATAATAAATGGGAAAAGAAGGATAGAATAATTCTCAACCAAGTTGCTGGTAGATATTATATTAGGACGAATCCCTCTCCTCATCCCGGCGATGATATAGGCTATCATTTTACTCAAGGCTGTATGATATAAATGAAAAACTTGTTTTATCAACTACAGGTATAATGACAATGTGGAAAATATGTTCGATTCTGGATATTATTCGCAGTAGCAATGAGAAACCATTGATAATAATTGTTAACGACAGTATGCATCTCCGACTTATCAGACCCTCTCTCTCATGTGAGCAAATCAGGAAGATAAGCATCGAACAACTTGAGGAGATCATCATCAGAGAATTGTAACGTACTGGGCTGACGCTAAATTAGCGCATTAATCATTTTAATTCCTCATTTTCACTATCATTACGCTTACCAATACACCCGATATCGGGTGTATTGGTACCGCCAACGTGAAAGAGAACCAGCGGCCACATAATTTACATTTTTATACTAATCAATGTTCAAGGGCAAGCGCGCAGACATGCTCAACATGAGACAGATCGTGGTATAAGTCAGGTAAGGTCATTTTCTGGCGAATAACCATTTTCAAATTAACCTCAATCTTTCCCTTTTTAAGGTCTCTAATCGTAATATTCTCGATAATATTTTTTTGCTGATGGATACGGCTTATCAGCTTTTCAAGGGCCCCTCGTTCATCAAGAACCACCCGTACTTTCACTTTTCCGGGGAACTGATTTTTAGTTTGCAGGAATATAATGAACGGGCTTAATTTTATCGCCAATAAGAACAAACCCGTGGCGAAAAAAGCATGAAAATAAAAACCGGCGCCGCAGGTAATTCCAACCCCGGCTGATGCCCAGACAATGGCCGCCGTCGTCAGGCCTGAAATAGCATCGTCGTGTCGATGCAGAATCACTCCCGCCCCCAGAAAACCGACGCCGCTGATAATCTGGGCCGCCAGGCGCATCGGATCGCTACGAATGTTCATCGAAATTTCAGCATAGTATTCCGCCGACTGTATTGAAACGATGGTTAACACACAGCTGGCGACAGACAAAATGACGCAGGTTTTGAATCCGACAGGTTTCCCTTTCGATTCTCTTTCCAGGCCAATGATGCCTCCCAGAATAAACGCAATGCTGATTTTGACGATGGTCAATAACGGAAACCATCCGTGATCGACGATCGTGGCGGCCAGATTATTCATATCATTACCTTAATGAAAGATCCGTTATCAATCAGGAGTTCGCTTTCTTCAATGCGAGATCCGTTTTGCGTTTTGACAGATCGTCGCGGAAGAAAATCAGGAAGAAGACGCTCACTACCGCGGCGACACCGGCTGAAACTAACCAGAATGTTTCCCATTGCGGTAACGCTTCCGGCCCTTGCTCTGTCACGGTACTGTTAAAAATCTGCCCGCAAACGGTAGAAGCAAACAGCAGCCCGACGCCGTTGGAGACGATAAACCTCAAGCTTTGCGCCTGCGCTTTGATCTCTGGCGCGGCTTTGCGGTCAACATAAATATCGCCGACGGTAAAGAAAAAGTCCCAGCAGAATCCCTGTAACATCAGGCCAATCAGCACAAACATCATGTTGGCATCCAGCGAGGCATGAGCAAACAACAGCGTGCGGATGATCCAGCAAACGGCCCCCAGCATCAGCGTGATTTTAAAGCCGGCTTTTAGTAAGAAGAACGAAAGCAGGAACATGAAAATCACTTCGCAGGCAATCCCGATCTGCATCATTGATGCGGCATTTTCGAACCCCAGCGCTTTCAAAAAGACCGGAATATAGGCGGAATATGCGGTTTTGGGGATCATTAAGACAAAGATACTCAGCATCAGCACGCTGAAGCTACGATCTTTGAAGAGTGCCAGAGCATCGAGACATAACAGATCGCGCAGCACAAAAGCGTTTCCTTTTGCTTTTGGCGGCGTATTCGGCAATGTGAAGCAATATAAGCCCAGGACGACGCCGGAAGCTGCCGCAATATACCAGGTAACGGTGTTGCCGGAATAGCCCATTTCACCAATGATAAAGCCGATTGCCATAAAGCCGAAGGTGCCAAAAACGCGGATGAATGGGAAATATTTAACCCCATTGATATGGCTGAAACTGATACTGTTAGCCAGCGCCGTTGTCGGATAAAACAGCAGACCGACCAGGAAAATCATGGTCAGCGTCATGCCGGTATTTTGCGCTTCAATAAATTGCGGAACAAACAGCAGAACGCCAGCATTGACTAAGTGCAGGATCGCCATGACCTTTTGTGACGCAAAGAAGCGATCGGCCACCATACCAATAAATAACGGTGAAATAATTGTCGCTAATCCGAGCAAGGCATAGGATGAGCCGATTATGGTCGCCATTCCATAGGTACTTAATACCAGCCCCATGGTCATATTCCAGGCGCCCTGCATAAAGTACTGTATGAACATCATAATTAACAGGCGTGGTGTTTTATTAAGGTCCATATTGCATATCCTTTATTGGTTAATGCTCAGGTTAAGCCCGTCCCAGGCGACAAGAATGTTCTCTTTATCGCATGCTGCTACTAGCTCATCGTGCAGGAGACCGCCGCTGTGTGAAATATGCGAGACGATAAGTTGACTTGTTTTCTTCAGGCAGCCCAGTTCCGCCAGTCTGTCTCTGGCAGCGAACACCGTTTCCAGACTCATATGGTTATTGGTACGATTTTCTCCATTAAAGCCGTAAGTACACTCCAGAACGGCCAGATCGATTTTTTTGCCTTCCAGCCACTGCCAGGTGAGCTCAGGAAACCAGCCAGAGTCATGACCGTAAAATATTGACTGGCCCTCTTTTTCGATAAACCAGGTATAACAAAGCTCCCATTTAGCATGGTTAGCCAGCAGCGGAGTTATCCGATAACCACGGGTTTCTACGGTGACGAAGGGCACCAGGCAATGAAAGGCAAAGCGCTCTGCGCTAAAGCCCGGCAAAACCTCTGCCGCACCGTTAATCGCACGATCGTTACCAAAGATATTCAGCGGATGGGTAATCTCAAATCCGTAACCCTCCATTCGGCTGAAAAGATCGCCGACGTTGAAATGATCGGGATGAGTATGGGTAAACAGAAGCGACCTGATTTCAGTTGCGTCCATGTCGTCGCGCAGCAGCTGCTGGCTAAATTCCGGCGCGACGTCAATCAACAGTTGATCATCAATAATCGCGGAAGAGTGTGTACGAATGTCTTTTCCCTTACGTATACGGGCTTGCTGACAATGCTCGCAGCGGCAAAACGGGTTAGGTATCCCTTCAGACGCTGCCGTTCCCAGAAAATGGATCTTCATGATTTCCTCTTATCACTAACAGGTTGCTGTTTTTATCATCAGAAATGTAATCAAACGTAATTGGAACGTGTCAATTATGATTCTGCCGTTTAACAGGAACAACGATCTTTTTTCCCAGAAGTGATCCCCTTCAAAAACTTATTGTATTTATCTTAAATTTCAACAAATTGTCATTTCTACTACATGGTTACTCGTCTCAAGCCGGAAAAGATTAATATTTTTAATGTCTATAAATCACACAAAATTATTTTGTAACGTTCAAATAACACCGGCAACGATAGTTTTCAGCGGTATGCCGTGCTAGCATCAACGCATGAGGGTAAGGATTAAAATATGCCAACAATCAAAGACATAGCAAAGATAGCCGGTGTGTCACACGGCACTGTCTCGAACGTACTTAATGGCAGAGGAAATGTCAGCGTTGAGAAGATTGAAGCGGTTCAACGAGCGGCTAAGGAAGTGGGCTATCAGTTAAATGCGCAGGCGCAATCGTTAAGAGCCAGTAAAAGCCAGGGGGTGGCGCTGCTGCTGCCAGACATTAATGCGGAGCAGTATTACCAGCTTTACCGGGGCTTACATCAGGTGTGTCAGCCATCATTAAGCGAACCGCTGGATCTTTACCTGACCAACGATCTGCCCAACCTGGAACTGGAGATTCTGCAAACGCTGGCGGCAAAATCTTACCAGACCATTGTTACCGTCAGCTGCCTGAGCAATAGCCAACCTTATTATGAAATGCTCAAGCTGCCCGCGGAACAGATCCTTTTTGCGTACCGACAACCTGCCGGAGCTGACAACTATTTCAGCCTCGATTACGTCACTGCGGGTGAACACCTTGCGAGAAGAGCGCTCGCGCAGCGGCCGGGCCATATCGGTATCTTCTGCGAACCCCTTGAATATGCTCATAGCGCATGTTTTATTCAGGCGATACAGGAGACCTGCCGGACAGTCAGTCCGCAGACTAAGCTCACCGTTTTATCCTCGCAGGCGGGCGAGTCTAACACCGTAGCGTTTGATTTTTTCCGCGGCGTTGCCCCCGATATTTTCATCACTCAGGATAGTGATAAAACGCGAGCCGTGACGCAGGCAGCCTGGTTTGGTAGCGCGCAGTCATGTCCACCGATACTGCAGTTGAGTGATAATCTTCCGGCAGCCTTCGACGGCGTCACAAACTACCAGATGGACTATGGTCGCCTGGGTACCGCCATCGCTTCCCATATTCGCCAGCCTAAAAAACAGGTAACGCATCGAATTCTGACAAATAGCGGATTTTCATTAGATGGCCAATCCGTCCAGCCGCCTGAGACCGAGGCGACGCTGAATATGTTAATTTTGCCCAGCCCCTCAACCGATGCGCTGAAAAAACTGTTACCTCACTTTTATCGTCAGACCGGTATCAAGGTAAATCTTGCGGTTTATCCTTATGATGAAGTGTTTGAAATTCTTTCCCATCTTCATCTGCATCCCTATTACGATCTCCTGCGCATCGATATGGCCTGTTTTCCCTGGTTTGCAGAAAAAGCGTTATTGCCGCTGGAGTCGATTTCCCCTGCGCTGCCGCAGCTGCTGACTCATTTTTCTGACCAGATTCGACAGCACTTCAGCATGGTGAATGGCACCGCGTGGGCCATCCCCTTTGATGCCAGTATGCAGCTCCTGTTTTACCGACGCGATCTCTTTGAAGATGCGACGATAAAACGGATGTTCTACGAAACGACGGGAAAAGAGTTAACGCTACCCGAAAACTTTGCGCAATTTGATGAGTTAGCGGCTTTCTTCAGTCGCCAGCATCAGCCGGATAACAGACTGCGCCCGATGGGCACGGCGGTGACCTTAGGCAGCTCAGGGCTTATCGCCACGGAATATCTGCTGCGTTACTACGCGCTCGGCGGACGTCTGGTTCGCGAAGGCGAACCGGTTCAACTGGAGACTTCGCTTGCCGCTACGGCGCTTGAACAGTACCTGCAACAGCTCTCCGTCGCCGTGAATCTCTCAGGAGAATGGTGGAGTGACGCCGTTAAGCAGTTTGAGCGCGGCAACCTCGCCATGTTGATCATGTATCTCAATTTGTTCAATGACGTCGCGCATAGCCCTATCGCCCCCACTATCGGCTATGCTTCAGTCCCGGGACAGCTTCCACAGTTGGGAGGGGGATCCATTGGGATGTCCCGCTACAGCAAAAAGAAAAAACAGGTTGAGCAGTTCTTCAACTGGCTTTATTCCGATGAAATTGCGCGTCATCTGGTTCTGCTCGGAGGAAACTGCGCCTGGTCAGGGGTTTGTCACGATCAGAACGTCCTTAACCTTTATCCATGGTTTAATTTATTGAATGAAAAGGGCATGGTCGGGATAAGAGAGTCGCAGGGTACGCAGGGTAAGCCTTTCAACCTGCGCCAGGCAGAAATTATTATCGGCCAGGGCGTGACGAACGCGATAAATGGGATTATGGATGTCTCTCAGGCCGTGGAATACATTAACAGGCGAATAAAAAATGAAACCGGCGCCTGAGGCCAGGAAAACGAGCGTGCCATTCACCGTTTTTCTTCAGGCGTGCCCCGGTGTCCTGGCAAAATGCTGTTTTAGCTGCGGCTGCGCCCGAGACGAAGCGCAACCGCATGGATAGCGTGTCAATCCACTTCCAGGATGCTCTCTCTGCAGCGCAGGCGCGACATCCAGTTATTGATATTTTTTAACACGGCGATTGAGTAGAATGCGCCATTAACGTCATGTCATCAGCCTCTACTAATATCATTCAAAAGCAGGGATTCGCTTCTTTACAGATAGCAAAATATGCAGCTTAAACCACTCACCAAAGGTCGTTTTCATAGCATTTGGCAACAGGATGATGCATTTATCGAGAGAACGTTTCGCGAGCTACTCTCAGATAAGCAGCTTATTGCCGAAAATGAGCATCTTTATCATCAGGGCCAGGTTGTTGACCGCTTAATCATGGTCGAATCGGGCAGAATATCTCTGCGTTACAGCGCGGAAAACGGCCGTCGCTTCCAGCTGGGTGCAATGGAATGCGATGAGCAACTCTTTGGTGAAATGGAGTTTTTCACAGGCTATCGCTGTCAGCTGGATATCGTAGCAGAGGAACCACTTACCGTTGCGGTATGCAGCTGCGAGCGGCTCGAAGAAGCATTGAATCAACATCCTAAACTGGCGATATTTTTTGCCAGCGCCATGGCGGTAGACTACCAGGATATGCTGGAAATCTTCTTGCATCGCATGCTCTACCCCATCGTTCATAATGTTGCCTATGACCTCTACCGGCAGCACCTGAACAAACAGCCAATGGATGGATTCAGTAAGAATTATCAGGAAGCGGAAAGATTCGGCACCACCGACCGCGTTTATCGCCGCGCGGTTAAAGCGCTGATTGATGCCGGACTGGTAGTACGAACTAAACAAGGCATTGCAATTCAGGATCTTGATGGGTTGCGGAAGTTTCTCGGCAACGATATTGCTGAATGACGCGCCGGAGACGGCGCGCCATTCATATCCAATTAAAACTTCCAGGTGAGACTAAAGTAGTGCCCAAGCCCGGTTGTACGGCCTGCGCCGCCGTGGTTTTGCATCAACGCCATATTGCGGAAATATTTCAAGCCGTAACCTACGGCATAATTTTCCGTATGCCAGTAGATACCGTTATACCATTCAATCGCATTGTTACTGTAAAGCGACCGATCGCTATTTTTATTCGCCGCAAACTGATAATCGAAATACCCCTGGTAAT
Organism: Klebsiella sp. CN_Kp066; assembly: GCF_040065135.1. Classification (NCBI taxonomy): domain Bacteria; kingdom Pseudomonadati; phylum Pseudomonadota; class Gammaproteobacteria; order Enterobacterales; family Enterobacteriaceae; genus Klebsiella; species Klebsiella sp. CN_Kp066. Next base: position 176,369 of record NZ_JBEAIU010000035.1, on the reverse strand, counting down.
TTAAATAGCTACCATTGGCAAACTGGTAAAAGGGGGTTGACCAGTTCGTGGAGAACATATATCCGTCCCACTTGCCTTCGTTTTCGGCGCCATAGTTTTCCCGTACATAGTGAGCATAGACGTTCATCCCTACCATCCCGAACCACGGGACTTTCACATCCGTACCAAGCCCTATATAGTGCTCAAATAATTCGCGATCGCCAATGTTATTGACCGTTGCGATATAAAACTCGTTGAATGGGCCGACGGATAAATCTTTGTTGAAAATGGCATCCAGTGAAAAACGCGGCGATATCTTAGCAAAAAAGTTATCTCCGCCATGGCGATCGTCATGTTTACTGTCAAAGATGTCAAAAATATCAACATAGCCGTAAAGATCGACAATACCCGAGCGCGCGCCAAACTCAAGTTCAAGATAGGTATCGTTGCGAATTCCGTATGGGACTTTAGCATCCACGCTCTGCATAAGATTCATTTGCATCCAGCTAAAGTCATTCTTTCTGATATTGCCGTCACGATAGTCAGCTGCTATTGCCTGAGAACAGCCAACGCTAATTATCATTGCTAATAATGTTTTTTTGGCATTAAACATATTCCATTCCTTTGATAAAACCTGAGCCTTATTACTCCTGCAATGGAGCAATTCCGCAAAGTTAAACTGAAAAGAGAGATGGTTTTATTGTACTACTTTACGTTTTAATTTAAGGGTAGCCACCAGCATGACAAAAATAATGAAATATAAAACAGGTATCGCATACATGATTTTCTGCAGTCCCATCGTTTTTTCCATTAACGCGCTGATCGCCGGGCTAAACATGGCGCCCGCGCTTCCGCTAATTAATATATAAGATACATTTTGACTGCTGGCGCGTTTAACAAAGGATACGCCATAGGCAATAAACGAGTTGTAAAGCGCTGCACATACAAAGCCATAGCTGTAAGCCAGGTAATCTAAGCCAGAAAGCGTTTCTTTAGTGACGATAATCGTCGTAATGACGCAGGCCAGTAAAATAATGCTCAACAAAAAATAGTGTATCTTCACCCGGGCGACAATACCGGTTGAAACTAATGCCCCCACCAGCGCAGCTCCCCAATATTGAGTAATGATGTTTCCAGCCTCTTCAAAGGGAATGCCAAATTTGTTTTTCACAAACAGCGGCGCCCATGTCAGGAAGGTATAAAGCGCCAGCATGCCAAGAAACAGGCCAATCCCGCCGCTGATAATTCCAGGGTTCCATTCGGATTTTACCGCGTCTGAGGGGCCCGAAGAGGGCGCTGCTTCACAGGCATTGAAGCGGGTCAGGGCCACAATCCCCAGCGTGACAAGCGCCACCATACCGACGCTCAGGTAACTGTAGCTCCATGACATGTTGTGCGTCAGGGCAAAGGTGGTGATCAGCGGGAAGATCACGCCCGCAACGTTGAAGGTGGCATCCTGGACCACCAGCATCGTGCTCTGGATACGGTCCTGCCAAACGGAAACCACGATGGTACCCGCTACGCACAGGCCAATGCCGCCGCAGAGCCCCACCAGGGTCATCGCCACCATAACAGACCACAGTTCACTGCTTACATGCATCGCCAGCGCGCAAAGGAAAACCACGGAGTAGATCATCAGCGTCATGCGTTTTACGCCGATTTTTTCAATAAGGAAAAATGCCGCTATCGTCCCTGCCAGGGCTCCTCCGTTGAGTAAAGAGAAAATAGACGCAACCGCGTTGATATCCGCATTATAATGCTCTGCAATGGGCTCAATCAGCATGCCAAACTGGCTGGCAAACCCCGCCATAATAAAGTTCGCCAGAAAGCTAATTAGGGTAAGTGAGAGTTTATTTTTCATATAAAACACCCCTGCTGGTGTCAATTGAACAAGAGCTAAGCTGTAATCGCCGTATTCAGAGACAGCTCGATCATATTATTGAAAGTTAACTGCCGCTCTTCAGCTGTGGTCTCTTCTCCGGTGAGGCAATGATCGGAGACCGTTAAAATGGCAAGAGCTTCAATTGCAAACTGATGAGCTAAGGCATAAAGACCGGCAACTTCCATATCAATCCCCAGCACTCCAAACTTCTCCAGCGCAGGGATCAGATTTTCATCCGGGTCGTAATAGAGATCGCCGCTAAAGACGTTGCCAACTTTTATATCAATGCCACTTTTTTGCGCAATCAACCATGCCTGATGCAACAGTTTAAAATCAGCGGATGTCGCCATTGAATAACCTGAACTGCGTTTCAGGTTGGTGATAGAATCTGTTCCGGCGGCAACAGCCAATATAATGTCACGCATTTTAACATGCTGCTGAGTCGCCCCCAGGCTGCCTACGCGAATGATTCTCTTAACGCCAAAGTCATTAACCAGTTCATGGGCATAAAGCGTCATTGATGGTATTCCCATTCCATGTCCCATCACCGATACAGGCTGCCCGAAATAATAACCTGTGTATCCCAGCATATTGCGAACGTTCGTCACTTCCCGATAGTCCAGCAGATAATTTTCAGCGATAAATTTAGCGCGCAAGGGATCGCCAGGCATAATAACAGTTGAAGCAAAATCGCCGGATTTGGCATTAATATGTGCAGTCATAACAGCTCCAGAATTTTATTAGTGAAGATATGCTGAAAGTGTATCCTGCGGTAAGTCAGGTACGGAGGACAAAAGTCCTGCTCAAACGATCGGCTTCTCATTTTTGAGAGTTATTCTTTTAAGCGGCACGAATATCCCGGCTTTACAAATAATAAAAAGACGCATCCGCATATTCGGAAAAGACAGCTCCTTTTGCTACATAGATCCGGGGACGTTCTGAAACGATTGTTATTCTCGATACGAAGCCCTCCTTCTACTCCCTTGAGATTTACGCCAGGGAATAATGAAGCGTGGCCCACAGCGCTATAATAACGTCCGGATTCAGAATAATAATAAGATGAAAGCCCCGGCTTTTCTGCCAGGGCTTTGTCAGCACTCTGCGTCCTTAAGGAAAAAAACCGGACTCAGTAATAGTACACGTAGGGCCTGGAGCGATGAGGAAATAAGATCCCGTCAGGATCGCCTCCTTTCATGATTCGCCGGAGCGCTACGAACTCCTTCGCCCGACGGGGTCTGGTCATAAACATACGCGTCCAGGTCGACGGGCAATGACAAGTGTTAAAGTCGGGCCAAAGCCAGGAAGCGCGATGACGATGGTGCATCATCTTTCCTTCGAACCCTGGATAGCCAACATGGCAATGTGGTTTGGGTTTACCGTTACGATCGCGGTCTCTTCGTGAATTAAAAACAGACATTAAAGGTTCCTGCTATGGATAGTTACCTCATATGTCCTCCTTATATTTTGCCTGCGCGCGCTGCTCCTGTATGCCTGGTCCGTACCAGTCACGCTTGTGCCCACACATCCAACAGGAACAACAACATGGAGTGGTATAGTGGCGCCCCTGATCTTTTGGACTGCCGTTACGCACAGCGTTGTCGTTTCGCCGTTTATGCCTCATGCGACGCATGTGATGGCGTCGTTCCGCACGGGTTCTTGCCATGGTTCTTCCTCATATTGAGCGCGGTCATCAACCGCGTGGATATGAAGAAAGTCATTTTGGCGTTCAATGGGGCCATATTGACTCGCTCAGGATGCCTCGTTAAGCGGTTTGCAGTAGATATTGTCAATGTAGTGGACAAGGGCAGGCACGTCAGAAAACCAGTTTTGTTCTCCGCGAGCGAGAAAATCAGCAATAGCGCTTTCAATTACACTCCGACTGAGCACTTCAGCGTCAACCACCATTTTCAAGCCGATTCCTGCTGCGTAGCCCGGCAATATGCGGTAACCGCAATAAACTGGCGGTGGATTAGTACGCGCAATTTCTCGCGCACGTTTATCGGCAAAATCACTTATGGATAATCCCTCAAGCTGCGAGTCATTCCGTTGAGGCTTTCGTCCCCATGTATAGCTAATCGTTTTTCCATCGCGATTAATATCTGGTATGAAATCGAGATGCATTGCCTGACGCTGGCTGGCAGCGTCAAGCCGCAATAGCGCCTCATTGAAAGCAGCCTCTTCTATCTCATCGCTAAAAGCCACATTCGCCGTGATGATCTCCGCATTCCAGAAAACGGCTGGGTCACGACCAAGAAAAACTATATCGCTCCAGGTCCAGCCCCCGCTGGCAACTGCCGCATCATGTTCGCATTCGTCATAGAAGACGCCGCCCCAGACAGCACGCTCTTTGTAGATAAGATTTTTGATTTTGAGAGTCGCGCTCCGACGTTTACGGCGCGAAAGTGAGGTGAAGAGAACATGATTGCGGGCCATGGGTATCTCTGCGAATTGTCGCTGGGAGAAATCCAGCTGCACAGAATACAGGGGAGAGATTTAAAGTAAAAGATTTTTGTGCTGGTCAAAACAACGTAGTGTTCCGCCAGCAGATAGGGCTGAATAATGGCTAAGCAGGCAGAATAATAAACGACCTTATCGCACAGAAATCAGCCAACCTACTGAATTTAGGGCATAAAAAAAGACGTAGAATAACGTCTGTTTACTGCAAAATGGTACGCCCTACAGGGTTCGAACCTGTGACCTACGGCTTAGAAGGCCGTTGCTCTATCCAGCTGAGCTAAGGGCGCATTGAGAAGCGGGAGCTTCGTGATGTGCAATCGCCGGAATTATACGGTCCACGCCTGATGAGTCAATGTATTTTGCCGCGAAACTGCGGTTGTCTGTGCAACCTGCCTGGTTTAGCTGCGAAAGGAGTATAAAGTTTATTCAACCTTATGTTTATGCACGGTAACTTTGCTTTCGACTCCATGCGCTTTTTGGCTCCGCTCGCGGCAGGATTATGCAGGGATTGCAGCGGTCGCCTTACCAAAGCAAGATAAAATCTTAAACGAAGACTGACAGCGAGGCTGGCTTCTGACAAAATATCGCCATCCCCCTTTCGTAAAGATACAGATGGAATCCTCTCTCTGATGGCAGCAAAAATTATTGACGGTAAAACGATTGCGCAGCAGGTACGCTCTGAGGTTGCGGAAAAAGTGAAGGCTCGCGTGGCGGCCGGATTTCGAGCACCAGGCCTGGCCGTCGTGCTGGTCGGCAGCAACCCGGCATCGCAGATTTATGTCGGCAGCAAGCGCAAAGCGTGTGAAGAGGTAGGCTTCGTCTCCCGCTCGTACGATCTCCCGGAAACCACCAGCGAAGCAGAGCTGCTGGAACTTATCGACACCCTGAATGCGGATAGCGCTATCGACGGCATCCTGGTTCAGCTGCCGCTGCCCGCCGGCATTGATAATGTCAAAGTGCTGGAGCGCATTTCGCCGGACAAAGACGTTGACGGTTTCCACCCGTATAACGTTGGCCGCCTGTGCCAGCGCGCCCCGCGCCTGCGTCCATGCACGCCGCGCGGGATCGTCACGCTGCTCGAGCGTTACAACATTGATACCTACGGCCTGAACGCGGTGGTCATTGGCGCCTCCAACATCGTCGGACGCCCGATGAGCATGGAGCTGCTGCTGGCAGGCTGTACTACCACCGTAACCCACCGTTTTACCAAAAACCTGCGTCATCACGTTGAAAACGCCGATCTGCTGATTGTGGCTGTAGGTAAACCGGGCTTTATTCCGGGCGAGTGGATTAAAGAAGGCGCGATCGTGATCGATGTCGGGATTAACCGCCTGGAAAGCGGCAAAGTGGTTGGCGATGTCGTTTATGAAGATGCCGCCGCGCGCGCGTCGTACATTACGCCGGTTCCCGGCGGCGTCGGCCCGATGACCGTAGCCACCCTCATTCAGAACACGCTGCAGGCGTGTGAAGAGTATCACGATATTCAGGAGGCCTGAGATGGCGAATTTTTCTTTAGGCAAACACCCGCACGTTGAACTGTGCGATCTGCTGAAGCTGGAAGGCTGGAGCGAAAGCGGTGCGCAGGCTAAAATCGCTATCGCCGACGGTCTGGTCAAAGTCGACGGTGCGGTGGAAACCCGTAAACGCTGTAAAATCGTCGCCGGTCAGACGGTCAGCTTTGAAGGTCAGAGCGTTACCGTTACCGAGTAACAGGTTCAGGCGCCGCAACCGGCGCCTGTCCCCCCATCCCGACAGATGGTCTCTCGTTTTCCTGCACTTCAGTCAGCGCCGCCATCTTCCGATATCACGTCCTTTGTAGCACAGCCGGTCCCCTGGCTGCCTCCGGCAACCTGCACTTCCGCCTGACACCACTTCTCCCCGACGAACGCTTCAGCCGCTGGTTGGGAGCGTGCGAAGGCGAAATCAGGACCGCGCTTCGTTTCTTAGCCTGAGTCAGGGCAAAAAAATGCCGGGGATGGCCCCGGCTAAAAAGAGAGAATGAGACTACTTACGGCGCCAGGTGGTACCCTGCGGGCCATCTTCCAGCACGATGCCCATCTCGTTGAGACGGTCACGCGCGGCATCCGCCGCCGCCCAATCTTTCGCTTTACGCGCATCCAGACGTTGCTGAATCAAAGACTCGATTTCCGCCACTTCCCCGTCGTCCGCCTGCGCGCCGCTCTGCAGGAAGGCATCCGGCTCCTGTTCGAGCAGACCGAGCACCGCCGAGAGCTTACGCATATGCGCCGCCATCGCGTTGGCCGCGGCGGCATCTTCGGTTTTCAGGCGGTTAACCTCACGCGCCATATCAAACAGCACGGAATAAGCCTCCGGAGTATTAAAATCGTCGTCCATCGCTTCAATGAAGCGCGCTTCAAACGCTTCACCGCCGGCCGGCGCTGCGGTTTTATCGGTTCCGCGCAGCGCGGTATACAGACGCTCCAGCGCGGAACGCGCCTGTTTTAAGTTCTCTTCGCTGTAGTTCAGCTGGCTGCGATAGTGGCCGGACATCAGGAAGTAGCGAATGGTTTCCGCGTCATAGAACTTCAGGACGTCGCGCACGGTAAAGAAGTTGCCCAGCGATTTTGACATCTTCTCGCGGTCAACCATCACCATCCCGGAGTGCATCCAGTAGTTCACGTACTCGCCGTCGTGGGCGCAGGTGGACTGGGCGATTTCGTTTTCATGGTGCGGGAACATCAGATCCGAACCACCGCCGTGAATATCAAAATGGTTGCCCAGCTGTTTGCAGTTCATCGCTGAACACTCAATGTGCCAGCCTGGACGGCCCGCGCCCCACGGCGACGGCCAGCTTGGCTCGCCCTCTTTCGACATTTTCCACAGCACAAAGTCCATTGGATTATGCTTGACGTCAACGACATCAACGCGCGCGCCGGCCTGCAGCTGGTCGAGATCCTGACGCGACAGCTGGCCATAGTTCGGATCGGTCGGGACATCGAACATAACGTCGCCGTTGTCGGCAACATACGCGTGGCCTTTAGCGATCAGCTGCTCGGTAATCTCAATAATTTCCGCAATGTGATGAGTCGCTCGCGGCTCCATATCCGGGCGCAGGATATTCAGCGCGTCAAAGTCTTTGTGCATCTCGGCAATCATGCGGTCCACCAGCGCAACAAAGCTCTCGCCGTTTTCATTGGCACGCTTGATGATTTTGTCGTCAATGTCGGTGATGTTGCGCACATACTTTAGCTTGTAGCCTAAAAAACGCAGATAGCGCGCAACCACGTCGAAGGAGACGAAGGTACGGCCATGGCCGATGTGACAGAGGTCGTAAACGGTAATACCACACACGTACATGCCAACTTCCCCGGCATGGATAGGTTTAAATTCTTCTTTTTGGCGCGTCAGTGTATTAAAAATTTTTAACATCGAAGATTCCGTGTAGACGTGTGTGGATATAAGTCGCGTATTCTAACCTTAATTCAACCCCGAAGCAGCACACATTGCAAGGTGATCCAACCTCGCGGTTATGCTATAACAGCCCCCTATATCTCACCCGACACCGGGTGCAGGCACCACAATCATCGGAACAGGATGCAAAAATGGTTACTTTCCACACCAATCATGGCGATATCGTAATCAAGACGTTTGACGACAAAGCGCCGGAAACAGTTAAAAACTTCCTGGACTACTGTCGTGAAGGTTTCTACGACAACACCATTTTCCACCGTGTCATCAACGGTTTTATGATTCAGGGCGGCGGTTTTGAGCCGGGCATGAATCAGAAAACCACCAAATCTCCTATTCAGAACGAAGCTAACAACGGTCTGAAAAACACCCGCGGCACCCTGGCAATGGCCCGTACTCAGGCGCCTCACTCCGCCACCGCGCAGTTCTTCATCAACGTCGCCGATAACGACTTCCTGAACTTCTCCGGCGAAAGCCTGCAGGGTTGGGGCTACTGCGTATTCGCAGAAGTCGTTGAGGGTATGGACGTGGTCGACAAAATCAAAGCGGTCGCCACCGGCCGAAGCGGCATGCATCAGGATGTGCCGAAAGAAGATGTTGTGATCAAAAGCGTCACCGTCAGCGAATAATTCGTGGCGACACTTTTTATTGCGGATTTACATCTGCAAACGGAAGAACCGGCGATTACCGCCGGTTTTCTGCGCTTTTTACAGGGGGAAGCCCGCAAGGCGGACGCCCTGTATATCCTCGGCGACCTGTTTGAAGCCTGGATCGGCGATGACGATCCCAACCCGCTGCATCGGCAAATTGCTTCAGCGCTGAAAGCGCTGGCCGATTCCGGCGTCCCCTGCTACTTCCTTCACGGCAACCGCGATTTTCTCGTCGGTCAGCGCTTTGCCCGCGAAAGCGCCATGACCCTGCTGCCGGAAGAGAAGCTTCTCGACCTCTACGGGCGCAAGGTGCTGATTATGCACGGCGACACCCTCTGCACCGACGATGCCGGCTATCTGGCGTTTCGTGCGAAAGTGCACAATCCCTGGATCCAACGCCTGTTTCTGGCCCTACCGCTGTTTATCCGCCGCCGTATCGCTGCCAGAATGCGCGCCGACAGCAAAGCGGCCAACAGCAGCAAGTCGATGGAAATTATGGATGTGAATCCACAGGCGGTCGTTGACGTTATGGAAAAACATCACGTTCAATGGCTGATTCACGGGCATACGCACCGTCCTGCCGTCCATCCGCTAGAAGCCAACGGTCAATCCGCATATCGCGTGGTTCTGGGCGCATGGCATCACGAAGGCTCCATGGTCAAAGTGACGGCCGAAAAGGTCGAACTGATTCAGTTCCCCTTCTGAGTTCCAGCAAGCACTATTCCGAAAAAGCACTTCAGGCAGCAGAATGGCTGTCCTGACGTTTAACCCCAGGTTAATTTTCCAGCAAACCACACTCAAGGAACGAGCATGCAAAAATGGAGTCAGCCCCTAATTTGGGGCATGGTTATCGCCGTCATCGGCCCGATTACCGCCAGCTATTTTGGTCTGGTGTTTATCTACTTCGGTTCGCTGACCGTGCTGGGAATCGCAGCGCTACTTTGGATCCTCTATTTTTACGCAATTTATCTGCTTTGTACGCGGCCGCACGATGAGCGCTTTGTGCAAATCTACATGCTGGTCATGAGCATTCTTATGCTGCCCTGGGGAGTAGTGCTGGTTTTTACCTTTTTTGCCAGCGCGACCACCGCCCATAACCGGCGCGTTGCCCCCAGTCACGACGAGACAAAAGAGGGCTAGCCATGCGCACGCAACCGTTTTCCTTGCCGGGAGTTCATGCTATTCTCTGTGGCCTCTAAAGCAGTGTGCAACACACCCACAGGAGTTTTAAGACGCATGTCTTCCCGCAATAATTCGGCGCGTATCGCCATCGTGATGGGGTCCAAAAGCGACTGGGCTACCATGCAGTTTACCGCAGAAATCCTTGATGCCCTGAACGTTCCGTACCATGTCGAAGTGGTTTCCGCCCACCGCACCCCCGATAAACTGTTCAGCTTCGCCGAAGGCGCGCAAGTCAATGGTTTTCAGGTGATTATTGCCGGTGCGGGCGGCGCGGCGCATCTGCCGGGCATGATTGCGGCGAAAACGCTGGTACCGGTGTTGGGCGTGCCGGTGCAGAGCGCAGCGCTGAGCGGCGTAGACAGCCTCTACTCCATCGTTCAGATGCCGCGCGGTATCCCGGTTGGTACGCTGGCTATCGGTAAAGCCGGCGCCGCCAACGCCGCCCTGCTGGCTGCGCAGATCCTCGCCCAGAACGATGCGGAACTGCACCAGCGCCTCAGCGCCTGGCGCCAGGCGCAAACTGATGAAGTGCTGGATAACCCGGATCCGCGGGGTGCGGCATGAAACAAGTTTGCGTTCTCGGTAACGGCCAGCTAGGCCGAATGCTGCGCCAGGCTGGCGAACCGCTGGGTATTGCGGTCTGGCCGGTCGGTCTCGAAGCCGACCCGGAAGCGGTGCCGGTACAGCAAAGCGTGATTACCGCAGAGATTGAACGCTGGCCGGAAACGGCGCTGACCCGCGAGCTGGCGCGTCATTCCGCCTTCGTCAACCGCGACGTTTTTCCGGTTATCGCCGACCGTCTGACGCAAAAGCAGCTCTTCGATAAGCTGGAGCTCGCTACCGCGCCGTGGCAGCTTCTGGCGGAGAAAAGCGAATGGCCGACGGTATTCGCCCGTCTCGGCGAGCTGGCTATCGTTAAGCGCCGCGTCGGCGGCTATGATGGCCGCGGTCAGTGGCGTTTGCGGGAAAATGAAACCGCGCAGCTGCCGGATGATAACTACGGCGAGTGTATCGTTGAGCAGGGGATTAACTTCTCCGCCGAAGTGTCGCTGGTCGGCGCACGCGCCCGGGACGGCAGCACGGTCTTCTATCCGCTGACCCGCAACCTGCATCAGGACGGTATTTTACGCGCCAGCGTCGCCTTTCCGCAGGCCAACGCCCTCCAGCAGGCGCAGGCCGAACAGATGCTGACGGCGATCATGAATGAGCTGGGCTACGTTGGCGTGATGGCGATGGAGTGTTTTGTCACCGCTGATGGTCTGCTGATTAACGAACTGGCGCCACGCGTGCACAATAGCGGCCACTGGACGCAGAACGGCGCGTCCATCAGCCAGTTTGAGCTTCATCTGCGGGCGATTACCGATCTGCCGCTGCCGCCGCCGGTGGTCAACAGCCCGTCGGTGATGATCAACCTGATCGGTACCGATCTCAACTATGACTGGCTGAAGCTACCGCTGGTGCATCTGCACTGGTACGACAAAGAGGTGCGTCCGGGACGTAAAGTCGGTCACCTGAACCTGACCGACAGCGATACCGATCGCCTGAGCGCGACGCTGGAAGCGCTGAAGCCGCTGCTGCCGCCGGAATACGCCAGCGGTGTATTCTGGGCGCAGGCGCAGCTGGCGTAATCCAGCTCTCCATAGTCCCGGAGGCGGTGCTGCGCACCTGCCCGGGCTACCTCTCTGCCATAATCCTTCGTCAGAATCCCGGCTTGCGGCGCGCTGCGCCTTAGCCGGGCTACCAGACCAACCATCATTTGCCCCGTAGCCATTCAACCAAATCCGCAAACCGCACGAACATGTAGCCCGGGCAAGGCGCGTCGAGCGCCGCCCCCGGGGAAAGAGCGCAGGATATTTCAGCGTCTGCTTCGCCGCGTGATTTTATCTGTGCATCAGGGCTTAATGCAGGTTCCCGCCAGCCCGGCAAGGGTGTCATCGATACGCGACAGCGCCCCAATCCACGCCCGCTTGCCCCGACGGCGCACGTAGCCGCTTACCGCCGCGATTTTCGGCCCCATCGCGCCGTCGTCGCGGACAAAAGGCGCCAGCTCTTCCGGCGTCGCTTCGCGGATCGGTCGCTGCATGGGGGTGCCCCAATGTTCATATACCGCATCCGCGTCGGTCAGGATCGCCAGGCCATCGGCATCAATCTGCTCCGCCAGCAGCGCGGCAGCGAGGTCTTTATCAATCACCGCCTCTGCGCCATGCCCGCTCTCAAGCACCGGAATTCCGCCGCCGCCGCAGCATATCACCACGTGCCCCTCACCCAGCAGACGCTCAATCGACTCGCTCTCCTCAATCCTCACCGGCGTCGGCGAAGGAACCACCCGACGCACATATTTACCGTCGCGCTTCATCCTCCAGCCGTACTCATCTTCCAGCCGTTTTTGCAGCTCCGGATCGTAAACCGGACCAATAAACTTCTCCGGCGCCGAAAAGGCCGGATCGTTTGACGAGACTGTAATGCGGGTCATCACCGTCGATACCGGCGGCATGAGTGATTCCTGCGCCAGGCGCTGGGCCAGCATATAGCCAATCATGCCCTGGCTCTCCGCGACCAGCACGTCCAGCGGATAGGGCTCAACGTCGCCGTAGGCCAGATTTTGCAGCGCCAGCAGACCCACCTGCGGCCCGTTGCCGTGCACAATGGCCAGCCGATACGTCTGCGCCAGACGCGCCAGCGCGGGAACCGCGCTATCGATATTGCGGTACTGATTTTCTACGGTCAGCGCTTCCCCGCGCTGTAATAAAGCGTTGCCGCCAAGGGCAACAACCAGCGTTTTCATAAAAAGTCCTTAGATAAGATGTTGCGCCAGCCAGAATCCCAGAAGCGTGTCGGCGCCGGAGGTATGCCCCATCGCCAGCAGCGCTTCGACGGCGGGCTCGAGACGTCGTCCACGTTGCAGGGCGCAGGCAAAATGCATCAGCGGCGAAGCGAAGCGCCCCTCGCTGGCATAGCGTAAATAGTTGACGCTCACCTGAGTGGTGGCCGCGCGCAGATCGCCGGAGGCGCGAAAAAATGCCCTTCCGCCGCAGGGTGACATACGCCCCGAGCGCCACGCCGCCAGCATCATGCCGATCAGCATGTCGTCCAGGCTGGGCGTCAGGCCCGGCCCCTTGCCCAGCCACAGCCGCCAGTCGACGGCGTTGCCGGCCAGCGCGGAGGCAAAACAGTGGCGAAGCTGGCGCAGCTCGGGATGCTGCCGCAGCTCAATAGCCTGCGACAGCGGCCCGAACAGCCCGGTCTCCTCCGGTCGACTCATCAGCGCTGGCGGGAGATAAGCGTTTACGGATTGACAGCGGAGCCGCAGGGAGCAGCGCCTGCGCGGCGGCATCAGCAAAAGATCGCCGACCTGAATACCGTCATTCCGCGCTATCGGCGACGCCCCCGTCCGCAGCGCCGCGTGCAGCCGGATAAAATCGCGATGACGAACAACCCATCCGCCGGGGCTCACGCCCTGCCCCCGATGATGCAGCGTCAGCAGCGCGCCGCCTGCAACGTAGAGGTTAATGGTGCGCCGCCAGAGGCCGCCGGTTCGCCACGGTTGGCGATGATCCGGCGCATCGACGCTGCCTATCAGCGGACGAATCCTCTCCATCGCGCTACCTCAGCTCACGCCCAGTTCGTCCGCCAGCGCTTCCAGCGCCTGCTCGAAACAGGCCAGCGGCGCTCTGACGGTTCCGGCGCCAATCTGGCCGATCCCCGCTTCTTTATGGGCGATCCCGGTGTTAATGAGCGGCGTAATGCCGGTTTCAACCACCCGGCGAATATCCAGTCCGAGACAGGCGCCCTGGAAATCCCAGCCAGGAATCTGCAGCTGCATATTGCGCTCAAGGAAGATTTCCGCCATCTCCTCCGAAACGGATTTTGCCGCCTCCATTCCGCCAGCGCCGACAAAGCGGGTCACCCCCGGCGCCGCAATCATCGCCGCGCCGCCGATGCCGAAGGTTTCGGTAATGGCGCTGTCGCCCATATCCGGGTTGGCCTGTTCCTGAGAGAAACCGGTAAAGAACAGCCCCTGCGGCGTATTCACCGGTGCGGTAAACCAGCGGTCGCCCAGTCCGCTAACGCGAATACCGAACATATCGCCATTGCGGGTCATCGCGGTGACAATACTGCCGGCGCGGATCTGCGCCCCGGCATCCATCGCTGATTTGCAGTAGGCCATCGCCAGGTTGAGGAAGAACTGATCGGTGATGGCGAGAAAATCCATCACTTCGGCGATCTGTTGTTTGTCGTGGTCGAGTCGCGCCAGATGCGGTGCCAGCGTGCGCATCAGCAGCGCGGAGGTGGCGATATTGCGCTGGTGGAACTCATCGCCCATGGTGATGCCCTGCGCCATCATCGCGGTGAGATCAATGCCGCGCGTCATCTGTTTCAGCGCCGCACTGAGAACGGGCATCAGCACATCGCGCATCCAGCGCAGGCGCTGCTGCACATCTTCGCCGTAGGCGCCGAAACGCATCACCTTGCCAATGCCTTCGTTCAGGTTGCAATACGCGCGGTTACCTTCGGCGATGTTCTCCACGACCAGCATCGGCATATTCGGCGAAGTAATACCGCCCATCGGCCCTACGGCATTAACGTGGTGGCAGGGAATAAAGGTAATCTCGCCGTTTTCCAGCATCGCGTGGGCCGTTTTCTCATCCTGCGCCCAGCCTTCGAACAGGCAGGCGCCAATGCAGGCCCCTTTCATCGGACCGGTCATCTCCTGCCAGCGCATCGGCGGCCCGGCGTGGAGCAGCGTTTTGTTTTGATTCAGCGCCCCGATTAAAGAACCCGCCGGCTTCACATCCAGCCAGTGCGGACGTGCATTACGAATTCGTTCTATTACTGCGTCATTGGCCTGCGCCACTGATGTAAACATAGAGACCTCTTATTGCAAACGTTCTAATAAACGAGCCAGTTTCTTATTCCCACCGGCAATCGGCGCCCACTGATAGTGAACAACCGGCGTTCCGGCGGTCTGTAAATCGAGCGCAAAGCTGCGCAGGCCAGCATTAATCACCGACACGCCGTCCAGCAGGCCGGCGCGCGGGGCAGGAGCGGCTTTCCGCGGCGGGCTAATCAGCGCGGCGGCAAGCAAGGTGGCTTCAGGCAGGCTATCGACCACGGCGATCCCCGCATCTTCAAGGACTGAAATCTGACGGGAGCGGCACTGCGGATCGCTTTCGGTTCCGGTCACCGTCGCGATAACGTGCAGCGGACTATCGTCGGCTCTGGTCGCCCACGCCCGCTGGCATGCTTCGACCAGCGAGCCGGCCGGATCGGCGGTGGCGCCGTAGCCAATCACCACGTCCAGCAGTAGTACGCCAACCTGAGTTTCCGCGCCAAGTTCGGCAATCAGCTGGTTGCGCAGGGAGGGGTCGATCATCGGATGCGGACGGCCGACAGTGTAAAAATCGTCACCAAGATCGACGACCCGGTGCCCCTGCGCGTCGAGCATCATGCCCTGCGGGTGATGCGCATCAGGGGTAATGTTCAGCCGTTCTGCCAGCAATCCTGCGGATTCAGCAGCCAGCGTACCGCCGGTGTATAAGCCGCGAATCTGCTTGCCCGCCACCGCGGGAAGGCTTGCCTGACGCCGCCCCACTCGCGCCAGCAGGCAGGCCAGACGCCCGGCCTCGTCAAGCGTGCGGGCGAACCAGACGTTTTCATCGCGGGCGATCGGCGGCGTATAGCCGAGAAATAGCGCCACCACCGGTTTCGCGCTGCGCTTCATGGCGGCGATGATCTTCAGACGCACCGCTTCGGCGGGAGGTTTAGAAACAAAGGCCAGCACCTGGCTCTGCGCATCCTGGGTCAGCATTTCCAGCGCCGTTTGCGCGCTGATGCCGCCCACTTCGGCGCTCAGATCGCGGCCGCCGAGACCGATCGCATGGCTGATCCCTTCGCCGCCGAGGACAATCTGCGAGACCAGCTCCTGAATACCGGTGCCGGACGCGCCAATAACGCCGATGTTGCCTTCCGGCGTAACGTTGGCGAAAGCCAGCGGCGTGCCGGCAATCATGGCGGTGCCGCAGTCCGGCCCCATGACCAGCAGCCCTTTGTCGCGGGCGCGGGTTTTGAGCGCGATTTCATCTTCCAGCGTGACGTTGTCGGAGAAGATCATGACGTTTTTCTCGCTGCTGAGCGCCTGATGGGCAAGCTCCGCGGCGTACTCCCCGGCAACGGAAATTAAGGTCATATTGGCCTGCGGTAGCTTCTGCGTTGCGCTTTGCCAGCGGCGAACCACGCTCAGGCTCTGACTTTGCCCGCTCCCCTGCGCCAGGGCGGTAAGGGCCTCATCAAGACGGGCGGCGATCATTTGCGTAACCGACGCATCCGCGCAATCGGTGCGGATCGCCACGCAAATGTCATTTGGCGTCGCGCTGGCAAAATCGTCGTGCCAGAACCCGGTCGTTTCCAACAGCGATTTATTTGCCGGTGTGCCCATCATGACTGAAACATCATCGACATTTTCCGACTCGCTCAGCTTGCGTGAAATAATCATTAAGCTGACCGAATCCTGGAAACAGCCCTTTTTAATAAAGGCATGGATCATAATAACTCCCCAATAATTGCACCCATTGCAATTGAATGAGCATGGTTAATCTGCCATCAGGCTAACGGGATAAAATTATCGACGGCGTGACCGGAATCACATGAGAATTATTACAAGACGCTTTCAAATAAAGCCGAAGGCATTAGCCCGAGTTTTTTAATGAATAGATTAACCGGGTCCCTTCTGACAAACCCACGGTGATTATTAAATAAAATCTAACTAACTATTTTTACCAATACAGATCACAATTTAAGTTTATTTTCCCCGTATTTTATTTGGCAGTCAGGCTCTACACCGTCGTTAAAAGGAAGACAGATGAAAGTCAGTCGGGAAACACTTCATCAGCTTATTGCCAATAAGCTGAATACAGCAGGGCTTACTCGCAATCATGCGGATATCATTGCCGATGTACTGGTTTATGCCGATGCCAGGGGTATTCATTCGCACGGCGCGGTTCGCGTTGAATATTATGCGGAACGTATTTCAAAAGGCGGAACCAATCGTCATCCCACCTTCACCTTTGAAAAGAACGGCCCCTGCAGCGGTATTTTGCATGCCGATAATGCCGCCGGTCAGGTGGCCGCCAAAATGGGCATGGAGCACGCGATAGAATTGGCCAGGGAAAACGGCGTGGCCGTGGTCGGCATCCGGCGTATGGGCCACAGCGGAGCGATCTCTTACTTCACCCGGCAGGCCGCCCGCGCCGGGCTAATCGGGATTTCGCTGTGCCAGTCAGACCCGATGGTCGTGCCTTTTGGCGGGGCGGAAATCTATTACGGAACCAACCCGCTGGCCTTTGCCGCGCCCGGCGAGGGCGATGATATCATCACCTTCGACATGGCCACCACGGTGCAGGCATGGGGGAAAATTCTCGACGCCCGCTCGCGCCATGAAACCATTCCCGATAGCTGGGCGGTGGATAAAAACGGCGCGCCGACCCGCGATCCTTTTGCCGTTCACGCCCTGCTTCCGGCAGCCGGCCCGAAAGGCTACGGCCTGATGATGATGATCGACGTCCTCTCCGGCATTTTGCTCAATCTCCCCTTCGGCCGCCAGGTCAGCTCTATGTACGACAACCTGAGCCAGGGACGCGAGCTGGGCCAGCTGCATATCGTCATCAACCCGGCATTTTTCTCCTCCAGCGCGCTATTCCGCCAGCATATCAGCGACACCATGCGTGAATTAAACGCCATTACGCCAGCGCCCGGATTTAACCAAGTGTATTACCCCGGGCAGAACCTGGATATCAATGAGAAAAACAGCGCCGTCAACGGTATCGAGATCGTTGATGAGATTTATGACTATCTGGTTTCGGACGCTTTATATAACCGCTCTTATGAAACCAATTCCCCGTTTGCTCAATAAATTAAAATACAGGAGTTGCGTATGGCTCATTATTTTCGACAGGCAATAGAAGAGACATTGCCCTGGCTTTCCTCTTTCGGCGCCGACCCGACCGGGGGCATAACCCGCCTGCTCTATTCGCCAGAATGGCTGCAGGCGCAGCAGGCATTCAAACAAAGAATGAGCGAAAGCGGACTGGAAACGCGCTTTGATGAAGTGGGCAATCTCTATGGTCGCCTGCCCGGCACGCGCTTTCCCGATGAGGTTATCCTCAGCGGTTCGCATATTGATAGCGTCGTTAACGGCGGCAATCTTGACGGCCAGTTCGGCGCGCTGGCGGCCTGGCTGGCGGTTCGCTGGCTAAAAGAGACCTACGGGGCGCCGCTGCGCACCGTGGAAGTGCTGGCGTTAGCGGAAGAAGAAGGTAGCCGCTTCCCTTACGTCTTCTGGGGCAGCAAAAATATCGTCGGCATCGCTAATCCAGCGGACGTACGCGAAATTAAAGACGCTAAAGGCGTGGCGTTTATCGATGCCATGAAGCAGTGCGGTTTCAGCCTACCTGCCGCTCCGCTGGCGCCGCGCCGGGATATTAAAGCCTTCGTAGAGCTGCATATTGAGCAGGGTCGCGTGCTGGAAACCAACAAGCAGTCTATCGGCGTGGTCAACGCCATAGTCGGACAGCGTCGCTACACCATCACCCTCACCGGCGAGTCTAACCATGCCGGCACGACGCCAATGGGCTACCGTCGCGATACCGTCCACGCCTTTAGCCGTATCTGCTGCGAATCTATCGCCAAAGCAAAAGCCCACGGTGACCCGCTGGTGCTCACCTTCGGTAAAGTCGACCCGCAGCCGAATACCGTCAACGTGGTGCCGGGCAAAACCGTCTTCACTATGGACTGCCGCCATACCGATGCTCTGGAGTTAACGGCATTTACTGAGGTCATTGAGGCCGATATGCGGCGGATCTGTCAGGAGATGGATATCGGCATTGAGATCGACCTGTGGATGGATGAGGCTCCGGTTCCCATGGATAAGAAGCTGGTGGCCCAGCTCACCGCGCTTTGTGAAAAAGAGAAGGTGAATTTCCGCGTGATGCACAGCGGCGCGGGACACGACGCGCAGATATTCGCTCCCTGCTTCCCGACCTGCATGATCTTTATGCCGAGCATCAAAGGCATCAGCCATAACCCGGCGGAAAGCACGCATATCGAGGATCTGGCGGAAGGCGTAAAAACGCTCGCCTTAATGTTGCATCAACTGGCCTGGACTGAATAAGGAAACGATCATGGGTTATTTAAATAATGTGCTTGGCTATCGCGATGATTTACTGGCCAGCCGTTCCATCGTGCGCCACGGCAATTACGCGCTGCTGACGCCGGACGGTCTGGTCAAGAACGTTATTCCGGGTTTTGAACATTGCGATGTGACTATTTTGTCAACGCCGAAATTAGGCGCCACCTTTGTTGATTATCTGGTCACGCTGCATGAAAACGGCGGTCATCAAAGCGGTTTTGGCGGCGAAGGCATCGAAACCTTCCTGTATGTGATTAAGGGAGAAATCATCGCCGGGGCTCAGGGTAAATCCTTCGCGCTGGCCGAAGGCGGTTATCTTTACTGCCCGCCGGGTGAGCGGATGACTTTCAGTAATAACCATTCAGCCGATAGCCAGCTCTTCCTCTATAAGCGCCGCTATGTTCCGACAGAGGGCCATGCGCCTTATCTGGTCACCGGCAACGTCAGCCAGCTGGAGCGTATTCATTATGAAGGAATGGAAGACGTTATTCTGATCGATTTCCTGCCAAAAGAGCTGGGCTTCGATATGAATATGCATATTCTCTCTTTCGCACCGGGGGCCAGCCACGGCTACATTGAAACCCACGTCCAGGAGCATGGCGCCTATATTCTCTCCGGCCAGGGAGTGTATAACCTCGACAACAGCTGGGTTCCGGTCAAGCAAGGCGATTATATCTTTATGGGCGCTTACTCCCTGCAGGCGGGATACGGCGTCGGACGGGAAACGTTCAGCTACATCTATTCAAAAGACTGCAACCGCGACGTTGAGATCTGATGGCTGACAAGCTGCAAACGTTACTATTGCCCGCTGGCGCGGGCCTACGGATTCAGTACAACTTTTTGCTATCGTCAATTTCGTAGGCCGGGTAAGGCGCCAGCCGCTAAAAAGCGGGCGCAGTGTTCAAAACAGGTTGGTTATCAAACGCCCAGAATTCACTTTTTTGTTTAGCTATGTTGGATTTTGCCACGGTGTGAACCGTGGCATTTTTTATTCAAGCAGGCAGCGTCTGGCCAAGCTTGATGGCGCAGGCGATATTGCGCGCGCAGGCGTAAAGATTCTGCTCGCCGCGATCCAGCACCTCGGCCAGCGGCGCCAGCGCGGGAAGAATGCTAAAGACCGCATCAATACCATGCTGATGCACCGCTTCGACGCCGTCACCCAGCACGCCGGCGATGCCGATAACCGGAATGCCGTGCTTTTTGGCGATCCGCGCCACGCCAACCGGCGCTTTGCCGCCGACGGTTTGCGAATCCATACGCCCTTCGCCGGTGATCACCAGGTCCGCATCGCGCAGCGCCTCCTCCAGATGAACCGCCTCCAGCACAATATCAATGCCCGATTTCAGCGTGGCGTTAAGGAATACGCGAGCCGCCGCGCCCATCCCGCCGGCCGCGCCGCCGCCGACCATCGCCGTCACATCCTGACCGGTTGCCGCCAGCAGCACCTGAGCGTAATTTTCTAAACCGCGCTCCAGAACGGCGACCATGCCTGCGCAGGCCCCTTTTTGCGGGCCAAAGACCGCCGCCGCGCCGCGTTCGCCGAGCAGCGGATTATCCACATCGCAGGCTACGTCAATCCGGCACTCGCGAAGCCGCGGGTCGAGATCGCGTAAATCAACGTTGACCAGCCGCTCTAACGCTCCGCCGCCGAGGCCGACGCTCTCGCCGCGTTCATCAACAAAGCGTGCTCCCAGCGCCTGAGCCATCCCCATTCCGCCGTCCACCGTGGCGCTGCCGCCAATACCGAGAATTATGTGACGGACGCCGGCGTCCAGCGCATGGCGAATCAGCTCACCGGTGCCGTAGCTGGTGGCCTGCAGGGGGTTGCGTTCGTCGGGGGGAACCAGCATGAGTCCGCTGGCCGCCGCCATCTCAATAAACGCGGTGTGTCCGTCGCCGCTCAGGCCATAGAAAGCGCCGACAAAATCGCCCATCGGCCCCATGACCGGCAGCATCACCATTTTACCCTCGGTGGCCTCAACCATTGCCTCCACCGTCCCCTCGCCGCCGTCGGCGATCGGCAGACAGATGCACTCTGCCTGCGGGAAAATAGAGGTAAAGCCCGCCTTAATCGCCTGGGCGCAGCGGCTGGCGCTTACGCTTTCTTTGAAAGAGTCCGGTGCAATAATTATTTTCATGGTTCATCCTTTTTAATGTCATTACTTAATACGATCCCAGGGAATGAGATTTTCCATCACCACCGCCAGCAGCACGCCGATTAATAAGCCGTTGCCTAATAGCGGTCGAATTGTCAGGGGCAGCGTCTGGAGATAGACCGGCGGCAGGCCCATTAAAAAGATGCCGATAAATAACGGCAGCGCCAGCCGGTAGATATTTCGTGCGGTGAAGGTGATTTGTTTACTGAAAGATAAGCTGGAATATAACAACGGAAGATAGGAGACCAGCATGACCGCGCTGCTAATCGGCAAAGGCAGCGTGGTAAAAAAGTGGGTCAGCGGCGTAAATAGTCCCACCAGCAGGCAGCACAGGCAGCCGATAATAAACGGCTGGCGAGAAGTCTCTCCAGTTTGGGTTAATAAACCTATCGATGAAACAAAAGGCGAAAACGGCACCACGCTGAGCGGAACCGTTATTAAGGTCATCAGGCCGGAGATAATAAAGCTTCGTCGGTAGCGGGTATTGCTGGCGCCCTGCTGGGGATAAAAAACGTCGCTACCGCGAATTGCGCCGTAGGTATTCGTAATATTCACCAGCCCCGCCAGCAGCGCCGTCAAAATAATGCCGGGGCGTAGCTCCCCGCCGTAGCCAAGTGGAAACCACTGCCAGTGAATCGGCCCGGATGCCATCGTGGCGGGCGGAGTGCGAAACAGCAGGTACCAGCCAGCCCAGCCTACGAGGGTGCCAAACAGCAGGGCATAGCGAGCAATGCCATCCGGAAGAAAAATGATCATCCCCAGCACCAACAGCATCACCGCCAGCGCCAGGCTAAACGGCGCCAGCTGAACGCCCACGTTAGCCTGGGTCGAACTGAAAGGCAGCCCGAGCATGCCTTTAAAAAAGATCGTGGTGAGCTGCGCGCCGAGCAGCAGCATAAAAAAGACCATGACCGTCGGGCTGAAGAGCTTCGCCAGGCGGTGACCGATGCCGCTCACGCCGATGATGATGGTGAATATCGCCGACAGAGAGATGCCAACCGCCAGGCTTGACGCAATGCTGGCAAATGGAGTGCCGCGCGCGGCTTCACCGACGGTGACGGTCAGGATAGTGCTCCACCATAGTCCCGTAGGCCCTTCCATAATCGCCCGACGATGGCCCAGCAGCGCCTGCGCCAGGCAGGCCAGCCCGGTGGTGATAAAACCGTACTGAGTCAGCGTAATCAGCGCGCTGGCGGGCAGCTGAAAAGCAGACTGTAATGTCGGCGGTACCACGACGGTGTTGCAGAAAATAAAGAAGAACCATTGAAATCCCGCCAGGGTGTTTCGTTTATTGAGCGGAAATACCACCATGATTGAATCCTGAAAAAGCGCCTGCCGTTAAACAGGCGCTGAGCATGGAATGGGGCAAGTGATTCCCCGGGTCGCGGCTTGCGCCTTATCCGGGCGACAAATCGGCTCGTAGCCCGGAGAAGGCGTTTACGCCGCAAGCCGGGAATTCACCGGATCCCCGTTACTGCTGATGCTTAAGGATAAATTTCCCCTTCGGCGCGTGCGGGAAGCCCTGCTCGCTGTCATAGATCACATCGCCGCGCAGGAGGGTTCTGGCGATCCGCGCGCCAATCGTACGGCCTACGTAAGGGCTGACTTTATGGCGATATTCAAGGTCTTCCGCCTGCAGAACGTAGCTGCTGTTCGGCTGAATAAACACCAGGTCGGCGTCTTTGCCCGGCGCGATGCGGCCCTTATGCTTCAGGCCGAAAATATCCGCGGCGTTGGTCGCCATCAGGCGAGCAAACTGCGGCAAAGGCATACCGCGCTTCTGGACCGCTTCATCGAACATGACGTCCATACAGTTTTGCAAACCGGCAATCCCGCCCCAGGCCTGCATGATATTGCCCGCCTTCATTTCCGGCGGGCACGGAGAGTGGTCGGACACCAGGCAGTCGATCTCACCGTTGAATAGCTTTTCCCACAGCCCTTTCTGATTTTCCGCGTCGCGGATCGGCGGAGAGCATTTCGCCAGGGTGCCAATCTTTTCAAACTGTTCGGTATCCAGTACAAAGTAGTGCGGGCAGGATTCGCAGGTGACATCCTGACCTTCCTGACGGGCGCGCGTCACTTCGGCGACCCCTTCCGGGCTGCTGACGTGGCACACGTGCAGGCGGCAACCGGCGACCTTCGCCAGATACAGAACGCGGCGGATCGCCTCAACTTCGGTGAATACCGGACGGGAGGCGACGTAATCATGGGCGGTCACGCGCCCTTCTCTTTTCGCCTCTTCGCCCAGCTCATCGCAGATCAGCGCGTTTTCGCAGTGCACCAGTACCGTCTGCTTCATCTCGGCCAGCTTTTGTACGCCTTTGAAGAACTGCCAGTCGTTAACGTCGCGGAAGTCATTGTCAATCCCGCGATCGCCGCAGGTCGCGACGAAGCATTTGAACCCCACCACGCCCACTTCATCCAGCTCGTGCAGCCGGTCAAGGTTATAGGAGACCAGGCCGCCAAGCTGCGCGGCATCGATGGTCAACTTGCCTTTCGCGGCGTCGAATTTCAGCTCAATGGTCTCTCGATCGACGGTGGCCGGCAGCTGGTTCAGCGGCATTTCGATCATCGTAGTGATGCCCCCTTTTGCCGCCGCGCGGGTACCCGTTTCGTATCCTTCCCAGTGGGTACGACCCGGCTCAGAGATGTGCGTATGCGCATCGACCATCCCCGGCGAAACGATCAGCCCCGTGGCATCCATGATCTGCTTCGCGTCCCCCAGGTTTTCACCGATAGCGGCAATTTTGCCGTCAGCAACCGCGATATCGACCACCCGGGATTCGTTTTCCAGAATGACGGTGCCGTTTTTAATGATTAAATCAAAAGACATATAAAACTCCTTGTATGTGTACAGACGATTAAGCCGCCATACTTCTGTTTGCAGCCACGTACACCGCAATACCAATGGCTTTGGCTCTTGAAGCTTCATCCATGAAATAAACTTTCCTGGTTGTAATAAAATCAATTCACAGCATTGGGGCGCGCCAGGTTATTCGGCTGGGCCCGTTTTTTCAGCAAGGCGTAGGCGGCAAAAGCGACAATAACACCAACAAACCACGACACGCGGGAGAACGGTTCGAGCAGCGGGATAAATTTTCCGCCGAGCGATAAAATAACCGCCACAATCGTTACCAGGAATGCGGTAACGTTAAATCCATTATCGAAATATTTATAATCTCCAGGCGCGGTGTAAAGTTCATCAAGATTAATTTGCCCACGCATGACGATAAAATAGTGCGCCATCATTACGCCAATAACCGGACCCAGCATGCCGCCGATAATATCGAGAAAAAGATAAATACTGTCCTGATTTTCCATTAATTTCCAGGGGCAGATCAGCAGGCTAATAATACTGGCAATCAGCACGCCGTTTTTATAGGTCAGTTTCGTGGGAGCAATCGCCGCAATTTGGTAGCCCGCAGGAATAATATTACCGGTGGCGTTGGTGGAGATCGTGGTCATTAATATCACCAGCACCGCAAAGAACGAGGCAAACAGGCTGTCCCATTTCTGCACAATATCCAGTACGTTCCAGGTATCCATACCGTAATGGATACTGGCGCCGGCGATAATGCACACTCCGGCCACCGCGAACAGAATATAGGCCACCACTAAGCCAAGGGTTTGCCCAACGGCCTGCTCGCGAAACGAACGCGCGTTCTGGGTAAAGTCCGAGGCGCTCACCGCCGGCGCGGCCCAGACGGCAACGACCGCATTGATAACGACCAGGAACAGGAAGCCGGTATGCTCCGCTTTCGCCACCCCGGTCGGCAGATAGTCAAGGATCGGACCGATCCCGACCAGCGAGATAGCCCAGATAGCCATGCCGCCGAAGACAATATAGATGCAGGGATTGAGGATTGCGGTAAATTTATTGAGAACTTTTCCGCCGCCGAAACCAATCGCCACATTAATCAGCCAGAAAACCAGAAAGGCGATCATCCCCGGCAACGACAGTCCCAGCAGCTTAAAATCACCGCCGAGCGTCAGAAACTCGGGCCACAGTTTGCCTAATAAGATCAGGAATGCCAGCGAGCCGGCATAGCATTGCAAACCAAACCACATAATTGCCGCAATGCCGCCTCTGAGCAGGCCGGGTAATAATGCACCACGCACACCATAAGAGGCTCTTAATATCATTGCGAAGGGGACACCGTATTTACTTCCGGCAGCACCATTAAACACCATAACCAGGGCAATAATAAAAGCACTCAATATTATCGCCATCATTATACTAAACGTTGATAGCCCGAGAATAAAAAAACCACCAACCATTACATAATTAGGTACGTTGTGTACGGAGCCCATCCATAAGGTAAAATAGTTAAATGTTTTCCAGTTACGCTGCGAGGCTACTTTGGGCAGTAGATCGTCGCTGTAACCCCTGGCTTTGTACAGATCTTGAGTTTGTTCCATAATTCCCTCTTAATACGCATCGGATTACGTTTGTAGGTTTAGCTATGTGGAACAACAAATTTTAATTATTTATTTTTTATTATACTGGGATTGTCTTTGACTGTATTTTGTTCTTACGCAAGGTAATTAGCGCAAACAGTATCGTTCCGGTAATAACCAACCCGGCAGACATCACAAAACTAATTTCTTTTGAACCGGTCAGGTCGGAAATAAAACCGGTGAGCGTCGGTGCGACCACCGCCGAACTCATGCCAAAGAAATTAAACAAGCTAAAGGCGCGGCCTAATGTTTTCGCTGACGCCTGCTCGGAAACGAACGAGATAAGAATCGGGTCAACGGCCATTTTGCCCAGTAGTCCGTACAGCACCAGGCTAATCATCAGCATGGTGGTATTCGGCGAGAGAACGGTAAACATCAGCATGGCCGCAGCGACAATCTCCAGCCCGAGAATCACTTTGACTTTACTGTCGCGGAACTTATCCGAGAGATGGCTGAAGAACAGCGCGCCCGGCACCCCGACCACCGCCACCAGCGCGGAAGCAAAACCAATGGCGCCGCCGTCAAAGCCGCGTTCGGTCTGAAGATAAGAAGGCAGCCAGGTGACGATCAGGTAGTAGCCGTAGCAGGTGCAGAAATAGAGAAAGTAGACGCTGCACAGCAGCGGCGAAAACAGCGGCGCCGATTTCTCTTCAGCGACCGGAGCGGCAGTCGCTGCGCCAGGCTTATTCTCCGCTACGGCGGGCTCTTTTAGCTTGCGGCGAATCACCAGGGTAAACACGCAGAGCATCACCACCAGGATCGCGGCGACGATAAACAAGACATTTTGCCACGCCATATGCATGCTTTTGACCAGAATGCTTGAGCCAATCAGGCCAATCCCCATGCCGATGGCGGAGCCGCTGTTGATGATGGCGTTCGCCAGCGCCCGGCGTTCCTGCGGCACATTGGCCGAGGAGAGCGAATAGGCGGAGCTAAAAAACGACGCGCAACCAGCGCCGGCCAGCAGCGAGCCGATATAAATCAGCGTCAGGTTTCCCGCATTAGCAATACTCAACGTACCAATAATAAACAGCGAGAAACCGCACATCAGCATAATTTTTTGTCCCAGCTTATCGACCAGAATGCCGCAGGGGATCTGCATTCCGCAATAGGCCAGAAAATAGAAGCTGGCAATCGCGCCGATTTCAGCATTACTGACGTTACCTAAGGACGCCTGAATTTCCGGATAAATAGGTGTTAATACGGTACGATAAATCCATATTGCCACCCAGCCCAGACTCATGACCACGACTATTTTCTTCCAATAGTCGATACCCGTTTTATTGATAGTATCCATAAATTCACCCGTGAGGTTTAAAAAACGCTGCCGGAACCGGCAGCATTTTCTTATTACGATATTTTATGATTGGCCATTAATTCCAGCGCCTGAACTAAAGACGAGTGGTCTAATTCACTACCACCGTTGGCGGCGCAAGTGTTAAATAACTCCTGACAGGTTGCCGTATTCGGTAAATTAAGCGCCAGTGCTTTCGCGCTCTGCAATGCCAGATTAAGATCCTTCTGGTGCAGGGAAATTTTAAAGCCGGGATTAAACGTCCGGTTCAACATTCTTTCGCCATGCACTTCCAGAATACGCGAGGAGGCAAAGCCGCCCATCAGCGCCTGACGCACGCGAGCGGGATCGGCTCCGGCTTTAGACGCGAAAACCAGCGCCTCGGACACTGCTTCAATATTCAGCGCGACGATAATCTGATTGGCGACTTTACAGGTCTGACCGTCGCCATTACCGCCTACGAGGGTGATGTTTTTACCCAGAATATCAAACAGCGGTTTCACGCGGGCAAAGACGTTTTCATCGCCGCCGACCATAATTGAGAGCGTGCCTTCACGCGCGCCGATTTCGCCGCCGGATACCGGAGCATCCAGATAATCCGCGCCCAGGTCGCGCACCTGCTGCGCAAACCGCTTAGTTTCAATCGGCGAGATAGAGCTCATATCCACGATGGTTTTCCCCTTCAGCGCCGCTTTGGCGCAGCCGCGCTCGCCAAACAGAACGTCGGCAACCTGTGGGGTATCCGGAACCATGATGAAAATAATCTCCGACTGCGCCGCAACCTGCTCGGCGGTAGCCAGATGCTGCGCGCCTTGCTTGAGCAGGTCGTCAGCAACCGGGCCGATGGTAGTAACGTGCAGAACGTGGCCTGCCCTGGCAAGTCGGAGCGCCATCGGGGTGCCCATAATACCCAGACCAATAAATCCCAGTTTCATAAGTTTCCTCTCAGAATTTCTGTTTCGATTTACCCGGGCAATAGTTATCCCTTCCTGTTGTCAGGAAATAAAACCCCTGCGTCTGGAATAATAAATACTGCCCAAAGATAAATTAAAAATTAGCGGTAGTGATTAAACCATGTCAAACCCGCTTCGGTGGTGGTCAGCGGTTTATATTCGCAGCCCACCCAGCCGTCATAGCTTGATCTATCAATAAATTTAAAAAGATAATCGTAATTAATTTCACCGGTCCCCGGCTCACCGCGATTCGGATTATCAGCAATCTGTAAATGACCAATACGGTTAGCATAAGTTTGCATCGTATGGGTTAACTCCCCCTCCATCCGCTGCATATGATAAATATCGTACTGAATTTTCAGATTATCGCTGCCGACCTCATCAATAAGCGCCAGCGCCTGATGAGTAGTATTCAGATAAAAGCCCGGCATATCGAAGTAATTAATCGGTTCGATCAGCAGCAGAATACCTTCCTGCGCCAGCGCGGCAGCGGCAAAACGTAAATTCGCCACCAGCGTGGAACGAATATGATCCTCGCGGTAGCCAGGCGGGGTTTTACCCACCAGGCAGTTGATTTTTCGATTGCCCAGCGCTTTGGCATAGCGGATTGCGGCATCCACGCCTTCGCGGAACTCCGCTTCGCGACCGGGAATACAGGCTATGCCGCGCTCTCCCGCCGCCCAGTCGCCGGCGGGTAAGTTATGTAAGGTATGCTCCAGCCGGTTGTCGCTCAGCTTTTGCTTTAATACCTCGGGCGCATAATCATACGGGAACATAAACTCAACGGCGCGAAAACCGCAGGCCGCCGCTTTCTCAAAACGATCCAGAAAATCATATTCCAGAAATAACATCGAAAGGTTGGCTGAAAAGCGCAACATAGGTTCACCTCATTTATTCATATTTCATAAAGCAGGTTTCGGTTGGCGCATCGATGGCGCTATCGGCAACATCTTCAAACTCCATCACGTTATCCAGCTCGCTACCCATGGAGATATTGGTGACCCGCTCAAGGATCACTTCCACAACAACCGGTACGCGATACTCTTTCATCCAGGCTTTCGCCTGCGCCAGGGCGGGCGCGATATCCTCCGGCTTGAAGACGCGAATCGCTTTACAGCCGAGACCCTCGGCAACCTTGACGTGATCGACGCCGTAACCGTTCACTTCGCTGGAGTTGATGTTTTCGAACGCCAGCTGGACGCAGTAATCCATATCGAACGCGCGCTGCGACTGACGAATCAGGCCCAGATAGGCGTTGTTTACCAGCACGTGGATGTAAGGAATATTGAACTGCGCGCCCACCGCCAGCTCTTCAATCAGGAACTGGAAGTCAAAGTCGCCGGAGATGGCCACCACGTTACGCTCCGGATCGGCGGTGCAAACGCCCAGCGCGGCAGGAAGCGTCCAGCCCAGCGGCCCGGCCTGGCCGCAGTTGATCCAGTGGCGATCTTTAAATACGTGCAGCATCTGCGCGGCGGCGATTTGCGACAGCCCGATGGTGGTGACGTAGCACACGTCGCGACCAAAGGCTTTATTCATCTCTTCATAAACGCGCTGCGGTTTGACCGGCACGTTATCGAAGTGGGTTTTACGCAGCAGCGTACGCTTGCGCTCCTGACACTCGGCAACCCAGCGCTCGCGACGCGGCAGGCGGCCCTCTTTTTGCATCTGCTGCGCGATATCTACCAGTTGAGCCAGCGCCGCTTTCGCATCGGACACAATGCCTAAATCCGGGCACAGCACGCGGCCAATCTGCGTCGGTTCGATATCGATGTGGATGATTTTGCGACCTGCGGTGTACTTCTCAACGGAACCGGTATGACGGTTAGCAAAGCGGTTACCGATGCCGAATACCAGGTCGGAGGCCAGCAGCGTGGCGTTACCGTAGCGATGCGCGGTTTGTAGGCCGACCATCCCGGCCATCAATTCGTGGTCATCCGGGATACAGCCCCAGCCCATCAGCGTTGGGATGACCGGAACTTGCGTAATCTCAGCAAATTGCTGCAGCAGCGCTGCGGCATCGGCATTAATCACCCCGCCGCCGGCGACAATCACCGGACGCTCCGCCATCAGCAGCATCGCCAGCGCGCGTTCGATCTGCGGACGAGTCGCCACGGGTTTATAAGCCGGGAGCGGCGCGTACAGCTCGGGGTCAAATTCGATTTCCGCCACCTGAACATCATAAGGCAGGTCGATCAATACCGGTCCCGGTCTGCCGGAACGCATCAGATGGAAAGCCTGCTGCAGCACGCCCGGTACCAGCGCCGCTTCGCGCACGGTAACCGCCATCTTGGTCACGGGCTTAGCAATGGATTCAATATCGACCGCCTGGAAATCTTCTTTATGCAGACGCGCGCGCGGCGCCTGGCCGGTGATGCACAAAATCGGTATCGAGTCCGCGGAGGCAGAATAGAGCGCGGTGATCATATCCGTTCCCGCCGGGCCCGATGTCCCCAGGCATACGCCGATATTACCGGCTGCGGCACGCGTATAGCCTTCGGCCATATGGGACGCGCCTTCCACGTGGCGAGCCAGAATATGGCGGATCCCGCCGTGCTTACGCATGGCGGAATAAAAGGGGTTAATCGCTGCGCCAGGCACGCCGAATGCGGTGGTAATCCCTTCTTTTTCGAGTACATACATTGCCGCGTCGACGGCTCTCATTTTTGCCATTTTTTACTACCTCACTATATTGGAAAATTTTTCCAAACTTGAACAAAGCCTAAAAATTCCCGCTCCTCAGAGCGGGTCGGTTCGGCGATCACTCTGCCTGGGGCTTCAGTCCCAGCGCGGTGCTGATATTCCTTGCCGTCTCCCTCACCAGCTCTCCCTGGCTGACAAAACGGTCCGGGGTTAAGCGGGACGCTGGCCCGGAAATCGAAATTGCCGCCACTACGGATCCGACATCATCGTAAACCGCTGAAGCAATACAGTTTAATCCTGTCACGTGCTCCTCCTGGTCAATGCTGTAGCCGCGGTCGCGCGCCTCATCCAGGTTTCGCTGCAGGACCGGTAAATCGACGATCGTCGACGGCGTAAAGCGCTGCAGCCCGGTCTTCACAATCACATCCACCAACTCATCCGGGGACAGCGGGTACAGCAGCGCCTTTCCGGCCCCAGAAGCATGCAGCGGCAGCCGGCTGCCGAGCGGCGCGCACATCCTTACCATCGATTTGCACTCCTGCTGGCCAATCAACACCGCTTCGTTGCCGTTACGAATCGCCACGTTTACCGTTTCCCCTGACATCAGCATCAGCCGCCGCATAAAAGGTCCGCCGACGGATAAAACATCCCGGTTATGGATGTACGCCGAGCCGACATTGAATGCGCCAAGCCCGATGTGCCACCAGCCTAGCTGCGCGTCCTGATAGACAAAATCCGCGCCCTCCAGCACTTTAAGCAGGCGAAAAGTGGTCGATAACGGTAAGTCCAGATTCAGGGAAATATCGCTGACCGACGAGCTGCCGCCGCTCTTTTCAAGGTATTGCAGTATCGCGATCCCTCTCTCCAGCGCCTGTGCGCCTTTTTGCGCGGAAGGCTCCTGCTGGCCCGGCCTTCCCCGCCTTCTCACTTCTGTCATACCTCGATTATCTCCGGCTCAAAACCTGAGCATAAATAGTGTGTAAGCGCCCACATGTTATGCAAGATAATCGACAGCGTCACGTGCAACCTCACGCAAAGCTCAGCTCCACGGTCGGGATCTCCACGACATCGCAGTTATCTTTTCCACCGCGATCGACGGTTAAAAAATCGGTTTCGCTCTGCCAGGCAAACAGCGGGTGATGCCAGACATTGCGATGATAATTTACCCCCTGGCGGCCATTGGAGATAAACGCGCGCAGCGTGGTCATGTCCGGCTCATCGCCTCCTGCCGCAACCACCACCACAAAGGCTTCGCCGTTCATCGGCACAAACGCCTGGGTGCCCAGCGGATGACGTTCCAGCTCGGTGACGACAATCGGCAATACCGCCGGCTGGGCCCGATTAATGCTGATTAGCGTGCGATCCTGCTGCAGGGTCTCCACCATGGCCAGATCGTGAAAACGCTGCACTTTGCCATCATTAATATGAAAAAAATCCTGCCCTTCCGTTTCGATAACGTCCCCATAGGGGCGGAATGCTTCGCGCGTCAGCGGCAATACCTCTAGCTTCATTGCAATATTCCTTAGTCATTAAAAACCGTCGCCCTCCTCATACCTTGAGGGTGATCGATGTACCGGTCAATTCATGGCCATCTCAAAGTGGTATCAACTATAAGTTGGAATAATTTTCCAAAACCTGATTTAAGCCACATAATTGAGAAGGTTATTATGAAAAAATACTTAAAAATCATGGGTGAATTATTAAATTACGAGGAATAAGGCGATGCTAGACCCCGAAACACTACGTACCTTTGTCAGCGTCGCGGAGACCGGCAGCTTCTCCAGAGCAGCGGAAAAACTCTATAAAACGACCGCCACGATTAGCTATCGCATCAAACTGCTGGAAGACAACACCGGCGTCGCGCTCTTTTCGCGCACTACGCGCAGCGTCCTGCTGACTCCTGCCGGAATGCATCTCCTGGCGCAGGCCAGAGAGTGGCTGGGCTGGATTGACAGTATGCCCGGCGAGCTGCAGCAGATTAACGACGGCGTGGAGCGCCAGGTGAATATTGTGGTGAATAACCTGATGTATGACCCTCAGGCCATTGCGCGGCTGCTGGCCTGGCTCACCCAGCGTTACCCTTTTACGCAATTTCATTTTTCACGACAAATTTACATGGGCGTCTGGGATACGCTCCTGCACGATGACTTTTCGCTGGCCATCGGCGTCACCGGCACCGAACCGTTAGCGGAGAATATTGCCGTCGCCCCGCTGGGTGAAGTCACCTGGCTGTTCGTGATGTCGCCGAATCATCCGCTAAGCCAGCAAAACGACCCCCTGTCGGAGGCCCAGCTACGCCGCTATCCTGCGGTCAACATTGAAGACAGCGCGCGGAGATTAACCAAACGTGTTGCCTGGCGCCTGCCGGGTCAAAAAGAGATCGTGGTTCCCGATATCGAAACCAAAGTCGCCGCCCATATCGCCGGCGTCGGCATCGGCTTTTTACCCGAGCCGCTGTGCCAGCCGCTTATCGCGCGCGGCGAGCTGGTTTCCCGGCAGATACCGACCATGCGTCCCCCCTCTCCTCTGAGCCTCGCCTGGCGTAAAGATCATCATGGTAAAGCGGTGCAGGATATCACCTCGCTATTCGGTCACTCCGCCCCGGAAATCCAGGGATTCCTGACGCTATTCAGCGATACACCGTGAAAAATCAATCCAGCCTGCCGCTCACCGCGTACAATAGGAGGATTATCGCGTCGAGCGACGCGTCTGAATGGCTTAACGGTTTAAATAATGGAATTAGTCCCACAAAATATTCGGCAGATTCTTGCCAGCGATACGCCGCTGATTGACGTACGTGCCCCGGTTGAATTCAGGCAAAGCGCCATGCCCGCAGCGATCAACCTGCCGCTGATGAACGATGACGAGCGCGCTGCCGTCGGTACCTGCTATAAGCGTCAAGGGCCGGAAGCCGCTCTCGCACTGGGCCATCAGCTGGTGAATGGTAAGATTCGCGCCGGCCGCCTCGCCGCCTGGAAAGAGGCCTGCGCGCGTTATCCAGAAGGCTACCTGTGCTGCGCTCGCGGCGGCCAGCGTTCGCATATCGTCCAGCAGTGGCTGAAAGAAGCTGGCGTGGATTACCCTCTGATCGTCGGGGGCTATAAAGCGCTGCGCCAGGCCGCCATACAGCTTACCGAAGAGCTGGTACAGCGCCCTATCGTGCTGATCGGCGGCTGTACCGGCAATGGCAAAACTCAGCTGGTCTGCGCTCAACCTGACGGTATCGATCTCGAAGGGCTTGCCCATCACCGCGGCTCTTCATTCGGTCGCACCCTCCAGGAGCAGTATCAGCAGGCTACCTTTGAAAATCATCTGGCCGTGGCGATGCTTAAAAAGTCCGGGCAGCAGACGCGCTGGGTGCTGGAGGATGAGGGGCATATGATCGGCGCCAATCACCTGCCGGAGTGTATGCGTCTTCGCATGGCGCAGTCGCCGCTGGCGGTGGTGGAAGATCCGTTTGCTATCCGTCTTGAACGACTGCGGGAAGAGTATTTTGCGCGCATGCATCGCGATTTCCTGGCGGCCTACGGCGAAGAACAAGGCTGGCAGGCGTATAGCGAATATCTGCATCATGGCCTGTTCGCAATCCGCCGCCGCCTCGGGCTACAGCGTTTTGCCCAGCTCACCGCCAGGCTTGATGAAGCGCTGCTTGAACAGCAGCAAACCACCGACACCGAAGCGCATTTCAGCTGGCTGGTTCCCCTGCTGAATGAGTATTACGATCCGATGTACCGCTACCAGCTCGGCAAAAAAGCGGAGAAAATTATTTTCCGCGGCAGCTGGCAGGAAGTTGCCGCCTGGCTGGCGGAGTAATCACATCCTCTCTTGTCCCGGCTTGCGGCGTAAACGCCTTAGCCGGGCTACGGGTCCGCAGACGGCGGTGAACCTGTAGCCCCGGTAAGCGCAGCGTCACCGGGGAATGGTTACCGCTTAGAAGTCGTAGCGCAGACGCACCAGGTTCATATCGCCCAGGTTGTCGGTGCTCGACGTGAAGACGTGTTCATAGTCAACGCGGAAACCATAATCCAGCTGGAAACTCACGCCGACGCCGTTATCGATACGCTGATAGTTGCGGCCGTTCACGTACTGCAGGCGGTCGCCCATAAAGTATGGCTGAATAGATTTCACCGCATACTGACCAATCGGGAATTTATAACCGGCAAAGTACTCAATCCCCCAGGCATCGCCCGCGAAGTAGTTATGGACATCGGTTTTTTTGGTGGTCAGGAAGTTCTGATACCAACCGCCGCCCAAGGAGAAGGTCCAGTTATCCGGCGTCCAGCTTAGCGCGGTACCGACGATATTCTGATCGTATGATTTGCTGTCAGAACTGGACGGGTTACGCATATCGGCGCGGGTATAGTTCCACGCGGCGCCCCAGGTCAGATCTTTCATAATGTGGTAATCCGCGCCGATGGAACCGCCGCCTTTACGTTTATAGCGCAGACCGTTACCCGGCAGATATTCGCTGTCCTCAAACAGATAAGAGGCATAGAGATCGACATCGCCAACGGTTTTCTTATATTTCAGCATATTACGTGAGCGATAGGAGCCATCGTAGTCGCCGTTAATGCCGTTACCCGGCGCCTGGCCAATCATGTCATAATCCCAGATATCGGTTTTTACCCCGACCACGTCGTAATAAACGCTGTTCTGCTGACCGTAGGTTAACGTCCCCCAGATATCGCTTTTCAGGCCGGTATAGAGCATACGGCGGCTGGTGTTATTCGCGACTTCGGCATAGTGGTTATCCCAGTCGAAAAGTGCCGGAATATTGACGCCCAGCTCGTAATAGCTGATCCAGCTAATATCATCAAACAGATAGTAGTCGGCCGCGAAGCGGAAACGGGTTCCGCCATCGAAACCGTTACGTTTATATGAGCCTTTGTCGCCATCGCCGGACATCATGTTGAACTGGGGACGGATACTCCCGCCGACGGTAAAATTAAGCCGGCTTAACGGATCGCCCGCCTGCGGATCTTGTTTTAAAAGCGTAATTTCCGCCTGGGATGCAAAAGAGGTTAACGCCAGGGCTGCGCCGATCGTTATCGCCAGCGCTTTTATTTTATGTGCCATACTTTTTCCTTGATTAATAAGCAACCTTATATTTTCCAGCTGAATATTAACTGCGATTGAGTATGGCGTGTTGCTGAGTTTTTAATGTTTTGTGCGGTTAAAAATCAGCAACTTATCATTTTGTGCCCTTAAAGAATCTGTGGTTATCTTTTCATCGCCATGTCATTAAAATGGTCTATTACCGCGCAAACATCATCCATGGAGGAAATATGTCGAAAAAACTACTGCAGCTGCACTTTGCTTTTAACGGTCCCTTCGGCAGCGAGATGTCCCGTCAGCTCGTGGAGCTGGCCGAGTCCATCAATCAGGAACCAGGGTTTATCTGGAAGGTCTGGACAGAAAACGAAAAAAATCAGGAAGCGGGCGGGATCTACCTTTTTGAGAATGAAGAAACTGCGCTCGCTTACCTCAACAAGCACACCGCGCGCCTCAAATCGCTTGGCGTAAACGAGGTTATCTGTAAAGTTTTCGACGTTAATGAGCCGCTCACCGCGCTGAACCACGGCCATTTGTAATAGCAACTCGCATCCGTGGCCCGAAGCCCTCCCGGGTTGCGGCTATCGCCTTACCCGGGCGACTTTCCCGCAGACGGCTGAGAAACGGTAGCCCGGCTAAGCGCAGCGCGAGCCGGGTGAAAACCCCGGGTTGCGGCTGACGCCTTACCCGGGCTATATAACTCACTCTATCCCTGGCTAAACTGGCGGAACAGCGCTTTACCTTTCAGCAGACGCAGCCCCAGCCAGCCGCCGCACAGCGACAGCAGTATCGCCCCGCACAGCGGCAGCATCACCCACAGGCGCCAGTCCGGAGACCACGGGAAGTCAAAGATTTTGCTTTGCAGCAGCGCCAGCGCAACCTCTGCACCAATCGCCGCCACGACGCCGGATACCACGCCCAGCAGCGCGAACTCCGCCCACAGCGTGGTGCGCAGCAGAGACTTACCGGCACCCAGCGTGCGCCAGACCACCAGCTCCTGGTAACGCTGACGCATCCCGACCTGCACCTGCGCCAGCAGCAGTAAAACGCCGCAGGCGGTGACCAGAATCACCATCACCTCAAGCGCGCGGCTCACCTGGGTCAGCACCTGGCCAATCTGCTGCAAAATCGCGCCGATATCCAGCAGGCTGACGGTGGGGAATTCGCGGTTGAGCTGCGTGAGCATCCCGTTGCCATTATCCCAGCGGAAGCTGGTCAGCCAGCTTTGCGGCTGGCCGTCGAGCGCCCCCTGCGGGAAGATAAAGAAGAAGTTCGGCCGCAGACTTTCCCAGTCGACTTTACGCACGCTGGACACCTTCGCGCTAAAGTCCTGAGTATCCCCGGTAAAGGTCACGCTATCGCCGAGCTTGACGCCCAGACGCTGCGCCAGCCCCTCTTCAATCGACACCTCACCCGCTTTTGGCGGCCAGCTACCGGCAACCAGCGGATTATGATCCGGACGCTCGCGGCTCCAGGTGAGGTTAAGCTCCCGGTTCAGGGCTTCATCTTTATTGCCCTCCGTTGCCTGGCCGTTAATTTGCGTCAGGCGGGCGCGCACGATGGGATAGAACTCGGTGGCGCGGGTCTGATGCTCGGCGAGGAAGGTTTTTACCGGCACCACCTGCTCCGGTGCGATGTTAATCAGGAAATA
This sequence comes from Klebsiella sp. CN_Kp066, assembly GCF_040065135.1. Classification (NCBI taxonomy): domain Bacteria; kingdom Pseudomonadati; phylum Pseudomonadota; class Gammaproteobacteria; order Enterobacterales; family Enterobacteriaceae; genus Klebsiella; species Klebsiella sp. CN_Kp066. The sequence goes on along the minus strand of NZ_JBEAIU010000035.1, from coordinate 139,399 downwards.
GTTAGGACTTTCTGGAGGCAGCTGCTGCTGCCAGCGGTCAAGCAGATCGCCGCGCAGCACCAGCAGCAGAGCCAGCAGCATAAACGACAGCGAAAAGGCCGCCAGCTGGCTCAGGGTCGACCACGGCTGGCGCAGCAGACGGTTCACCGCCAGGCGCAGCGGCAGCGCTTTTAACGTCAAACGCTTCAGTAACCACAGGACGCCCCATCCCGCCAGGCCGCACAGCAGCGCCAGCACTACGGCACCCGCCAGAACCGCCCACAGCAGGGGGCTGCCGCCCATCAGCAGCGCCAGCAGCGTCACCACCACCGCGCACACGATCGGGATGTAGAGCTTCAGCGGCCAGACGTTGGCGACGACGTCCTGGCGCAGCACCCGCAGCGGCAGCGTCGCCAGCAGCAGTCTATAAGGACGCAGCCCGACCAGCAGGGAAATCACCACCATCGCGCCGATCGCCCACAGCCACGGCCAGCCGCTCGCCGCCGGCAGCGCCGCCGGGAGCACCGGCTTAAGCATCGCCAGCAGAATATGCTCCAGCCCGACGCCCATCGCCCCGCCGGCGACCACCGCCAGCGCCAGCAGCATCAACCACTGGCCGACAATCAGTTTGCGCAGCTGCTCCCGTCCGGCGCCGAGGGTTTTGAGGATCGCCACCAGATCGTAACGACTGCGGCAGTAATGGCTCATCGCCACCGCCACCGCGGCGACCGCTAACAGCAGCGTTAACAGCGCCGACAGCAGCAAAAACTGCTGCGAACGTTGCAGCGATTTACCCAGCGCGCTGTCGTCCTGCTCTATGCCAATCCAGCGGTGCTCAGGCCCCAGCTTCGGCAGCAGCCACTTTTCGTAGTCCGCCAGCTGCTGCGGGGTTCCGGCATACTTATAGCGCCAGGAGACGCGGCTCCCGGGCTGCACCGCGCCGGTTTTCGCCACATCGGCGGTGTTCATCATCAGCCGCGGCGCCATCTGGAAAGGATTAAAACCGGCATCCGGCTCCTGTATTACCTCGCCGGCAATGCGCAGCGTGGCGTCGCCCACGTCGATGGTGTCGCCGGTTTTCAGATTCAGCAGCGCCATTAATCGCGGCGCCAGCAGCACGGTGCCGGCGTGCGGCTTCAGTCCGGGCGGCTGAGTTTGCAGCTGGCCATATAGCGGATAGGTGTCGTCAACCGCTTTGACATCCGCCAGCTGCGGCGTATCGCCGGAAAACGTCATGGTGGCAAAGCTCAGCTGCTCGCCGACGGTTAAACCAAGGCGGCGCGCTTCATCAATCCATGCGCCAGGGACGTCGCGCGAACTGCGCAGCGTGCGGTCGCCGGCCATAAATTCCCGGCTTTGCTGGCTAAGTCCTTTCTCCATGCGGTCGCTTATCGAGCCCAGCGCCAGCACGCAGGCCACCGCCAGGCTCAGCGCCAGCCAGACGATCAGCAGCGACGGCGAGCGCCATTCGCGCCAGAACCAGCGGGCAATCATGCTTCCTCCCGCAGCTGGCCATCAACCAGCCGCAGCCGTCGGTCGCAGCGCGCCGCCAGCAGCGGATCGTGGGTGACGAGGATCAGCGTGGTGCCGTGCTCGCGGTTCAGCGAAAACAGCAGGTCAGCGATTTTATCCCCGGTGTGACGGTCGAGATTGCCGGTGGGTTCATCGGCAAACAGCAGCTCCGGGCGGCCGTTGAACGCGCGCGCCAGCGCGACCCGCTGCTGCTCGCCGCCGGAAAGCTGTACCGGCAGATGATGCAGGCGCTTACCCAGCCCCAGTTGCTCCAGCAGTGCCCGGGCGCTGCCGCGGCTCTGGCTATCGCTTTCGCCGCGCAGCAGCGCCGGAAGCTCGACATTTTCCAGCGCATTGAGGGTGGGTATCAGCATAAAAGATTGAAACACAAAGCCGACGTGCTTAGCGCGCAGCTTCGCCCGCGCCTCTTCGTCCATCTGGTGCAGCGGTTGTCCGAGCAGCGAAACCTCCCCGCTGCTGCCATCGTCCAGCCCGGCGAGGATCGCCAGCAGCGTCGATTTACCGGACCCCGACTCGCCAATCAGGGCGATGGTCTGCCCCTGTTTGACAACCAGCTCAACTCCGGTAAGGATGGAAAGCTGATGCTCACCCTGACCGACGGATTTCTTAAGATGATGAACTTCAAGTATGTTTTCCGCTGGCATTTGCCTTTCCTGTTTCTGGTCCTGTTTACCTGCCGCGCCATGGCGGCCGACACGCTGTTGGTTCTCGGCGACAGTCTGAGCGCCGGTTATCGTATGGCAGGCAATACCGCCTGGCCTGCGCTGCTAAACGATAAGTGGCAGACAAAAACGCCGGTAGTTAACGCCAGTATCAGCGGCGATACCTCGCAGCAGGGGCTGGCAAGGCTGCCGGCCCTGCTTAAGCAGCATCAGCCGCGCTGGGTGCTGGTTGAGCTCGGCGGTAATGACGGGCTGCGCGGTTTCCCGCCTCAGCAGACGGAACAGACGCTGCGTACCATTATTGAGCATATCAAAGCGGCGGACGCCCAGCCGCTACTGATGCAAATTCGCCTGCCCGCCAACTATGGCCGCCGTTATAATGAAGCCTTTAGCGCTATTTATCCGGCACTGGCCAAAGAGTTTGATATTCCTCTGCTGCCCTTTTTTATGGAAGAGGTTTATCTGAAACCGCAGTGGATGCAGGATGATGGAATTCACCCGAATCGCGACGCTCAGCCGTTTATTGCCGACTGGATGGCGACGCGCCTGGCTCCCTTAGTTAATCATGACTCCTGATAACAGCGAGTCATTTGCAGGTAAAGTTATGCAAAAATCGGTTTTAGTTACAGGATGTTCCAGCGGAATTGGTCTTGAAAGCGCCCTGGATTTAAAGCGCCAGGGCTTTAACGTGCTGGCCGCCTGCCGCAAAGCGGAAGATGTCGCACGGATGCAGGCGCTGGGGCTGACCGGTGTGTTGCTGGATCTTGACGATCCGCAGAGCGTTGAACGTGCCGCCGCCGAGGTGATTGCCCTGACCGACAACCGTCTGTACGGCCTGTTTAACAACGCGGGCTACGGCGTCTACGGCCCGCTGCCGACCGTCAGCCGCCGGCAGATGGAGCAGCAGTTTTCCGCCAACTTTTTTGGCGCTCATCAGCTAACGATGCTACTGCTTCCGGCCATGGAGCCGCACGGAGAAGGGCGTATCGTGATGACCTCATCGGTTATGGGGATTATCTCCAGCCCGGGCCGCGGCGCCTATGCCGCCAGCAAATATGCGCTGGAAGCCTGGTCCGATGCGCTGCGTATGGAGCTGCGCCACAGCGGCATTAAGGTCAGCCTGATTGAGCCGGGCCCCATCCGCACCCGCTTCACCAACAATGTCAACCAGACTCAGGCCGATAAGCCGGTGGAAAATCCCGGTATCGCCGCCCGCTTCACGCTCGGACCGGAAGCGGTGGTGGAAAAAGTGCGTCACGCTTTTGTCAGCGATAAACCGAAACTACGCTATCCGGTAACCCTGGTGACGCACGCGGTCGCCTTGCTTAAGCGGCTGCTGCCGACCCGCGCGATGGACAAAATTATCCAGGGCTGAGTTGAAGCACCTGCCGCCGTCCCCATATATCTATACAAATATCGATTAAAGAGACTTGCTCATGTCCGCACAGAATATCGTCAATATTACCGAAGCTAATCTACACCAGACGCTGCAGCAATCCGCGACAACGCCGGTGCTGTTTTATTTCTGGTCCGCGCGCAGCCAGCATTGCGAGCAGCTGACGCCGGTACTGGAGAGCCTCGCCACCCAGTACAACGGCCTGTTTACCCTCGCTAAAGTTGACTGCGATGCCGAACAAATGCTGGCTTCGCAGTTTGGCCTGCGCGCTATCCCTACGGTTTACCTGTTCCAGAACGGTCAGCCGGTCGACGGCTTCGAAGGCCCGCAGCCGGAAGAAGCGGTTCGCGCGCTGCTGGATAAGTTCCTGCCACGTGAAGAGGAGCTCAAAGCGCAGCAGGCGCTGGCGCTGATGGAGGAAGAGAACTACGCCGAAGCGCTGCCGCTGCTGAAAGACGCCTGGCAGATGTCGAATCAGGAGAGCCAGATCGGCCTGCTGCTGGCGGAAACGCTGATTGCCCTCCATCGTTCCGATGAAGCGGAAACGGTACTGAAAACCGTGCCGCTGCAGGATCAGGATACCCGCTATCAGGGGCTGGTGGCGCAGATCGAGCTGCTGAAAAAAGCCGCCGACACGCCGGAAATTCAGCAGCTGCAGCAGCAGGTTGAGCAGAACCCGGAAGATGCGGCGCTGGCCTCCCAGCTGGCATTACAGCTGCATCAGGTGGGGCGTAACGAAGAAGCCCTGGCGCTGCTGTTCAGCCATCTGCAAAAAGATTTAGGCGCCGGAAACGGCGAGGTTCGCAAACTGCTGCAAGAGATCCTTTCCGCACTCGGCACCGGCGACGCGCTGGCCGCGAAGTACCGACGCCAGCTCTATTCTCTGCTTTATTAATGATAATCACCCGGCTCGCGCTGCGCGTAGCCGGGCTACAGGATGGCTGTTCTCGTGGCCCGGACAGGCGCGTTCAGCGCCGCATCCGGGAAAAAATCTCACGCGCGTTTTTTCAGCTGCGTCACCACCAGTTGATGGCGCGCATTGAAGAACTTCCGATAGGTCAGATACCCGGCGATGATCGTTGACAGGCTGGCGGTCGATAGCAGCATAAACGTCACCATAATCTGATACTTAATCGCTTTTACCGGATCAATCCCGGCGAAAATCAGCCCCGACATCATCCCCGGCAGGCTCACCAGCCCCACCGTTTTCGCCGAATCTACCGTTGGGATCAGCGCGGCGCGAATGCTATCGCGTATAAGCCTTGCAGACGCCATCTTCGGCGTTGCGCCCAGGCTCAGCTTTTCCTGAATCTGCTGCTGCTCGCTGCTAAAACGCTGCCCCATATTGTTGTAGCAAAGTCCAACCGCCACCATCGCGTTGCCGGCTACCATCCCGGCAATCGGAATCACCTGCATCGGCACAAAAGCAATCGATCCGGAAACAACCAGCACCGCCAGGGTTAACCCAGCGCCGGTCGTTATCGCGATAAACGAGGAGACAAAGGCTTTGTCGATATATTTGCTACGCTTTTTCGCATTCCACGCGGCGTTAAAGCAGATAAACAGCACCATCAGCAGCGTCAGCACGGCGTGATTAACGTTAAAGATATATTTCAGCACATAGCCGACAATAATCAGCTGCACTATTGCCCGACAAATGCTCCAGATAATCTCTTTTTCCAGCGCCAGCTTTTCCCGGTAGCTAACCACGATCGCTACCAGTACCAGAACCATAGATAACGCCAGCGACTCATTGGTAATATTATGCCCGTTCATTTTTTTTCTCCTCCTGCGCTCTTCCGCCAGCAGGCTTTAGCGTAATCACTTCATCCGCATGGGCAATTTCATTGCTATCGTGAGTGACCCACAGAACGGCGATGTTTTTTTCGCTGGTGTAGCGATGAATAATCTCATTCACATTGGTTTTATTGCTTTCATCCAGCGCGCTGGTAATTTCATCCAGCAGCAGCACCTGCGGCAAAAACTGCAGATTGCGTATCAACGAAACGCGCTGCTTTTCCCCGCCCGAAAGTTCATTGATTGACTTTTCCAGCGTATTTTCCGCCAGCCCAAAGCGCAGCAGATCGGCGACCAGCGCTTTGGGTTCAGGCTGTTTATTACGAATCTGCCACGGGAAGATCAGATTGTCATACACCGAATCGCCAAACAGCGCCGGGGTTTGCGCGCAGTAGGAAACCTGCTGGCGATAGGTTTCCGGCGTCAACGTGTTGATATCTTTACCCGCGAAGAGAATTTTTCCCGACGTCGGGCTCAGCAGCGAAGCGATTATTTTTAATAAGGTGCTTTTCCCGCACCCGGAAGGGCCGGTAATTAGCTTAAATTCCCCTGCCCTGAGCTGAAAACTTATCTCATTAAGGATGGTGACATCATCGGCCTGAAACCCCACGTTCTCCAGGCGCAAAATAGCGTTACTTTCGGTCATTATTATTCCCAGTTTTTCAACAACGCCTCTAGTTTACTCCACTTTCCTTTCACCCGGATGCGCGGAAAGATATACTCTGGTTAAACGCGCGCCACTCTCCCGGCGCATCAACAGGCAACAAGACAGGAGGTTTTTGATGCTGATTTTTATCCCCATTCTTATTTTCGTCGCGCTGGTTATCGTCGGAGCGTCGGTAAAAATTGTTCCTCAGGGCTACCAGTGGACGGTAGAGCGCTTTGGCCGCTATACGCAAACGCTGCAGCCGGGTATGAGCCTTGTGGTTCCCTTTATGGATCGGATCGGGCGCAAAATTAATATGATGGAGCAGGTGCTCGATATCCCTTCACAGGAGGTGATTTCGCGCGATAACGCCAACGTCACCATTGATGCGGTGTGCTTTATTCAGGTTATCGATGCGCCGAAAGCCGCCTATGAAGTCAGCAACCTCGAGCTGGCGATCATCAACCTGACCATGACCAACATTCGTACCGTGCTGGGCTCCATGGAACTGGATGAAATGCTCTCCCAGCGCGACAGCATCAACACCCGTCTGCTGCATATTGTCGATGAAGCGACCAACCCGTGGGGCATCAAAATTACCCGCGTCGAGATCCGCGACGTACGCCCGCCGGCGGAGCTGATCGCCTCAATGAACGCCCAGATGAAAGCCGAACGAACTAAGCGCGCCTATATTCTGGAAGCCGAAGGGATACGTCAGGCGGAAATTCTCAAAGCCGAAGGCGAGAAACAGTCGCAGATCCTCAAAGCCGAGGGTGAACGCCAGTCGGCATTTTTACAGGCAGAGGCGCGCGAACGTTCTGCGGAAGCGGAAGCGCGCGCTACCCAGATGGTGTCGTCCGCTATCGCCTCCGGCGACATTCAGGCCATCAACTACTTTGTCGCGCAGAAATATACCGATGCGCTGCAGCAAATTGGCGCGGCGAACAACAGTAAAGTGGTGCTGATGCCGCTGGATGCCAGCAGCCTGATGGGCTCCATCGCCGGGATCAGCGAACTGATTAAGGAAGGGGCTGGCGCCCAGAAAAAATCATGATCGCGCTGATTCTCACCCACCCGCATATTTTCTGGCTCAGCCTTGGCGGGCTGCTGCTGGCGGCGGAAATGCTCGGCGGCAACGGCTATCTGCTGTGGAGCGGCATTGCCGGCGTCGTAACCGGGCTGCTGGTCTGGATGCTACCGTTTAGCTGGGAGTGGCAGGGCACGCTGTTCGCCGTGCTGACCCTGCTGGCGGCCTGGCTGTGGTCGCGCTGGCTGCGTAACCGCGTAAAACGCCAGAAGCCGACGGACGCTCAGCTTAATCAGCGGGGACAGCAGCTGCTTGGCCGCCGCTTTACGCTGGAAACGGCGCTGGTTAACGGCCGAGGACACGTCCGCGTGGGCGACAGTTCATGGCCGGTAATAGCCGATGACGACCTCATGGCGGGCAGTAAGGTTGAAGTCGTCGCCGTCGAGGGGATTACGCTGCGGGTCAGGGAGCTCCCTAACGGCCGCTAGGCCTGGACTTTGCGGTGACAGCAGCCCGAGAGATTATCGATGATCGGGCAGTCCGCGCTGTCATCGCCGGGACAGGAGTCCGCCAGCGCCAGCAGCTGCGTACGCATCCCCTGCAGTTCGCTGATGTGGCGCTCAATTTCCGCGACTTTCTCCAGCGTCCGGCGCTTCACGTCGGCGCTGTGCCGCGACGGATCGTTGAACAGGAATATCAGCTCGCGACACTCTTCCAGATTGAACCCCACCTGACGCGCCTGGCGCAGCAGGGTCAGTTCATCCAGATGCTGTTGGCTGTAGCTGCGGTAGCCGTTTTCGCTACGCAGCGGCGGCGTTACCAGTCCCTTCTCTTCGTAAAAACGGATCGCTTTACTGGTTAAGCCGGTTTTTTTCGCCACATCGCTAATATTCATGTTTCCCCCTTGACCTTCCCCTTGCTGGAAGGTTTAACCTTGCTAATACTCGATGAAAGAGTGTGTTCGGTCAATCATTAACCGGAAATTTATTCAGGAGTTATTTATGTCTAACACTATCGACCTCGCGCTTGATGGCCTCTCCTGCGGCCACTGCGTTAAACGGGTGAAAGAGAGCCTGGAGCAGCGTCCCGACGTTGAGCAGGCGGAAGTTACCGTTACCGAAGCCCACGTCACGGGCAGCGCCAGCGCGGAAGCGCTGATTGAGACCATTAAACAAGCCGGATACGGCGCGGAGCTCAGCCACCCAAAGGCTAAACCGCTGGCAGAATCATCAATCCCGCCGGAAGCACTGACAGCGGCCACCACTGAGCTTCCGGCAGCCCGTGACGTAGATGACAGCCAGCAGCTGTTAATCAACGGCATGAGCTGCGCCAGCTGCGTATCCCGGGTACAAAACGCGCTCGCCGCGGTGCCGGGCGTCTCGCAGGCGCGGGTCAACCTGGCGGAACGCACTGCGCTGGTATTGGGCAGCGCGTCCGCCGCAGAATTAGTCCAGGCCGTAGAGAAAGCGGGCTACGGCGCGGAGGCTATCGAAGACGACCTCGAACGCCGCGAGCGTCAGCAGGAAACCGCCATCGCCACAATGAAGCGCTTCCGCTGGCAGGCTATCGTCGCCCTGCTGGTCGGGATCCCGGTGATGGGTTGGGGGATGATCGGCGACAACATGATGGTCAGCGATGATAACCGTACCCTGTGGCTGGTTATCGGCCTTGTCACGCTGGCGGTGATGGTATTTGCCGGCGGCCATTTTTACCGCAGCGCGTGGAAAAGCCTGAAAAACGGCACCGCGACGATGGATACGCTGGTGGCGCTGGGTACCGGCGTCGCCTGGCTCTATTCGATGAGCGTCAATCTGTGGCCGCAGTGGTTTCCGCTGGAAGCCCGCCACCTTTATTATGAAGCCAGCGCGATGATTATCGGTCTGATTAACCTCGGCCATATGCTGGAAGCCCGTGCACGTCAGCGCTCCTCGAAAGCGCTGGAAAAACTACTCGATTTAACCCCACCGTCAGCGCGGGTGGTCACCGACGAAGGCGAAAAAGATCTGCCGCTGGCGGAAGTTCAGGCGGGAATGACCCTGCGTTTGACCACCGGCGATCGCGTTCCGGTCGATGGCATCATTAGCCAGGGCGAGGCCTGGTTCGATGAAGCGATGCTCACCGGTGAGCCGGTGCCGCAGCAAAAAGGCGACGGTGACGCCGTGCATGCCGGGACCGTAGTGCAGGACGGCAGCGTACTGTTTACCGCCAGCGCCGTCGGCAGCCAGACCACCCTGGCGCGTATTATCCGCATGGTGCGTCAGGCGCAGAGCAGTAAACCTGAAATCGGCCAGTTGGCGGACAAAATCTCCGCCGTGTTCGTCCCGGCGGTCGTGGCGATAGCCCTGTTCAGCGCCGCGATCTGGTACTTTTTCGGTCCGGCGCCGCAAATTGTCTATACCCTGGTGATCGCCACCACGGTGCTGATTATCGCCTGTCCGTGCGCCCTGGGGCTGGCAACGCCGATGTCGATTATCTCCGGCGTGGGCCGCGCGGCGGAGTACGGAGTTCTGGTGCGCGATGCCGATGCGCTGCAGCGCGCCAGCACCCTGGATACGCTGGTCTTTGATAAAACGGGTACCCTCACCGAGGGTAAACCGCAGGTGGTGGCGATAAAAACCTTTGCCGCCATCGATGAAACCACCGCACTGCGTCTGGCGGCGTCACTGGAGCAAGGCTCCAGCCACCCGCTGGCGCGCGCCATCCTCGACAAAGCCGCAGATCAACGCCTGCCTGCGGTAGATAATTTCCGCACCCTACGCGGACTGGGGGTCAGCGGTGAAGCCGAAGGCCACCGTCTGCTGCTCGGCAACCAGGCGCTGCTTAATGAGCAAAAGATAGCAACGGCTGAAATAGAAGGCGAAATGAACGCCCAGGCGTCGCAGGGCGCGACGCCGGTGCTACTGGCGGTAGATGGTCAGGCGGCGGCGCTGTTCGCCATCCGCGATCCGCTGCGTGAAGATAGCGTGGCGGCATTAGCCAGGCTGCACCGCCAGGGTTATCGTCTGGTCATGCTGACCGGCGATAACCCAACCACCGCCAACGCTATCGCTAAAGAGGCGGGCATTGATGAGGTGATTGCCGGGGTTCTGCCGGACGGTAAAGCCGATGCGATTAAGCGCCTGCAAGGCCAGGGACATCAGGTGGCGATGATCGGCGACGGTATCAACGATGCGCCCGCGCTGGCGCAGGCCGATGTGGGGATCGCCATGGGCGGCGGCAGCGATGTCGCCATTGAGACAGCGGCGATTACCCTGATGCGCCATAGCCTGAACGGCGTCGCCGATGCGCTGGAGATCGCCAAAGCCACGCTGCGCAACATGAAGCAGAACCTGCTGGGGGCATTTGTTTATAACTCGCTGGGCATTCCGATTGCCGCCGGGATCCTGTGGCCGCTAACCGGAACGCTGCTCAATCCGGTGGTGGCGGGCGCAGCCATGGCGCTCTCTTCGATTACCGTCGTGAGCAACGCCAACCGCCTGCTGCGCTTTAAGCCAAAATCCTAAGCCGGAAGCCTAAGCTCCTGTCGTTTCAGCCGCCGTGCGGTTGGATTCCCGGCTGGCGGCGTCAACGCCTTAGCCGGGAGCACAACCGCAGATGACCGTGTACCCGTGCGAGAAAATAACCAGACGCCGACGTTCAGTCATTCTGCTCGTTCCGGTGAGTGCTCCAGCCGATAAACCAGTGCCTGCGCGCAGACGCTTTCCCAGGACTTTCCTTGCGCCGTTCTTCCCCAGGCGCTAGCATGAAAGCTTCACACTACGGAGCACGTATGGGCCTGTTAAACCGAATAAAAATGCTGTGGCAAGCCGCCCTCGGCTCGTCTTATTCCTGGCCCGCGCTGGATATCACCCTTCCCGGGGAACGCCATCTGCACCTGGTCGGCAGTATTCATATGGGCACCCGCGATATGTCGCCGCCGCCCGCCCGGCTGTTAAAAAAGATCCGTCAGGCCGATGCGCTGATTGTGGAAGCGGATATTAGCGGCAGCGAAACGCCATTCAGCAACCTCCCCTCCTGTCCGCCGCTGGCGGAACGCCTGAACGCCCCCCAGCTTGCTGCACTGCAAGAGCGAGCGGCAGAAATGGGCCTGTCTGTCGCGCTGTTCGACAGTCAACCGCTGTGGCAGGTAGCGATGGTACTGCAGGCAACTCAGGCGCAAAAACTGGGGCTCAGGGCGGATTACGGCATTGATTATCAACTGCTGATGGCGGCGCGCGAGAGCCATATCCGCGTGATGGAGCTGGAGGGAGCCGACAGCCAGATTGCGCTGCTGCGGGATCTGCCCGATGGCGGTCTGGCGCTGCTGGAGGATACCCTCACCCACTGGCGCACAAATGCGCGTCTGCTGCAGGTGATGATCGGTTGGTGGCTCGATCAGCCGCCGTCAAGAGGGGCTACCTCGCTGCCGACAACCTTTAGCCAGTCGCTGTATGACGTTCTGATGCACCAGCGCAACCTCGCCTGGCGGGAAACGCTGCTGGCGCTGCCGCCGGGACGCTACGTGGTTGCCGTCGGGGCGCTGCATTTATACGGCGAAGGGAATCTGCCGGACATGCTGACGTAAAAAAATGGCCAATATTGCTATTGGCCCGTCAAAGAGGAATTTCATCATTATTATTATTCCGGGGTTCGCGCCCCGGATCGTCTGATTGTCGCTCAAAGTGACCATCACTGCCAATACTATTGCGCAAGATGATACTATTTTTTAGACAGCCGTCGGGCGTATGCTTATGTCACATTTAATCGGTTGGTAAGAAGGATAACGATGACTCCCGCCGTAAAATTACTCGAAAAAAACAAAATTAGTTTTCAAATCCACAGCTACGATCACGATCCGAACGAAACCAATTTTGGTGACGAAGTGGTGCGTAAGCTGGGACTGAACGCCGACCAGGTCTACAAAACGCTGCTGGTTGCCGTTAACGGCGACATGAAGCATCTGGCCGTTGCAGTGACCCCGGTTGCGGGTCAGTTGGATCTGAAAAAAGTGGCGAAGGCCTTAGGCGCAAAAAAAGTGGATATGGCAGACCCGATGGTCGCGCAGCGGGTTACCGGCTATCTGGTGGGGGGTATCAGCCCGCTCGGGCAAAAAAAACGTCTGCCGACGGTGATTGACGCACCGGCCCAGGCGTTTGCCACCATCTATATTTCCGGCGGCAAACGCGGGCTGGATATTGAGCTGGCGGCCAGCGATCTGGCGAAAATCCTTGAGGCAAAATTCGCCGATATCGCGCGGCGCGATTAATTGACGGTTTTGCGTCAGAGGATAATCCCGGAGGCGGCGCTGACGCGCCTTGTCCGGGCTACAAAATCCAAAACCGCTGAGACCTGTAGCCCCGGTAGCTACGCAACCGGGGTTTGGCTCAAACGTTACTGCCAGCTTACCTCGCCTTTCGGTTCATAAGCTGCCGCATCCAACGGTGAGTTTTTCTGGATATACTCTTTCAGCACTTCGGCATCGATAAAGCCGGTATTAACATAGCCGGGCTTCGTATCGATATGCGGATAGCCGTCGCCGCCGGTGGCGTTAAAGCTCAGGGTCGCCATACGATAGGTCTTTGCCGGATCGACCGGTTCGCCTTTGATGGTCAAATTATTGAGCTTGCCGTCTTTAGCCACAAAACCGACGTTGGCAAACTGCGGATAGGCGCCGGAATCGGGCTTCATCTGCGCCACGGCGGTCAGATACTCGGTCACTTCCTTACCGCTCATATCGACATAGACCAGCACGTTGCCGAAGGGTTGCACCTTCATCACATCTTTATAGGTGATATCACCCGCTTCAATCGAATCACGCACTCCGCCGCCGCTCATCACCGCGAAATCAGCATTGCTGCGCGCCATCTGCGCCGCCAGCAGCAAACGTCCCATATTGGTTTGCACGAAACGAACTTTGCTGCGATCGCCCTCCAGATGCGCGTTTACGCTACCGATTTTCACCTGTAGCTGCGCTTTGCCTTTATTCTGGAACGGCGTCAGCAGGGAGAGCATCTGCGGATTTTCGGGGATTTGCGGCGTATAGAGCACGCGCTCGCTCTCGCCGTTGTCCCAGGTGACCTTTTTCTTCAGGTTGACCGGGATCAGCTGATAGCGCACCAGCTTCATGTCGCCGTTGCGGAATTCAAAATCGGCGCGGCCAACATATTTACCCCACTCATGGGCCTGCACAATCCAGATACCGTTCTGCTTGTCCGGCGCGCACGGGCTACCCGGAACGTAATCCACCTGCTTCTTGTTCTCCGACGCCATGCATACCGGGTCCTGCGAGTGACCGCCGACGATCATCGCCAGCGCTCCCGCAGGCAGGCTGCGTGCCATCTCAACATCGCCCGGCGCGTTCGAACCGTGAGCGCCATTGTCATAATGGCCCATGTGGGTAGTAGCCAGAATCACGTCCGGCTTTTCATTCTGCTGCAGCTCCTGGATAACGAGTTTGGCCTCTTCCGCCGGTTTACGGAACTCGATATCGGTAAAGAACTCGGGATTACCAATTTTAGCCGTATCGTCGGTCGTCAGACCGATAACCGCAATATTCAGCCCGCCGCGTTTGAACAGCGCCCACGGCTTAAACAGACGCTCGCCGGTGCTTTTCTGATAAATATTCGCCGAAAGGAAGGGGAACTTCGCCCATTTTTCCTGCTGACGCAGTACGCTAAGCGGATTATCAAATTCATGATTCCCCACCGCCATCGCATCGTAGCCAATCAGGTTCATCCCGCGAAAATCAGGTTCCGCGTCCTGTAAATCGGATTCCGGCACGCCGGTGTTGATATCGCCGCCGGATAACAGCAGCACGCTGCCGCCTTCTGCCGCCACCTCTTTGCGAATACCGTCAACCAGCGTTTTTTGTGCGGATAGCCCATATTCGCCGTAGTCGCTACGCCAGAAGTGGCCATGATGATCGTTAGTATGCAGGATGGTTATTTTGTAAGTTTTATCCTGCTCATAAGCCTGCGCTGACAGGCTCCCCAGCGATAGCGCCGTAAATAGCGCCAGCGCAACGCCTTGCTTCATAAAGTGCATATTTCTCTCCCTGACGAAGTAACAACTGCCGAAAGTATAGCGAGTTGGCCGATTAGACAAATATGTTTTCAGAATTGCGACTTCCTTCAAACCTTAGGGGCAGGTATGTTAGGCAGATAATAATTCCACCTGCATCCTCTATAAAAAACACTTAAGTGAACCTATGGCAATGAATCAGACCGCACAACCCTTATCCGGCCCTGCTGCTGCGCCGCAAAAAGCACGCACCTCGTTTCGCATTCTCGGCGCCATCAGCCTCTCCCATTTGCTAAACGATATGATCCAATCGCTTATTCTGGCTATCTACCCGCTGCTGCAGGCCGAGTTTTCGCTGACCTTTGTGCAGATAGGTATGATTACCCTCACCTTCCAGCTGGCCTCATCGCTATTGCAGCCGGTCGTCGGCTATCTGACCGACAAACATCCGATGCCGTGGTCGCTGCCGATAGGCATGTGCTTTACCCTGAGCGGTCTGCTGCTGCTGGCGATCTCGGGGAGCTTTGGTATGGTTCTGCTGGCAGCCGCGCTGGTCGGCACCGGGTCTTCGGTCTTTCATCCGGAGTCTTCACGCGTGGCGCGTATGGCTTCCGGCGGTCGCCATGGCCTGGCGCAGTCGATATTTCAGGTCGGCGGCAACTTTGGCAGCTCGTTAGGCCCGCTGCTTGCGGCCCTGATTATCGCTCCTTACGGTAAAGGTAACGTTGGCTGGTTTGTCCTGGCAGCGCTGTTGGCGATCGTCGTGCTGGCGCAAATCAGCCGCTGGTATGCCGCTCAGCATCGGATGAATAAAGGTAAACCGAAGGCGCTGATTGTAAATCCGTTGCCAAAAAACAAAGTTATTCTGGCGGTCAGTATCCTGTTACTGCTGATTTTCTCGAAATACTTCTATATGGCGAGCATCAGCAGCTATTACACCTTTTATCTGATGCAAAAATTCGGATTGTCGGTGCAAAATGCCCAGTTTCATCTGTTTGCCTTTCTTTTTGCCGTCGCGGCAGGAACGGTGATTGGCGGGCCTGTCGGCGATAAGATTGGGCGCAAATATGTTATTTGGGGCTCTATCCTTGGCGTAGCGCCGTTCACCCTTGTTTTACCCTATGCATCCCTGGAATGGACCGGGATTTTAACGGTGATAATTGGTTTTATCCTTGCCTCAGCCTTTTCCGCCATTCTGGTCTATGCCCAGGAGCTATTACCGGGGCGGATCGGCATGGTTTCTGGTTTGTTCTTCGGTTTTGCTTTTGGCATGGGTGGCCTTGGCGCCGCGGTACTGGGGCTCTTGGCTGACCATACCAGCATCGAACTGGTCTATAAAATCTGCGCTTTCCTGCCTCTAATCGGCATCCTGACGATATTTCTACCTAACAACCATCAAAAGTCATGATTCTTCGGTAGCCAAAGTGTAACTTTGGCTACCACAATCCCTTACCCCACCAGCATTACCCCGCATAAGCTGCTGCCATTTTGCGCTCCGTGCTTTTTTGCACGTCAATTGCATTTTTCTGCAAAATTCAACGATTATTCATAAACAAAACCGCTGAAAGTGTCATAAACTATTATTCGGTTTTTTGGTTTTATACCCTAATTCATTCAAGTTGCAGGACAAGCCACTTGTGCCTTGAACAGCGCTGGCGCTGGCCCCCAAGGGCGAGGCTCATGGATGAGCTAAGTAATAAAGCCTACGCCCATGCAAATTGAAGCATGACGGGTATGTACCGAAAATGGATCAGCTCACCACTGCAAGGAGACGGAATGCACCACGCAACACCGCTAATCACCACCATTGTCGGCGGCCTTGTGCTCGCCTTTATTCTCGGCATGATTGCCAATAAGCTACGTATTTCTCCTCTGGTGGGATATCTATTAGCGGGCGTGCTGGCCGGACCTTTTACCCCAGGTTTTGTTGCTGATACCAAGCTGGCGCCGGAACTGGCCGAGCTCGGCGTGATCCTGCTGATGTTCGGCGTGGGTCTACATTTCTCCTTAAAAGATCTGATGGCGGTTAAGGCCATCGCCATCCCGGGCGCTATCGCCCAGATAGCCGTAGCGACCCTGTTGGGTATGGCGCTCTCTGCCATGCTGGGCTGGTCGTTAATGACCGGTATCGTTTTTGGTCTGTGTCTTTCTACCGCCAGTACCGTGGTGCTGCTGCGCGCGCTGGAAGAACGGCAGCTTATTGATAGCCAGCGGGGGCAAATCGCCATCGGCTGGCTGATTGTTGAAGATCTGGTGATGGTTCTGACGCTGGTGCTGCTGCCGGCGGTTGCCGGCATGACCGAGAAAGGCGACGTGGGCCTGGCTTCTCTGGCCCTCGATATGAGTATTACCATCGGCAAAGTCGTCGCCTTCATCGCCATTATGATGCTCGTCGGCCGCCGCCTGGTGCCGTGGATTATGTCGCGCAGCGCGGCAACCGGTTCACGCGAGCTGTTTACGCTGTCGGTACTGGCGTTAGCGCTCGGCATCGCTTTCGGCGCCGTTGAGCTATTTGACGTCTCCTTCGCCCTCGGCGCCTTTTTCGCCGGTATGGTGCTCAATGAATCCGAGCTCAGCCATCGCGCGGCCCACGATACGCTGCCGCTGCGCGACGCCTTCGCCGTGCTGTTCTTTGTCTCCGTCGGAATGCTGTTCGACCCGATGATTCTGCTTGAGCAGCCGCTGGCAGTACTGGCGACGCTGGCTATCATCATTTTCGGTAAATCGGCTGCCGCCTTCTTCCTGGTGCGGATGTTCGGCCACTCGCCGCGCACTGCCCTGACCATTGCCGCCAGTCTGGCGCAAATCGGTGAATTCGCCTTTATTCTTGCTGGTCTGGGAATGGCGCTGGATCTGCTGCCGCAGGCCGGGCAGAACCTGGTGCTTGCCGGTGCCATTATCTCCATCATGCTCAACCCGGTCCTGTTTACCCTGCTGGAAAAATACCTCGATAAAACGGAGACGCTGGACGAACAGACGCTGGAAGAAGTGCTGGAAGATGAGAAACAGATCCCCGTTGATATCTGTAACCATGCGCTGCTGGTCGGTTTCGGTCGCGTCGGGAGCCTGCTTGGTGAAAAACTGATGGCTCAGGGGATACCGTTGGTAGTTATCGAAACGTCGCGCACCCGCGTTGACGAACTGCGCGCGCGGGGTATTCGCGCGGTATTAGGTAACGCCGCCAATGAAGAGATTATGAATCTGGCGCATCTGGACTGCGCGCGCTGGCTACTGCTCACCATCCCTAACGGTTACGAGGCCGGAGAGATCGTGGCCTCAGCGCGCGAGAAGTGCCCGAATATCGAGATCATCGCGCGGGCGCATTACGACGATGAGGTGGAATATATTGTTGAACGCGGCGCCAACCAGGTAGTGATGGGCGAACGAGAAATCGCCCGCGCCATGCTTAAGCTGCTTGAAACGCCGCCAGCCGGCGAGCTTATTACCGGTTAATGCTTCCGGCCCCGACTCCCCGGGGCCGACTTTATTTACCGGCTTAACGATCCCAGTAGGCCTCTTCCAGACTATCTTCACGCTCCGGCAGGCCGCGGGTCAGACGCGGTGAATGCTGGTTCAGCACCTGATAGCTCACGCGGTTAGCGTATTTACACACCTGCGCCAGCGAGGAATAGGTCAGCCATTTGCATTTGTGCTTGCTGGAGTTCGGCACGTTATTGCGATGATAATTATTAGCGGTGATGTCGTGCAGCAGTGCCGCCAGCGCGCCGTCGCCGGCGCCGTTGGTGTTCATGATCTTCTCCGGCCCGCCCATATAGGGTGCGATATGCGAATAAATACGCAGCGGATTCTCGCAGTCCTGGTGGCGCATCGCGCGGCTGAATTCATACTGGTTAAACTCGGCAATCGCGCCAGGCAGCAGCGGATGCTGCGTTTTGCGCTTAGCCTCATCCTCGGTAAAACTGGCCATATACAGCCCGGCGGGCCCGGCGGTGCACAGTACCAGGTCAACCCACTCCAGCGCTTTGTCGGAAGCCAGCAGCGGATCGGATAGTCCGGTCAGCGCTTCCGCCTCTTCTTCGTTCATCGCCAGAATAGAAACGTGTTCTTTGAGGAACGCCTGCCACCACGCCGGATTATCAGCGATAACGTATTTAGTCCCCAGGGTCAGGACCACCGGTACATCGTGCTTTTTCGCATATTTGATGGCCTGCATCGTCGCGTCCGGCATCGGCTCACCCGGCTTGCAGCGGACGAGGTAGGAGGTCAGCACCAGTGCGGAAGCGCCGGCGATCACGCTTTCCGGAATGCTTTCCGGGCGGAGCTTATTCATATGACCGGGGCTGATCGCAAAGGTGCGCTCGCCGGAGTCGCTAATAAGGGTAAAGCAGCGACCAATCGCGCCATCCACGCCTTGCAGGTAGTTCAGATCGGTACGGCTGGAGGTGTTGCACAGGTAGCGATAGGCGTAGCCGCCGATTTCAATATTGCTGCACATGACGCCAAGCAGAACCGAGCGGTCATCCGCCAGCACCGAGTAGTTGTGCATGGTGTTTCCGATGGTACCACCGGCAAACTGGTGGGTAATCAGATCGTTGCGGACCAGTTCCTGGTACAACGCTTCGGCGACATCATCCTCAATCACCAGCGAATGCCCGGCGCTCAGGCCGTAGCGTACGATAAACGCCTCATCCACTTTCGCTTCGATATCGACCAGGGTTTGATCGATGCCGACGACCCAGGCGACGTTAGACTCATTGTCCGGCTGAATTTGTTGCAGCAGCGGATCGCGAGCGTTGACGGGAAAATAGTGTTTGGATTTGCGTTTACCGGGAAATTTCATAGTGGCGATTTATTGACAGTGAACAAGCAGGGAATAGTAGCATACTCCCCGCCGCACGCGCGATCAGCGATATTTCGCCGTCAGGTTGACCATCATTTCAATATGCGCGGTGTCCGCATTAAGCGCCGGTATGTACTCATATTGCTGGCCGCCGGCTTCAAGGAAGATTTCCCGGTTTTGCACCGCGATCTCTTCCAGCGTCTCCAGGCAATCGGCAGCAAAGCCGGGGCAGATAACCTGAATATGCTTCACCCCTTTCTCACCGAGCATTTTCAGCGTTTCGTCAGTATAGGGCGTCAGCCACGGCTCACGACCAAAGCGCGACTGAAAAGTCATCATGACCCGGTCAGGCGACAGGCCAAGGGCTGAAACCAGTTCACGAGTGGTATCGCGACAGCGCTGAGGATAGGTATCCCCTTGCTGAGCGTAACGCTGTGGAATCCCATGATAGGAGAGCAGCAGTAAATCCGGCTCGCCGTGCACCGCAAACGAAGCGCGTACGCTGGCGGCCAGCGCGTGAATGTAGTCCACATCATCGGCATAGTCGCGAATAAAAGAGATGCCGGGAATCGCGCGCTTTCTGGCGAGGATACGCCCCAGCTCATCCCAGACCGCCGCCACGGTAGAGCAGGAGTATTGCGGATAGAGCGGTAGCACCACGATGTGGTCCACACCCTGCGCCAGCAGTTCATCCACCGCGCTCTCCAGCGACGGCGAGCCGTAGCTCATCCCCAGCGCCACCGGTGTATCCGGAAGCCGCGCGGCCAGCGCCTGCCGCTGCTGCTGGCTATAGACCATCAGCGGCGAGCCGTCTTCCATCCAGATGGACTGATAGAGCTTAGCGACCCTGGGGGCGCGCAGGGGCAGTATCACGCCGCGCAGCAACGGCCACCACAGTAGACGGGAGGTATCCACCACGCGCCGATCGCTAAGAAACTGTCGTAGATAGCGCTTAACCGCGTCGGGCGTGGGCGCATCGGGAGTGCCTAAATTGGCTAATAAGATACCTGTTTTCGTCTGATGCATTACCGCCTCTTAACCATTTGAATCGCTGACAATTGTAGCTGAAATGGCGCTAAACGGAACCAATCATAGAAAAAGGTAAAATGAGAGGAGTTCTCACCCCGCCGCTGCGGGATGAGAACTAACGGAATTAACCGAGGATTTTTTCCAGTTCGGCGCGAACGTCCGCCACCGCTTTGGTGCCATCAACTTTCGCGTATTGGGTATTGCCCGCTTCGGCTTCTTTCTGATAATAGCCGATCAGCGGAGCCGTCATCTGATGATACTCAACCAGACGCTTACGCACGGTCTCTTCCTGGTCGTCTTTACGGGTGGTCAGCTCTTCGCCGGTCACATCGTCTTTGCCTTCGACTTTCGGCGGATTAAATTTGATGTGATAAACGCGGCCGGAAGCAGCGTGAACGCGACGGCCGATGATGCGGTCAACGATCAGTTCATCAGGAACATCGAATTCCAGTACGTAATCTACGGCAATGCCCGCTTCTTTCATGGCGTCAGCCTGAGGAATGGTGCGCGGGAAGCCGTCCAGCAGGAATCCGTTGCGGCAATCTTCCTGAGTGATACGCTCTTTCACCAGGGCGATAACCAGTTCGTCGGTGACCAGCTTACCGGCGTCCATAATATCCTTCGCCTTTTTGCCCAGCTCGGAGCCTGACTTCACCGCGGCACGCAGCATGTCGCCGGTGGAGATTTGCGGAATACCGTATTTCTCCATGATGAACTGAGCCTGAGTTCCTTTACCCGCGCCCGGAGCGCCAAGCAGAATAATACGCATTACGAAAATCCCCTCAAAAGTTGATTCAATATTTCAAAAAACGCTAAACCATACCACCAGAACGCGGATGGCTCAAGGAAGGCGGGGCGGCTGAAACGGTTAATGGTGAGATATTTTACGTAGAGTGCGTTTTGTTGCCCTCATTCCGCTCCTCTCCCGCAGGGCAAGGAAGAAAACACGCGCCGGAGCCAGCAGGGGAACAGGGAGAAGCAGGCTAAACGATGACAGCCTCCGCGCCAGCATGTCAATGCCGGGCAAGTCCCCTCTCCCTGACAGGGAGAGGGTGAGGCTGAGGGGAAAGATTACGACGCCAGCAGCTGGTTCATGCGGCGAATAAACTGGTTCGGATCTTCCAGCGTACCGCGCTCGGCCAGCAGCGCCTGATCGAGAAGCAACTCAACCCACTCGCCGAATTGCGCATCATCCTGAGTGTCCGCCGCGCGTTTTACCAGCGGATGCAGCGGGTTCAGTTCGAAGATGTACTTCACTTCCGGCGCGGCCTGGCCCGCAGCGGCAAACAGTTTCGCCATTTGGGTGCTCATTTCATCCGCGTCGGTGGTAACGATGGCCGGCGTATCGGTCAGACGATGGGTCAGGCGAACCTCTTTCACCCGGTCGCCGAGCAGCGTTTTGGCTCGCTCAACGAACGGCTCCAGCGCCTTCTCAGCTTCTTTTGTGGTTTCATCCACTTCGTCCGTCAGCTTATCCAGCGACTCATCGGCTTTCGCCACCGACTGGAACGGCTTACCGTCGAACTCGGTCAGATAGCTCATCATCCACTCGTCGATGCGATCGGAAAGCAGCAGCACTTCAATGCCTTTCTTACGCAGCAGTTCCAGATGCGGGCTGCTCTTCGCGGCGGCGTAGCTGTCGGCGGTAATGTAGTAAATCTTCTCCTGCCCTTCTTTCATGCGGGAGACGTACTCTTCCAGCGACACGGTCTGAGCGGCGGAATCGGTATGGGTACTGGCGAAACGCAGCAGTTTAGCAATGGTCTGCTGGTTAGCGTGGTCTTCCGCCGGGCCTTCTTTCAGCACAAGGCCAAACTGCTGCCAGAAGGTCTGATATTTTTCCGCGTCGTCTTTCGCCAGTTTTTCCAGCATCTGCAGGGCGCGCTTGCTCAGCGCAGTGCGCAGATTGCGGGTCACGCTGCTGTCCTGAAGGATTTCACGCGACACGTTCAGCGGCAGATCGTTGGAGTCGACCAGGCCGCGGACGAAGCGCAGGTAGTTCGGCATAAACTGCTCAGCGTCATCCATGATGAAAACGCGCTGTACGTACAGCTTCAGGCCGTGTTTATGGTCGCGATTCCACATATCCCATGGCGCCTGCGACGGGATATACAGCAGGCTGGTGTACTCCTGCTTGCCTTCAACGCGGTTGTGGCTCCAGGTCAGCGGATCGCTGTAGTCATGGGCAATATGCTTATAAAACTCGTTGTACTCGTCGTCTTTGATTTCCGACTTATTGCGCGTCCACAGCGCCTGGGCTTTGTTAATTTTCTCCCAGGTAATGACGGTTTCACCGTCCACTTCTTCGCGTTTTTCAATTTCCACCGGCAGCGCGATGTGATCGGAGTATTTGCTGATGATCGAACGCACGCGCCAGTCGTTGAGGAAATCATCCTCGCCTTCGCGCAGGTGCAGCGTGATCTCGGTACCGCGATCGGCTTTGTTAATGTCGGCAACGGTATATTCGCCTTCGCCGGCGGACTCCCAGAATACGCCATTTTCTGCGCTGTCTCCCGCCGCGCGGGTACGTACGGTGACTTTATCGGCGACAATAAACGCTGAATAGAAGCCCACGCCGAACTGGCCAATCAGCTGGCTGTCTTTCGCCTGGTCAGAGCCCATGGACTCAAGGAATGCTTTGGTGCCGGACTTGGCGATGGTGCCGAGATGGTCAATCACTTCATCGCGGTTCATACCAATGCCGTTATCGGCAATGGTCAGGGTGCGGTTGTCTTTATCAAATGAAACACGCACGCGCAGTTCGCCGTCGCCTTCATATAGATCCGGCTGGGACAGGGCGCGGAAGCGCAGCTTGTCGGCCGCATCGGAGGCGTTGGAAATCAGCTCACGCAGGAAAATTTCTTTGTTGGAATAAAGAGAATGGATCATCAGGTGCAGAAGCTGCTTAACCTCTGACTGAAAACCACGAGTTTCTTGTCCTTTCATCTAAATCAACCTCAACAATGCCATTGTTAATGGTAAAAAAACCGTTGAGGGTGAGATGGGGACAGAGGAAGACGTTTTCAAGCGGAGGCCCCGAAAAGCGCCTCCGTTTGATTAAAAACGAATCTTATGCCGTCCGGCAAGAGAGTGTGACAGCGTTGTGCCGTCAACCATTTCCAGCTCGCCGCCGACCGGTACGCCATGAGCGATACGGCTCGCCTCTACGCCATACTGCGCGCAAAGCTCGGCGATATAGTTCGCGGTCGCCTCCCCTTCAACCGTTGGGTTGGTTGCGAGGATCACTTCCTGCATCGATTCGTCACGCAGACGCTGCTCCAGGCGATCGAGCCCAATGTCATCCGGCCCGATGCCGTCAAGCGGCGACAGATGGCCCATCAGCACAAAATAACGACCGGAAAACTGCCCGGTCTGCTCGATAGCGTAGATATCCGCTGGGCTCTCTACCACGCAGATCTGGCCGTTTTCCTTCCGCCGAGGGTTGCTGCAAATATTGCATACCTCCTGCTCGGTGAATGTGCGGCAATCGGCGCAGTGGCCGATTTCCGACATCGCGCGCGTCAGCGCCTGCGCCAGGCGCATCCCGCCGCTGCGATCGCGCTGCAGCAGGGTAAACGCCATGCGCTGCGCCGACTTCGGGCCGACGCCCGGCAGGCAGCGCAGTGCTTCCATAAGCTGCGTTAACAGCGGACTGGTTTGCATCAGAACGGCATCTTAAAGCCTGGCGGCAGCTGCATACCGGCGGACACAGACGCCATTTTTTCTTTCTGCGTCTCTTCGATGCGGCGGGCGGCATCGTTAAACGCAGCGGCCACCAGATCTTCCAGCATCTCTTTGTCGTCTTCCAGCAGGCTCGGGTCGATCTCAACGCGGCGGCAGTTATGCGCGCCGTTGATGGTGACTTTGACCAGGCCTGCGCCGGATTCACCGGTCACTTCCAGTCGAGCGACTTCTTCCTGCATCTGCTGCATTTTTTCTTGCATCTGCTGGGCCTGCTTCATCAGGTTACCCAGACCGCCTTTTCCACCAAACATAGGCTTCTCTCTCAGTAGGTCATCGTTAAGGATGCTGACCGCAAGTCAGACTTGCAATCAAATGGGGCGAATACTCTCTTCATCCAGGTCCGCATCGAAAAATCGACGCAGCGTCTGAATGTTATTATCCGCAATAATCGCTTCACGCGCCTGCGCGAGCTTTTCTTCATAAATTGCCTGCCGCCACTCAAGCGGCGTGCGCATCGCGGGATTATCATCTTCCACGATGGTCAATTCAACCGGCGTACCGTACAAAATACCGAGCGCTTCCGCCAGCTTTTGCTGCGCGCCCGCCGAATTCAGGTGCCGCTGGCTCGGGCGAAGATGCAGGCAGACGCGGTTGCCCTCCTGCTCTTTCCAGGCATTGAGGGCGACCTGCTCCACCAGCTTTGGCACCGCAAGCCGGCTGACTTCCGCCGCCCAGCTATCGCGCTCGACCGCTTCAATAGCCAGTTTTGCCGCCAGTTCCGGCGTTTTTTCATGCTCCAGCGCTTTTTTCAGCGCCTTCGGCGTCGCCACTTCTTCTTTCACGGTTTCAACAACCGTCGTCGATTTCCAGCGATAAGCTTCTTTTTTCGCCGGCGCTTTTTCCAGCGCAGCAGCAGCCGGACGCGCCTGTACGCGTTCAGTAATCGAACTCAGTCGTTCCAGCGCAGCGTTATTCACCGGCCGCGCGCGGGAAGCGGCTGCCGGTTCACTCTTTTTTGGGGTGGGCGCTCCCTGGCTGCGCTGCAGTTGGCTGCGTGCCGCCAGCACCTGGCTGGTGGTCTGCGGCAAATTCTGCGGCGGCGGCGGCGGTGGAGCGGATGCCGGGGCGGACTGCTGTGCAGGGGCGGCCTGAATAGCCTGCGCCGGCGGCGCCTCCGGTTCCGGCAGCGGCATACGCGGATGGAACGCCAGCGCACGCAGAAGCGTCATCTCAACGCCCATCCGGCGATCCGGCGCGTACGGAAGCTCTTTACGGCCAATTAATAACGTTTGATAGTACAGCTGAACATCGGTAGGCGGCACCGTCCGCGCCAGCTCGCGCATGCGTAGCTCTATCGCGGCCATATCCGCCCCCAGCGCCGACGGCGACAGCTGAACCATTGCAATGCGGTGCAACAGGCTCTGCATTTCCACCAGCAAAGCCTCCCACTCCACGCCGCGAGCGGCAGCTTCATTGACGCCGGCCATGACGCGTTCGCCATCGGCGGCCACCAGCGCTTCAATCAGCGAGAGCGCCTGATCGTCGTCAAGCGTACCGAGCATGGTGCTAACGGATTCAGCCGTCAGACGGCCGTCGCCGCTGGCGATAGCCTGATCGGTCAGGCTTAATGCATCGCGCAGGCTGCCATCCGCCGCGCGCGACAGCAGCTGCAGCGCGCGCGGTTCGAAAGCGATCTGCTCGACGCCGAGGATATGCTCAAGCTGATGGCGAATCTGTTCGACATCCAGCGCCTTAAGATGGAACTGCAGGCAGCGGGAAAGAATGGTCACCGGCAGCTTCTGCGGATCGGTGGTCGCCAGCAGAAATTTTACGTGCGCCGGCGGCTCCTCCAGCGTTTTTAACAACGCGTTGAAGCTGTGGCGCGAAAGCATATGGACTTCATCGATCAGATAGACCTTGAAGCGACCACGGGCCGGCGCGTACTGAACGTTATCCAGCAGATCGCGGGTATCTTCGACTTTGGTGCGCGAAGCGGCATCGATCTCTATCAGATCGACAAAGCGCCCCTGTTCTATTTCACGGCAGTTATCGCAGACGCCGCATGGCGTGGCGGTAATACCGGTTTCACAGTTTAATCCTTTTGCCAGCAGGCGTGCGATAGAGGTTTTACCCACGCCGCGGGTGCCGGAAAAGAGATAGGCATGATGAATGCGCCCTAACGACAAGCCGTTCGCCAGTGCGGTCAGCACATGTTCCTGGCCGACGACGTCAGCAAAGGTTTGTGGGCGCCATTTACGGGCTAAGACCTGATAACTCATGGGCTGGCTCTGAAACGCTGGAAGGTGAAATCACGAGGGGGTCATGCTATCACAGCCCCGCTCAATCAGCGAGGCTATGTGGAGGGATTTGCTTAGTGACCCGGGAAAGGGACCAGGCTATAGCAGTTAATTCCCAGTTTTTCCAGACGCTGCTCGCCGCCCAGATCGAACAGATTGATAATAAAAGCCGCATCGTGCACTTCACCGCCCAGGCGACGGATAAGCTTCACGGTGGCGTCGATGGTGCCGCCGGTTGCCAGCAGATCGTCAACCACCAGGACTTTATCGCCTTCTTTGATCGCATCGACATGGATTTCCAGCTGATCGGTGCCGTACTCAAGCTCGTAGCTTTCTGCGATGGTCTCACGCGGCAGCTTACGCGGCTTGCGTACCGGAACAAAGCCTACGCCCAGCGCCAGCGCAACCGGTGCGCCAAACAAGAAGCCACGCGCTTCGGTGCCCACCACTTTGGTAATACCCGCGTCTTTATAACGCTCGGCCAGCAGTTCAATGCTGAGCGCATAGGCCTTCGGGTCTTCCAGCAAGCTGGTGACATCACGGAAAAGGATGCCAGGTTTCGGATAGTCCTGGATGCTTTGGATGCTGTTCTTCAGATATTCAAGCTGCTGTGCTGTTGCGGTCATAAGTGTATGCCTGATTAAAACGGTATTACTCACGGGCATGCCAAATGGGCCAAAGAAACATTTGTTTAACCTTTGACCAGGCTTACCCGCGCTCGAAAACGCCAGAATTTACTGGCTGTCAGCGACAATTGCAACCATCATTATTGCGCATCAGTGCTTTTGTTGCTTTGCATCAACCACCGGAATGCGCCACATAAATATCAACAGACAGGCCAGAATGATCAGCAGCAAGATGCGCACCCAGGTAAGATTAACCAGCCACAGGGAAATAGCAAAGGTCAGCAAAATCATCGCTATCGCGCGCGGCTTCGCTCCCGGCGGCATGGCGCGGTATTTCTGCCAGTGACGCAGGTAACCGCCAAACCATGAGCGGTACAAAAGCCAGTGGTGAAAACGCGGCGACGAGCGCGCAAAGCACCAGGCGGCAAGCAGGATAAAAGGCGTCGTCGGCAGTAGCGGTAAAAATACGCCCAGCGTTCCCAGCGCTACCGCCAGCCAGCCAATGATGATCAAAATAATACGTGGCATAATGCGAATCGTTATCAAGAAGATAACGCTAATGTAGCACAGTTGCTTATCAGGGGATGGAGGAGTTATTTGAAAACCACCCGGCTTTTACATTCGCTGGAAAATCAGCTTGCGGAGCTGGCCGTCCGGGTAGCGCCAATGGCGAATCACGCGACCCTCAGCCCGCGTTTCGATCGCCAGCTGTTTCGGACCCGCAGCACGCAGATGCAGGCTTATCTCAATGAGGCCAGCGATCGTTTAACGGAGTTAAAGCTGGCGGTCGAACGCCAGCAGCTCCCCCAGGTTGCCTGGCTGGCGGAACATCTTGTGGCCCAAATCGCCGCCATTAGCCGGGAAACGGCCACCTGGTCGTTACGCGCCTGGGATAGCGCTTCGCCGACGCTTAGCCGCTGGCAGCGCCGGCGTATCCAGCATCAGGAATATGAACGGCGTCTGCTGGCCATGCGCAACGATCGCCAGAGACAGCTGGCGCAAGCCACCTCTCTTGATGAACAGCAGCGGCTGGCAAAAGAAGTTGACGCCTACGCCGCACGCCTTGCCCGCTGTCGCGACGCGCTGGAAAAAATTGAGAACAGGCTGGCCCGATTAACACGTTAAGTGGAGGAAGAAAGATGTCGCTGGAAAATGCGCCTGACGAGGTCAAGCTGGCCGTCGATTTAATCATGCTGCTTGAGGAAAATAATGTCCCTGCGCAAACCGTGCTAGCTGCGCTGGAGATTATCCGTCGCGATTATGAAAACAAAGTAAAAAGTGCGGAAGAGGCCTCGCAAAACGCGCCGGAGTAGCCTGTTGCCGGATCGTTGGGGGTGGCAGAGTCATCGCCTGCCCTTACCAAAACGGATAAATGCTCATGGAAAGATTCTCACGTACGCCGCACGATGCCATTTTTCGTCAAATGTTGACTCAGAAAGAGGTCGCCCGCGATTTTTTACAGCTTTACCTCCCGGCGCAGTTTTTAAGTATCTGCGATCTTAGTACGCTGCAGCTGGCTTCAGGCAGTTTTATCGAAGAAGACCTGCGCTCCAGCTACTCGGATATACTTTACTCTCTGCAAACGCGGCACGGCGCCGGATATATCTATGCGCTGATTGAACATCAAAGCTCTCCGGACAAGTTCATGGCTTTTCGCCTGATGCGCTATACGCTCGTAGCCATACAGCGTCACCTTGATGCTGGCCACGATACGTTGCCCCTTGTGGTCCCCATTCTGTTTTATCACGGCGCCGTCAGTCCCTGGCCGCATACGCTCAACTGGCATCATCTCTTTAACCATCCTGAGCTTGCCAGCGCGCTGTACGGCGGTGATTTTCCACTGGTGGACCTGACCGTTATGCCAGTTAATCAATTCATCCTCCACCAGCGTATGGCGATGCTGGAACTGTTGCAGAAGCATATCCGCCAGCGCGATCTGGCCGAATTGCAACCGATACTGATTGCGCTGCTGGCGATTGCCGAATGGCTGGAAGAGAAAGGTCGTAAAAAAGGGAGAAGAGAAGGCAGACTGGAGAGTCGACAGAAAGGCCGTAAAGAAATCTCGCACAGCATTGCGCTGAAAATGCTCGCCAGCGGGCAGGATCCTAAGATGGTGATGGAGCTGACGGGTCTGAGCCAGGAAGAACTCTCCTCGCTCAGCCATTAAAATCTGCGGGGCGGGTATTTACCGCCCCGCCATGCTTAGCTCATCGCCGGAGTGGCATCGTCGCCTTTATCCCGCTTCACCTCGGTGACTTCATCGCCCTTCTCATTGCGAAGATGAACCTCCAGCTGGTTAAAGGCGATATCAATATTGTTCTCACGACACAAACGATCGATCGCCCGGTTAAGCTCATCCACTGCATAGCTGCGATCGCGAAGTTCGCGCACGTATAGTCGTAGTTCATGATCGAGCGTACTGGCGCCGAAAGTGGTAAAGAAAACCGACGGCGCGGGCTCCTGCATCACTTTCGGATGCTCGTGCGCAGCCTTAAGCAGCACTTCTTTAACCTTATCCAGGTCAGAACCGTACGCTACGCCAAGGCGGATGACAACGCGGGTGACGGTATCGGAGAGCGACCAGTTAATCAGACGCTCAGTCACGAAGGCCTTATTGGGGATAATCACCTCTTTACGGTCAAAATCGGTGATGGTCGTGGCGCGAATGCGGATTTTGCTGACGGTGCCGGAGAAGGTGCCAATGGTCACCGTATCGCCAATGCGCACCGGGCGCTCAAAGAGAATAATCAGACCGGAAACAAAGTTACCGAATATTTCCTGTAAGCCGAAACCTAAACCAACCGACAACGCCGCTGCCAGCCACTGTAGTTTATCCCATGAGACGCCCAGAGCGCCAAATACCGTCATCGCGCCAATAACGATAATGGCGTAATTAAGGATTGTCGTAATGGCATAAGACGCCCCCTGGCGCATATTTAGTCGGGACAGCACCAGCACTTCCAGCAGTCCCGGCAGGTTGCGAATTAACGCCCAGGCAACCATCGAAGCGACAATCGCGAACAGCAGGCTCCCCATGGTAACGCTTTTCACGGCGCTGACCCCGGCTTCGGTACCGTTGTAATGCCACAGCGTAATACTATCGAGATAGGCGAAGACGGTGATGAGATCCGACCAAATCGCCCAGAACAGGACCGCAAACAGCGCGATCATCACCAGCATCGTAATACGCAGCGTTTGCTGGTTAACCTGCTCCAGAGCAATTGTCGGTTCTTCCTGCGGCTCGGCTCCTTCAGCCCCCTCTTTAACCAGATGCTGACGACGCGCCAGCGCGCGGCGCCAGGCAATACGCCGCGCGGCCACGCTCAGGCCGCGCAGCACGGTCTGATACAACAGGTTCCACAGCATCACCAGATAAACGGTTTCAATCCAGCGGCCGGCCAGACGCAGCGTCGTATAGAAATAGCCGGTTGCCGTCAGCACCATCAGGGCGATGGGAACGATCGATAGCACGGTAACGGTGATAAGGCGCAGGCTGTGAGATTCTTTATCACGCCAGCTTTCGCGGCACATCGGCAAGACAAGCACCGCGATCAGCAACAGGTTGAGGAAAATAACGAACTGCCCGAGAACGTCATCCATCAGGTGCAGCGGCGACAGTTCCGACATCACCGACCAGAAGTTGAGCGGCAGCAGCGCAAGGCTCACGCGAACAATCTGCCGCCGCCAGTGGCTGGTCAGCTGTGACGGCATATTAAAGTGGCTCACCGCCACGCCGTCTTTTTCCAGCACTTTCCAGCACAGGCCAAACACCAGCCAGAATAGCGCCAGCTTCTTGCTATAGGCCCACAGAAGGTCGCTAATATTCAGCTGCATCGTCAGCAGAATCAGACCGACGGCGAGTATGACCAGCACCACCGGCAGCGCCCGAATCAGATCGATAAGAATCGCTTTCGGCGTGTGGAGCTGCGTATCGTTGCGCAGTTGCCCCACCTGCGACGCCAGCTTAGCCTGATACGCTTTCAGCCAGTTCAGACGCCAGCGAATCAGACCGGCAATCAGCAGCAGCGGCAGGCCGGCCAGAAAAGCGATAAATACCGCAGGCCAGGCCTTTTCCCAGTTTACGGTGATTTTCATCGCCTTAAACTGTCCTTTCAGCGCCTCCGGGAAGGCTTTAAACCACTCCCAGTCCATCGGGCGGTTGCTATTTACCCAGAAAATCTGCTGCGTCAGGATGGCTTTCAGGTTGGTTGACACGCTCATTAGCTGCTGCTGATTGATTTGCAGGTTAATCGCCATCATCAGCTGGTTGCCGAGCTGTTTATTAAACTGATCGAGCAGTTCCCGGCGCATATCAACAATCTCAAGAAGCGCATCATGCACTTCGGGATTCACCTCGCTGCTATGCCCCTCCTCCAGCTTCGCGACATACGCATCGCTCTGGAATAGCGCATCGCGCTGCTGGTTGACCTCGAACTGCTCAAGGCGCAGGTCGGCGATGCGGTTGGTCATGTCGCTTAGCTCCTCCGCAGAGGGCAGCGTTTGCTGTTGCTGATAAAGGATACGCGACAGCAGCAGGCTGCCTTTCAGCACGGAAATCTGCTCTTTAATATCGCGCTCGGATTGCAGAGCACGATCGAGCCAGGTCTTCACTTTGATGTTGCGCTGAACCAGCTGATTACCCGTTTCCGTTGCCGAAATGAGCCTTTCGCTCAACTGGTGATTAATGTCCAGCTCCTGCTTGACCAGCGGGTTTGCCTGAATACGGGCCGTTTCGTCCGGAGAAACCGCTTCCTGAGCCGTCTTTTCCGTCAGCGTCAGGCGCTTGCTATTCACCGCTTCCTGCAACAGCTGAAGCTGATGCTCCAGTCGATTGCTGTAAGCGGTGATGTAGTCACGCTGCTTTTGCAGGGTATCCTGCAGCACCGTGTTGCCTTCCAGGCTTTTACGCTGTTGATCTATCTGTGCATTCAGCAAGGCCTGCTGCGCCAGCAGCAAATTCTGCTGGGTAGGACGTAGCGCCTCTTCGCCCGTAGTCGTGCCATTCAGACGATTACGGATCTGCTGCAGCTGCTGAGAGGCGGAATACATCGCATTCTGCACGCGTTCCGGCTGCGTCTGTAGCGAAACAAGCTGACTATTATAAGTCGCCAGATCGTTTTGCGCGTTTTGCAAATCGTCCAGAGTCTGAGAGACGCGCGATTCCAGCTGGCGCAGCGACAAGGTGCTCAGCGTTTTACGCGTCGCCTCGTCGTTGGGGACATCGCTTAGCGCGTTCAGGCTATCGATAGCCTGATTCATTTTCGCAGGCGCCTGAGCGACCTGCTGGTGCAGCTGCGTCGTTTCCGACTTTATGCGCTCAATTTTATCGAGCGTTTCCAGCGTCTGAGTCAGGTCCTGCTGAACCAGCTTGTCCTGGGGAGTCAAATCTTTTTGCTTGTTCAGGGTCGTGAGCTGGCTCTGGACCTCGGAGCGTTCAGGTAAATCAGCCGCCAGCGCCGAATTAACGCTAATACAGCCGATAAAAAGCATCAGGGTAAGAACTACAGCAGAGAGGGCATTTCGCCAACGGATAGTATGCAGCATAGTGTTAACATGAGTGATTGCAAAAGCCGGAGAATACCGGGGGTCGTCGCAGCGCGAAGAATAGCACTTCTGTTATCACTAAAATAGCGGCGGACAGCAGGAATCATTCCTCTGGTGTCCGCTAGCCGGGTTAAGCGTCCAGTCCTTCAGAACTGCGCAGAGAGGGGCAAAATTGATACATTTCCAGCAGGACTTCGACATAATCCCGCGCTTCTTTTTGCAGATCAAAGGCGTTCGGCGCCAAAAGCCAGTTCTCCATCAGGCCGGAAAGATAGCTGCGCATGAGGATCGCCGCCCGGCGGGTTAATAAATTGGCGGGTAGCATCTTCGCGACAATGCACTCCTTTAATGTTTGTTCGATACGGTCGTAGCTCTCAAGGCAAAGAATGCGCTGCGCTTCTTGCAGCGTGACCATCTCACCGACGAATTCACATTTATGAAAGATGATTTCCATCATCAGCCGTCTGCGTTTTTCTGTCACAGTGGCTTCAAGGATATACACTAAGATCTCTCGCACAACTGACAGTGGATCGTTGGGGAATTTTGCCCGATACTCAACTTCGAGATCGTTAATATTGGCTTCTGACAGTACCCATATTTCATTAAATAAGTCCGATTTATTTTTGAAATGCCAATAGATAGCCCCCCTCGTCACACCGGCAGCTTTTGCAATTGCGGCCAGCGAGGTGGATGATACGCCTTGCTGCGAAAACAAACGCAGAGCAACATCCAGAATATGTTGCCGGGTCTCAAGCGCCTGTTGTTTGGTTTTTCGTGCCATAGGTCGATGAGTTTACAGAGGTTACGTTTACATACATTTGTGAATGTATGTACCATAGCATGACCATAATAGAAACACAGCAGTGGGTTTGTGGTCGATTGAGCCACTGAACAATTTGAAATTGGACACTCGAGGTTTACATATGAACAAAAACAGAGGGTTAACGCCTCTGGCGGTCGTTCTGATGCTCTCAGGCAGCTTAGCGCTAACAGGATGTGACGACAAACCGGCTCAGCAAGGAGCCCAGCAAATGCCGGAAGTCGGTATTGTGACGCTCAAATCCGCTCCTCTACAAATTACTACTGAACTGCCGGGCCGTACCAGCGCCTATCGCGTTGCGGAAGTTCGTCCTCAGGTCAGTGGCATTATTCTGAAACGTAACTTCACCGAAGGCAGCGATATCCAGGCTGGCGTGTCTCTTTATCAAATCGATCCGGCAACCTATCAAGCCACCTATGAAAGCGCGAAAGGCGATTTAGCCAAAGCGCAGGCTGCCGCCAATATGGATCAGCTGACGGTTAAACGTTACCAGAAACTGTTAGGCACTAAGTACATTAGCCAACAGGATTACGATACTGCCGTAGCCACGGCCCAGCAGAGCAACGCTGCCGTCGTCGCCGCTAAAGCCGCGGTTGAAACCGCGCGCATCAATCTGGCCTACACTAAGGTGACCTCCCCGATCAGCGGCCGCATTGGTAAATCCGCGGTCACGGAAGGCGCGCTGGTGCAGAACGGCCAGACTACTGCCCTGGCGACCGTGCAACAGCTTGATCCTATCTACGTGGATGTGACTCAATCGAGCAACGATTTTCTGCGTCTGAAACAAGAGCTGGCTAACGGCAAACTGCAGCAGGAGAACGGTAAAGCGAAGGTTGAACTGGTCACTAACGACGGTTTGAAATATCCGCAGAACGGTACGCTGGAGTTCTCCGACGTTACCGTTGATCAGACTACCGGTTCTATCACGCTGCGCGCGATTTTCCCGAACCCGGATCACACTCTGCTGCCCGGCATGTTCGTTCGCGCGCGCCTGGAAGAAGGCGTAAATCCTGATGCGATTCTGGTTCCGCAGCAGGGCGTAACCCGTACCCCGCGCGGCGATGCCAGCGCGATGGTTGTCGGCGAAGGCGATAAAGTCGAAGTTCGCCAGATTACCGCCACTCAGGCGATTGGCGATAAATGGCTGGTCACCGAAGGGCTGAAAACTGGCGATCGCGTCATTATTAGCGGTCTGCAGAAAGTCAAACCAGGCGTACAGGTAAAAGCGCAGGAAGTCGTTTCTGATGAAAAACAGCAAGCCGCAGGCAACGCTCAGTCAGAACAAACCAAGTCTTAACTTAAACAGGAGCCGTTAAGACATGCCTAATTTCTTTATCGATCGCCCCATCTTTGCCTGGGTGATCGCCATCATCATTATGCTGGCTGGGGGGCTCTCGATCCTCAAGTTGCCAATAGCGCAATATCCGACGATTGCGCCGCCGGCAATTTCCATCACGGCCATGTACCCCGGTGCCGACGCAGAAACCGTGCAGAACACCGTGACTCAGGTTATCGAACAGAACATGAACGGTATCGATCACCTGATGTACATGTCTTCAAATGGCGACTCCACCGGTACAGCAACCATCACTCTGACCTTTGAATCCGGTACCGATCCGGATATTGCTCAGGTACAGGTTCAAAACAAACTGGCGCTGGCGACACCGCTGCTGCCGCAGGAAGTACAGCAGCAGGGTATTAGCGTTGAAAAGGCATCCAGCAGCTTCCTGATGGTTGTCGGCGTTATTAATACTAACGGCACCATGAATCAGGATGACATTTCTGACTATGTTGCCGCCAACATGAAAGATGCGATTAGCCGAACCAGCGGCGTTGGTGACGTGCAGTTGTTTGGTTCCCAGTACGCTATGCGTATCTGGATGGACCCAAACAAACTTAATAACTTCCAGTTGACGCCAGTTGACGTTATCAGCGCCCTGAAAGCGCAGAACGCCCAGGTTGCAGCAGGACAGTTAGGCGGTACGCCCCCGGTGAAAGGCCAGCAGCTGAATGCCTCCATCGTGGCGCAGACTCGTCTGACCAATACTGAAGAGTTTGGCAACATTCTGCTGAAGGTTAACCAGGATGGCTCCCAGGTTCGTCTGCGCGATGTCGCGCGCATTGAGCTGGGTGGTGAAAACTATGACGTTATCGCGAAGTTTAACGGTCAGCCAGCTTCTGGTCTGGGTATTAAACTGGCGACCGGCGCGAACGCGCTGGATACCGCAAACGCCATTCGCGCCGAACTGAAGAAAATGGAGCCTTTCTTCCCTTCTGGCCTGAAGATTGTTTATCCGTATGACACCACTCCATTCGTGCAGATCTCCATTCACGAAGTGGTAAAAACGCTGGTTGAAGCCATCATCCTGGTGTTCCTGGTAATGTATCTGTTCCTGCAGAACTTCCGCGCCACCTTGATTCCGACGATTGCCGTGCCGGTCGTACTGCTGGGGACGTTCGCCATCCTCGCGCTGTTCGGTTTCTCGATAAACACGCTCACCATGTTTGGTATGGTGCTCGCCATAGGCTTGCTTGTGGATGACGCCATCGTGGTGGTGGAAAACGTCGAACGTGTAATGGCAGAGGAAGGGCTACCGCCGAAGGAAGCCACGCGTAAATCGATGGGCCAGATTCAGGGCGCGCTGGTAGGCATCGCGATGGTGCTTTCTGCGGTGTTTATCCCGATGGCCTTCTTTGGTGGTTCCACCGGTGCGATTTACCGCCAGTTCTCGATCACCATCGTCTCCGCGATGGCGCTGTCGGTGCTGGTCGCTCTGATTCTCACCCCGGCGCTTTGCGCCACGATGCTGAAGCCAATCCAAAAAGGCAGCCATGGCGCAACCACTGGCTTCTTCGGTTGGTTTAACCGCATGTTTGATAAGAGCACGCATCACTATACCGACAGCGTAGGCAACATCCTGCGTAGTACCGGTCGCTATCTGGTGCTGTACCTGATCATCGTTGTGGGAATGGCCTGGCTGTTCGTTCGTCTGCCAAGTTCGTTCCTGCCAGACGAAGACCAGGGCGTATTCCTGAGCATGGCCCAGCTCCCTGCAGGCGCAACTCAGGAGCGTACACAGAAAGTACTGGATGAGATGACCAATTACTATCTCACCAAAGAGAAAGATAACGTTGAATCGGTATTCGCCGTAAACGGTTTTGGTTT
This sequence comes from Klebsiella sp. CN_Kp066, assembly GCF_040065135.1. Lineage (NCBI taxonomy): Bacteria > Pseudomonadati > Pseudomonadota > Gammaproteobacteria > Enterobacterales > Enterobacteriaceae > Klebsiella > Klebsiella sp. CN_Kp066. Next base: position 103,393 of record NZ_JBEAIU010000035.1, on the reverse strand, counting down.
CGCTGGTCGTGGACAAAACACCGGTATCGCGTTCGTCTCTCTGAAGGACTGGAGCCAGCGTCCAGGCGAAGAGAACAAAGTTGAGGCGATTACCGGCCGCGCGATGGGCTATTTCTCGCAGATCAAAGATGCAATGGTCTTCGCCTTTAACCTGCCGGCAATTGTTGAACTCGGTACCGCAACGGGCTTTGACTTCCAGCTGATCGACCAGGCTGGCCTGGGCCATGAAAAACTGACCCAGGCACGTAACCAGCTTTTTGGAATGGTTGCGCAGCACCCTGACGTATTGAGCGGGGTTCGTCCAAACGGCCTGGAAGATACTCCGCAGTTCAAAGTGGATATCGATCAGGAAAAAGCGCAGGCGCTTGGCGTGTCTATCAGCGACATCAACACGACGCTTGGCGCGGCATGGGGTGGTAGCTACGTCAACGACTTCATTGACCGTGGCCGCGTGAAGAAAGTGTATATCATGTCCGAAGCGAAATACCGCATGCTGCCGGAAGACATTGGCAACTGGTACGTACGCGGTAGCGATGGACAGATGGTACCGTTCTCCGCCTTCTCAACCTCGCGCTGGGAATACGGCTCGCCGCGTCTGGAGCGCTACAACGGTCTGCCATCGATGGAAATCCTCGGCCAGGCGACACCGGGTAAGAGTACCGGTGAAGCGATGAACCTGATGGAAGAGCTGGCGGGTAAACTGCCTGCCGGTATCGGCTATGACTGGACGGGTATGTCATATCAGGAACGTTTGTCAGGTAACCAGGCGCCAGCGCTGTACGCTATCTCGCTGATCGTCGTCTTCCTGTGTCTGGCGGCGCTGTACGAGAGCTGGTCAATTCCATTCTCGGTCATGCTGGTCGTTCCGCTCGGTGTTGTGGGGGCGCTGCTGGCTGCCACCTTCCGAGGATTGACTAACGACGTTTACTTCCAGGTTGGTCTGTTGACCACTATCGGCCTGTCGGCGAAGAACGCGATACTGATCGTTGAATTCGCCAAAGACCTGATGGATAAAGAAGGCAAAGGCCTGATTGAGGCAACGCTTGAAGCCGTTCGTATGCGTCTGCGTCCGATTCTGATGACCTCCCTGGCGTTTATCCTCGGCGTAATGCCGCTGGTTATCAGCTCCGGCGCAGGCTCCGGCGCGCAGAATGCCGTAGGTACTGGCGTAATGGGCGGGATGATTACCGCGACGGTTCTGGCGATTTTCTTCGTGCCGGTATTCTTCGTGGTCGTGCGTCGCCGCTTCAGTAGGAAAAATGAGGATATTGAGCACAGCCATCCGGTTGAGCATCATTAATCTCTCCATTAAGGGCCGCATTCGCGGCCCTTTCACTTTGTCTCACTTTAAAACGCACGGATTGTGATTGTTTATTTTATAACCTGAGATATAATATTTAATGATGATTACCGCTGCTTATCTATGACCTTTTTTCACTGACTTTACTCCCTCAACTCCACACTAAGAATATTCTCAATCACTGACATTATGTATGGTTGTATCAACGTATCAGCTAAACGCACGGGCTAACCCGATGATATATAAGGTCAGTCTTCGATTTTTCCGTTGTAGTTAAAGGCACGATATAATAAAGACCGAGGCATTTAAGATAAATTGACCGCGTTAATTGTAATTTTTCGTAATAGCACGATGAAATCTTTTTAAGAGTGGATTATAGTTAAAGAGCAAGATTACAATGTATGTGTCAGGTCTGTTAGTCGTGTTCATCCCACAACGGTGTCGATAGTCGTCGTTAAACCACTAAAAAGGGGGATGCGTTATGGACGAATACTCGCCAAAAAGACATGATATTGCGCAGCTTAAATTTCTCTGCGAAACCCTGTATCATGACTGTCTTGCAAACCTGGAAGAGAGCAACCATGGCTGGGTTAATGACCCAACCTCTGCTGTCAATCTTCAGCTTAATGAATTGATCGAGCACATTGCCGCGTTCGCACTTAATTATAAAATTAAGTATGCTGAGGATAATAAGCTGGTGACTCAGCTTGACGAATATCTGGATGACACTTTCGTGTTGTTCAGCAACTACGGCATTAACACTGCAGATCTGCAGAAATGGCGTAAATCAGGCAACAGGTTATTCCGCTGCTTTGTGAACGCCAGTCGGGAAAACCCGGCCAGTCTTTCTTGTTAATATTATTACAATCAAAAGGTGAATTTATGTCTGATAAAACATTAACCAAAATAGACTATTTGATGCGCTTACGACGTTGTCAGACAATTGATACGCTGGAGCGCGTAATTGAAAAAAATAAATATGAACTTTCTGATAATGAACTGGCGGTATTTTACTCAGCAGCCGATCATCGTCTTGCTGAACTGACGATGAATAAACTGTATGACAAGATCCCGCCATCGGTCTGGAAATTCATCCGCTAATTATTTCAAATGAAAGCCCGAACTCTTGTGCCGAAAACGCCCTTCCCTCATGCTGCTAATAAATGCGACACCGGTCACAGAAGCTGTTTCCGTACCTATATGAAACCGGTTTCTTTTTTATACTGTGGCGGCCTACAATGAGGAAATAAGGGAAGCCTCCATGAGTGAAGAAAAACAAAAAATGATTGCCGGTGAACTGTATGTGTCAGGTGACGCTGAGCTAAAGGCCGACCGTCTACTGGCCAGACAACTGTTGCATCGTTACAATCATTCAGCGCCTGAAGAGCGTGAATTAAGAAAAGCATTACTGACGGAACTGCTAGGCCACGCAGGCGACGCTTATATCGAACCCACTTTTCGCTGCGATTACGGCTACAATATCTTCCTCGGGAAAAATTTCTACGCCAACTTTGATTGCGTGATGCTGGATGTGTGTCCGATACATATTGGCGAAAACTGCATGCTGGCGCCGGGTGTGCATATTTATACCGCAACGCATCCCCTTGACCCTGTTGAACGAAATAGCGGTAAAGAGTACGGAAAACCCGTCACTATTGGCCACAATGTATGGATTGGCGGCCGGGCCGTAATTAATCCTGGCGTGACTATCGGCGACAATGCCATCGTGGCTTCCGGTTCCGTAGTGGTGAAAAATGTGCCAGCCAACGCCGTCGTCGGCGGAAACCCGGCTCAAATCATAAAAATGGTGGAGAGCGAAAAACGGTAACTGTTATGCTTTTCCGCAACCAATCTGTTACTTTTCCCACGGATTTACGCAACATAAAATAGCCTTCAGGCTGAGCCCAACGCGCATCTGTTCGTCGCGTCTGCATAGGGGCTCATGGCAGAATTTGGGGAATAAAATGACAGAAATACAGCGGCTGCTGAAAAGCACCATTGATGAGCTTAATGTGCAAGAGAAGCGCGATAACCGTCCGCGCTTTAGCATAAGCTTTATTCGCAACCATCCATGGCTTTTTGTCGCGATGTATGCGGCTTTCCTGGCAACACTCATCGTGATGCTGCGTTCTGAAACGCTGGTAGATTCGGTCTGGCTATTAATCGTACTATTTGTTCTGCTGAACGGCTTCTTTTTCTTTGACGTTTACCCGCGCTATCGCTATGAAGACATTGATGTTCTGGACTTCCGCGTTTGTTATAACGGGGAGTGGTACAACACTCGATTTGTTCCCGGTCAGCTCATCGACCGAATCCTGCAGTCGCCGCGCGTCGATGGCGAGCAGAAAGCTCAGTTGCAAAAAATGATCGCCACCAAAGGCGAACTCTCATTTTACGATGTCTTTTCCCTTACCCGCATCGGTGCTGCGCAATAAGGCGATCCAGCGTCCGTATCGCAGAAGGAAAGCGTGATGCGGACGTATTACCGTAGCCCAGAACAAAGCCGCTTCTCGCCTTTTTTTCATTCAGATAAAAACGGCTTAATGCGCCGGGCGCGAGCTGAAACCGCCGGGCCTGCTGCACAATAGCTTCATCATCAACGTCTTCGACGACGACAGTCAGGTGTAACCCCCCCTCGCCGCCTGATATTTCATAAGGGTGAGTAAGCTCTGCCGCCAGCGTTTCCCGCAGCTGCTGCTGGCGTTTGCGATACAAGCGGCGCATAGCGGCAAGATGACGCGCGTAGTGCCCCTCTTCGATAAACAGCGCCAGCGCCCGCTGTTCAGCACGATGACCGCCGCGTAACAGTGAACCAATCGCGCCTCTTGCGGCATCCGCCAGCCCCTCCGGCATCACCATAAAGCCAATACGCAGCGCGGGAAAAAGCGTTTTGCTGAATGTCCCCAGATAAACTACCGGCGCCTGCCTGACCATTCCCAGCATGGCGGGAATCGGTTCGCCGCTATAACGAAATTCACTATCGTAATCATCCTCGATAAGCCAGGCATCATGACGGCGGGCATATTCCAGTAAAGCCAGTCGCCGCCCGGCGCTCATCACCGAACCGCAGGGGTATTGATGGGACGGTGAAGTAAAGATTAATCGCGGTGCTGCGCTATCATCATCGGTATCGAACCGCATACCCTCTCGATCGACGGGTATACCCTTGATGTGAAGCCCGGCTTTAAGAAACATGCTTTTTGCCCCTAAATAGCCGGGTTCTTCCACCCATGCCGTCTCCCCGGCAACGCTCAGCAGATGCGTACATAAATCAACGGCTTCCAGCGCTCCTTCCGTAATCACAATTTGCCCGGCTTCGCAGCGAATGCCCCGGGAGAGCGCCAGATGACGGGCAATCGCTTTGCGCAATGCAAGTTCCCCCTGCGCATCGCCGTAGCCCAGCAATGCGCTTCTCTCCTCGCGCAATACCCGGTCAAGGAGTCGACGCCAGATAGCAAGAGGAAAGTAGTTAACCGCAGGCATTCCCGGCGTAAAGAGCAGCGTGGGCGAATCACGACGCGTGGCGGCGGGTAATCCCTGAAGGTACTCAGGGAGCACAATCACGCGCGCCGCAACCTCCTCTTCACCCTGCGACTTCAAAAGCGCGGCGTATGTCCCCTGGCGGCTACGCAGCAGATACCCCTCCATCGCCAGCTGCTCCAGCGCGCCGTTGACGGTATTGCGCGATAGCTTCAGACGCTGCGCTATAGCCCGTGAACCTGGCAGGCGGCTACCGCCCGCCAGCGTACCTTGCAAAATGGCCGCTCGCAGACGGAGATAGAGCGTGCGCTGCAGGGTTTCACGCCCTCTGTCGCACAGCGCCTGCTCCAACAGAGTAAAAAAAGCATCATCAGGAATATTCATTTTGGCTCCTCGTGGTACTACGAAAATATACTCTTATGGCCCTTTTTTATGGAACCAATAAGCGCTTAATCTCACAGCATTCGTCCATAGAAGGAAATCCTGATGAGCCATCTTAATCAATACGATCAGCCCGTTGGCACCGCCCTGCCCGACTGGCAGCCCTGTCCACATCCTGAAAGGGTGAACCTGCAGGGCCGCTTTTGTCGGCTAGAGCCTTTGCGCTCCACGCATGCCGGCGCGCTGTTTGACGCCCACCGCTTAGCCCCGGATACCCGAAGCTGGACATGGCTGCTGCGCGAACCGGACAGCAGCGTAGAGGAGTACCGCGCATGGATTGAGAGCGTTTCCGGGCAGAACGACCCCATTCACTTCGCGGTGATCGATAAGCAAACAGACCAGCCCGTGGGCTCACTGGCGCTGATGAGAATTGACGCTAACAACGGCGTTGTTGAAGTCGGCCACGTTCACTTCTCGCCTTTACTGAGCCGGACTGCAATGGCCACCGAGGCCCACTGGCTGCTGATGGATTACGTCTTTGATACGCTCGGCTATCGGCGCTACGAGTGGAAATGTAACAGTCTCAACGAACCGTCACGCCGGGCGGCGCTGCGGTTGGGATTTCAGTATGAGGGGCAATTTCGTCAGGCGCTGGTGATAAAGGGCCACAACCGCGATACCGACTGGTTTTCCATTATTGATTCCGAGTGGCCACAGATAGACAGGGCAATGCAGCAATGGCTGGCCGCCGACAACTTCAGCGCCGACGGCCAGCAGTTACGTACGCTGGGGAGCTTTCGTTAACGTCTTTTCTTGCGTCCCTGCACGGCTTTAAAGCGGGGATTGCTTTTGCAAATCACGTATAGCCGCCCCTTGCGCTTCACGATCTGGCAATCCGGGTGGCGTTGTTTCGCGCTACGCAATGAGTTTAGCACCTGCATTATTTGTCCCTCTTCGCATCAATAAAGCCGCCAAAGCGCTGACGGAAACGCGCGGTACTACCTTCATTGTTGAAGGCCTTCTGCTTACCGGTGTAATACGGATGCGATTTGGACGATACATCAAGCGTCACGTAGGGGTACGTCTCGCCCTCCAGTTCGATCTCACGCTCGGTTCTGATAGTAGAACCGACCTTGAAGTATTCGTTGGCGCTGGTATCGTGAAAAACCACCGTACGATAATGCGGATGAATATTGGGTTTCATAGCGACCTCAATCATTATGTTATAACATAACAATACCGTACACCGTGTAAAGACAAAGATCAACCCTGAGAATGAGAAGGATGAAAGGGCGGCGAGAGCGCCCTTTGCAGATTAAGGACTTAGCTGATGCGCCAGAGCCCGGAGTTGCTCAGCAATAGACTGCAGATTTTTGCCAGGCTCCGTTTTTGGCCCGGTAGAATGGCGTACAACCAGACGAGCCGGAAGGATAGAAGACGTATGTGATGTTTCGTTATCGCCGCTGTCGAGAATGCGCCGAACGGCCTCCTTCCCTTGCAGATCAAGATCCAGCGAAACCGTGGTTAGCGCCGGGTAGAAGAACGAACTCTCATAAGTGTCATCATAACCAATAACCGACTTTTCTCCCGGAATCGGTACCTGGTGCTGGTGAAATGCGCTCAGTACGCCCAATGCCATCTGATCGTTACCTACCAAAACGGCGGTAAAGTTTGGCGTCTCCCGCAGCATTTGCAGCGCGCCAGCGTAGCCGCTTTGCGCGTCCCAGTTGCCGCGAATCACCGTTACCGGCTCCAGCCCGTAACCCTCCAGGGTTTCTATCCAGCTTTTCAAACGCAGTTTGGCCGATACCGAACTTTCAGGGCCGGCCAGCAACGCGATTTCCCGATGGCCCATCTCATAGAGATACTTGACGCTGGCCCGTGTACCGTCCGCCGGATTAAACGAAACGTTAAACACCGAGCTGTAGGGGTCGACATCTAAAAAAAGACAGACGATGTCATCGTTATCAGCGGCTATTTTTTGGGCCTGTTCAGTCTCCAGCGGCACGTTGATGATGACCTTATCCACCAGTTGAGACTTCAGTTCATTAATAGAGTCCTGGATACTTTGGTTGACGCTCTCATCAATCATGGAGATGAGCACCTGATAACCTTCCACGTTCGCATAGCGTTTTACCGCCGCAGCCACCTGGGATGGGGCATGCAATGCAAGGGAAATTGTGACCAGGCCCACGGTACGACTTTGCTTACCTACCAGCTGTTGCGCCAGGCGGTTCGGGACATAGCGCAGCTCCTCAATGGATTTCTCCACCTTGCTGCGCGTGGCTTTGGATACATTAGCAGATTTGTTCAGTACCCTGGACACGGTCTGATAGCAGACGCCCGCATGGCGTGCAACGTCTTCTAAGGTCGCGCTTTTAGACTTCATGGTCCGGTTCCTTGTGTTGTTATCCCTGAATTGTAACAGGGGCAATGTGAAAAAACGCTCATTGCCGTATTCCTCCTCCAACCATAGCCATAAAAAGTATTACGCTCACAATACTACAAATTGTGAATGGACTCACTTTGCGTAACAAAACCCGCCTTTTTATTTGCAGTTAATCACACTATGGCGATCATTCAATTGCCTGATTTCAGGTTTAGGCATTTTATGACATCGGTTATGTGAACGTAATACAAAACAATAAGAGGATAGACATGAACACTACGCTGCGCACACTTTCCGTTGCGTTGGCCGCTGCGCTGATTTCACCATCCGTGTTTGCTGCTTCCGCCACCCTCCCGGGTATCGACTTTCATGGCTATATGCGCGCCGGGGTTGGGGTCTCCGGCGACGGTAGCCAGGCCGAATGGCAAAAAAATAAAATTGGCCGTCTGGGTAACGAATCTGATACCTACGGCGAGCTGGAGCTGGGATCGGAGGTCTACAAGAAGAATGACGTTAGCTTCTACCTCGATAGTATGGTCAGCATGGTATCTGACGGCTCAAACGATAATGAAACCACGCTTGATGACGATGCGCAGTTCGGCCTGCGGCAGCTAAACCTGCAAATTAAAGGTCTGATCCCCGGCGATCCAAATGCAGTCATCTGGGGCGGCAAACGCTACTATCAGCGCCACGATCTGCACATTATCGATACGAAATACTGGAATATTTCCGGATCCGGCGCCGGGATCGAAAACTATACGCTCGGTCCGGGCGCCGTTTCATTTGCCTGGATCCGCGGGGATGCCAATGACGTCGACTACCGCGTCGATGGCGATAGCAACGTCAATATTAACTATCTTGATTTGCGCTATGCGGGCTGGAAGCCGTGGGCCGGATCCTGGACCGAATTTGGTATCGACTACGCGATGCCGAATACCACTAAAAAGCAGGATACCTACGGCGGACTCTATGATGCTGAAAACGGCGTCATGCTAACCGGTGAAATCAGCCAGGATATGCTGGGCGGTTACAACAAAACGGTTCTGCAATACGCAAACAAAGGACTGGCGCAGAACATGGTGTCCCAGGGGGGCGGCTGGTATGACATGTGGAACTACGTCAATGACGCCACCGGCTACCGCGTTATCAATACCGGTTTAATTCCGATTACTGAAAAGTTCTCTATTAACCACGTCCTGACCTGGGGCTCCGCGGATAACATCACCGATTACACGGATAAAACACGCATGCTGTCGCTGGTGGCGCGCGGGCAGTATCAGTTCACCGAATATGTGCGCCTGATTGGCGAAGTGGGCGGCTTCTACCAAAAAGATAGCTACAAAAATAATACCGATTACAAACAAGCCGGTGAGAAATACACCATTGCGCTGGGCCTGGCCGATGGACCTGACTTTATGTCGCGCCCGGAACTACGAATTTTCGCTTCATACCTGAATGATTCCGAAAATGGTAAGCCGTTCGAAGATCGGACCGCCAATAATACATGGAACTTTGGTGTACAGGTCGAAGCCTGGTGGTAATAGCCGTTTAACTGTTTTATCGCCAACTGTAAAGTTGTTAATTACCCTCCGGTAATGATTATTGCCATTGAATGCCTGTTATATTTTCGGGATAACTCATTATTGCGTTATCCCGTTTTATTTTATTTCCGGCTGGCAAAGTGCTCATCAAGTAATTGCCGTAAAGCATCCGACTGCTTACCGAAAATAGCATGCACCTGCTGCCCCAGGATAATAACCCCAAGCGCTCCCTGCTGCTGTAAGGCCTGAGAATCAACTATCGATAGATTATTCACCGTGACGCGTAAGCGGGTAATGCAGGCGTCAACGTTAATAATATTGCCTTCACCACCAAACGCCTGAATTAAATAATCAATCTGTTGTTGCTCCGCATGACTTAAAGGTACCGCCGCACGAGGCTGCGAGAAGTAATTCAGAAAGGATTTTAAACTCACCATACCAGACTCCTGATTAGCAGATAAAAAAACGCCTGCTCGCAGGAGCAGGCGCGGGGAGAGAAAAATTACGCGCGACGACTGAGGATACGGCAATCCCATGCATTTAAGACCAGCGGCGTATTCAGCGCCGTACCGGTGAGACAGTCCAGATAGCCTTGCGGCAAAACCACGCTATGCTGCTGCGCGCTGTAGTTTTGCAGGAAAACGTAGGCGGTTTCACCGTCCGTGCGTGCGGTCGCTACTACGCCCGGCGGGAAATCAGCCTCAACCGCGCGCGGCAGAGAGAGTTCTTTCATCAGGCTGCAGAAGAAGTCCCGCTGGAAGGCCAGATCGTTGCGCGACGCAACGTGCCATGCCTTGCCATTACCAAAGTGATTGACGGTGACCGCCGGTCTTCCTGCATAAAAATCATCGCGATAGGTAGCCAGCGGCTGCGCGCTTTCAGCATGAATCAGTTCACACAAATGGCGTACCTGGTACGGCCCCTGCAAGCCAGCTTCATTACCCGCCAGCCCCTGTACCAGGTTGCGTTCGCCGTCGTTCAGGCAGTCAATTTCTTCCGCCCAAATGCCCAGCAGTTTACGCAGCGGGCCCGGGAAACCGCCGAGATGGCAGAGGTCGGACTCGTTCACTATCCCTGTCCAGTATGTTGTAACTAAATGACCGCCGTTAGCCACAAACGCTTCGGCGCGTTCGGCAAATCCCTCACGAACCATATACAGCATTGGCGCAATGACCAGTTGATAAGGACTCAGGTCAACGTCAGCATCGATAACATCAACCGCAATCCCCTGCTCCCAGAACGGACGGTAATGTTCGTTGACGGTATTTTCATACTCCATGCCGAGATTACGCGGCCCCTGAGCATCATCCAGCGCCCAGCGATTTTGCTGATCGAAGATAATCGCCACTTTCGCATCCGTCCGGCAGCCCACGACGCCAGGCAGCTGGCTTAACATCTCGCCGAGCTTCGTCACTTCGCGGCCCACGCGCGTATCCAGATGACCGACATGATCGATAATCGCGCCATGGAACTTCTCCACCGAACCGCGGCTTTTACGCCACTGAAAATACTGCACCGAATCCGCGCCGTGCGCCACCGCCTGCAAAGAGGAGAGAATATGCATTCCCGGCTTCTTAAGCTTACTGGTTGGCTGCCAGTTAGTCGCACTGGGAGTGGATTCCATTAATACAAACGGCTTACCGCCCTTCAGGCTGCGCATCATGTCGTGATACATCGCGGTATAGCAGGCCAGCGTGGTTTCATCTCTATCGCGATGCCACATGGGGTAGCTGTCCCACGAGATAAAGTCCAGCGTCTGCGCCAGCTGCCAGTAGTCGTAATCGTAGAAATACTCCATGAAGTTGGTGGTCACCGGCAGTTCGGCATTCGCCGCTTTCAGCGGAGCAATCTCATGGCGGCAGAAGTCGGTCACCTGGGCGGTATTAAAGCGATGCCAGTCAAGGTTGAGACCATGAATTGAGACTTCTCCCTGCGGCGCCGGAGATTCGATCTGCGACCAGTCGCTATAGGTGTGGCTCCAGAAGGTACTCCACCAGGCGTGATTGAGATTATCCAGCGTTTCATAGCGCGCTTTCAGCCAGTCGCGGAAACGCTCCTGACACAGGCTACAGTGACACTCCCCGCCGTATTCGTTGGAGATATGCCAGCCCAGCACCGCCGGATGCTGCGCGTAACGTTCCGCCAGCAGGGTATTAATCTTCAGGGTTTTCTCACGATAGACCGGCGACGACATACAGTGGTTATGCCGTCCGCCGTGCAGGGCTGGCACCCGATCGCGACCAACGCGCAGCACCTCAGGATATTTCTGCGACATCCACGCCGGGCGCGCACCGCTTGGCGTAGCAAGAAAGACATGAATTCCGGCGGTATACAGTTTTTCCAGAATACTGTCCAACCAGCCAAACTCAAATACGCCCTCCTGAGGTTCAAGCTTCGCCCAGCTGAATATCCCTACCGACATCACATTGCATTTTGCCTGCTGCATCATGGCAATATCTTTGTCGATAATATCCGGATAATTCTCCCATTGCTCCGGGTTATAGTCGGCGCCATGCAATAGCGTATTAACCTTCGGACTCAAAGGCGCAAATTTTTTCATAATAAACATCCTGAAGTGTAAAACTGAATAATTAATTAAATACCTTCATCGACGGCAATGCTTTTCCCTGGCAATCAAACAGCGCCTGATTTTCCCGGGCATTACCCTCTTTCCACTCATCGTGGATATATTTCATTCCGGCAGGCGTCGCCCAGGTATTTCCCGGCACGGCAATCCACGTCGGCTCCCAATAAAAAATACCTTTACCGCGATGCTGCGGAACATCGGCAACGGCCTGCATTAAGTCGTGAATATAATTATATTGTCCCTGGACGGTGGCGGGGTAACCACCATCTTTTTCTTCTTTCGCCTGGAAGCTATTTTCCGCATTGTCGCAGTTATCCAGGGTATAAGCGTAAGCGGCCTCCACCACTATCACGTCTTTGTTATAGCGTTGGCTGATATCGTCCATATTGGCTTTCAGCGCGCTAATCGGGCCATTCCAGTAGGTGTACATCGACAAACCAATGATGTCGTAAGGGACGTTACGCTTGCTGATTTCATCAAACCACCAGCGGAAGGTGTCGTTTTTCGTGCCTTCGGCCAGATGAAGCATAATTTTAACCTGCTCACCGCCGGTGAGATTTTCCTTCAGTCCATCGATGGCGGCATTCAGCAGCCCAGCAAGACGATCGAACTCGCCGCCGCCCTGCCCCCAGCTTTTACCTTCCGGCCACAGCATACCGCCGTTGATTTCGTTGCCGATCTGCACCATATCCGGCAGCACGCCCTCCTGCTTAAAGCGGGCAATCGTGTCGCGGGTATAATCGTGGATCGTGGTTTTCAGCTGCGGATAGTCCAGCTTCTCCCAGGCTTTCGGTTTGAACTGCTTACCCGGATCGGTCCAGAAATCGCTGTAGTGGAAATCAAGCAGCAGCTTCATCCCCTGCGCTTTTGCCCGCTTCGCCAGCGCCAGCGTCGTCGCCAGATCGTTATCGCCGCCGCCGTAGCGCTGGCCTTTAGCATCTTTGGGATCCACCCACAGGCGCAGACGAACGTAGTTCACGCCATCGGCCTTGAGGATCGCGATCGGATCCTGCTGCTGATTGTTGTGATTAAAGAACTTCGCGCCGTGTTTTTCCGCATCCAGCAGCGTAGAGATATCCGCGCCTTTAATAAAATCAGCGGGCATATTGCTAAACGCCTGCGTTTGCAGCGCATCTGCCGCCAGCGTACCGGCGGAAAAACAGCATGCCAGAGAAACAGCAAGCCACGCGGGTGTTAATCTTTTCATGGGGTTATCCTTTTGTACTGCCTGAGGTGAGGCCGGAAACAAAGTATTTTTGTAGCGCCAGATAGAGAATCGCCACCGGGACGGCAATCAATACCGCTCCCGCCGCGTAGGTGGTGTAGCTGGCGCCCATCTTCTGTGCGACCAGGTTATACAGGCCAATCGGCAGCGTGTACTTATCCGGGGTACGCAATATGGTGCTGGAGAGAATGAAATCCCCCAGCGGACCGGTAAATGAAAACAGCGCCACCACCGCCAGAATAGGCTTCGACAACGGCATAATGATCTCGAAAAAGATACGGAAGCTGCTGGCACCATCCATCCGCGCGGATTCATCCAGATCTTTGGGGATCGCGTCCAGATACCCCTTCATGAGCCAGGTATTCATCGGGATCATGCCGCCCACGTAGATCAGTACCAGCGCCAGATGACTGTTGATTAGCCCCAGCAGCTGAGAAAGGACAAAGATCGCAATCAGCGCCGAGAACTGCGGAATCATCTGCAACAGCAGGAACAGCATCAGTCCGTTCTGCCGCCCTTTGAAACGAAAGCGGGAGAACGCATAGGCGGTGAAGCTCACGCTGACTAGGGTCAGAAGCATGGTCATGAAGCTGATTTTCATCGAGTTCCAGTACCAGGTGAGATAATTCACATTGCCGTTGAACAAATCCGCGTAATGCTGGAACGACAGGTTTTCAGGAATAATCGACGTACTCAGCAGACTGTTCCCGGCGTTCAGCGACGCCCCTACCGTCCAGACCAGCGGGTAAATAATGATCGTCGAGACAAAGATGACCACCAGCCAGGTGAGTGACAGGCGAATCCACTTTTCGCGTTTAATACTCGGTGATTTAGCCATGTTGCTTCCCTTACGCCATATCGTCATTTTTAAAGGATTTTGTGGCGCGGAACTGCCACAACGCCAGGCCGACGACGAAAATCGATAGCAGGATCGTAATAGTGGCCGCGATAGCGTATTGCGAAGACGACATGGTGAGTTTGTAGATCCACGACACCAGAATATCCGTACCGCCGGCATTCGACCCCGCCACCGCAGGCCCGCCGTTGTTGAACAGATAGATGATATTGAAGTTATTAAAATTGAAGGTGTACTGAGTAATAATAATTGGCGCAATCGAGTACAGCACCAGCGGCAGAGTAATGGTCCGCAGCCGGGTAAACGCGCTGGCGCCATCCATCGTGGCCGCTTCATAGAGATCGTCCGGAATCGCCTGCAGTACGCCGGTGGTCATGGCGAAAACAAACGGGAAGCCCAGCCAGGTTTGCATCATGATCAGCGCCGTCTTAGTCCAGAACGGGTCGGTCAGCCAGGCCTTCGGACTGATGCCGAAGAAAGACAAAATGGCGTTGTTAATGACCCCGAATGAATCATTGAACATCCCGGCAAAAACCAGAATCGTCACAAACCCCGGCACCGCCCACGGCAGAATAAAAATCGTGCGGATCATTGGCTTGAAACGCAAATCCTTCTGGTTAACCAGAATCGCCAGCAACACACCAACGGTGCATTGCAGGGTTGTCGCCAGCAGCGTCCACACCACCGTCCACTGCAGGACATCAAAAAAGGTCGAGCGCCAGATGGATAATGTGAAGATGTTGATGAAGTTTTTGAACCCCACCCAATCGACCAGCTTCGCGGGCGGCGTGTGGTAAAGGTTGTAGTTAGTAAAGGCGATCGCAAAGCCAAACAGAATCGGGAAGATGACCACAAACACCAGCAGAATAAAGCCCGGCGTAATCATCAAATAGGGAAAACCGTCGCTGAGCAGCATCTGATATTGCTTGCGTACGCTGTTCAGCGCCATACCCTCATCGCGCTTTTTACCGTTAATCCAGGCATCGCGCAGCGAGAGGAAATAGACTAACAAACCAAAAGCGATAATCAGCACGCTGATTATTCCTTCCGCCAGCAGGAAGATAGAGTTATCCCGCGGGACTTCTTCGCCTAAGGTGTATAACCCCCACAGGCCTTCGCTGAGAAAGTCATAGAAAATGCTCATAAAACTGCTCAGCAGCACCAGGAAGACAATCCCCTTCAACCACTGGCGGTGATAAAACTGACCAAAACCCGGCACGATAGCCAGCAGCAGGCCGCACCACGCGTGGCGTCCTGCGCCACGCGCTTCGGCAATATTTTCGCTGGGATTGATAATCACACACGACTCCTTCTGAAAACGGGAGGGCCTCCTCCCGTTCTGTTACTTCACCTGATTACTGATTGCTGGCCTGCATGGCTTCGATCTGCATCTTGATCTGCTTCTCGGCGTTATCCAGCGCCGCCTTCGGCTCCTGTTTATCGGTCAGGCTCAGCTCCAGGGCTGCGTTCGCCGGGCCCCATACCTCCCCCATTTCCGGTATTCCTGGCATTGCCGTCGCCCGTGCTGACTGCACCGCCACCGCGCTGGCCTTCTCGTCATTCTTAATCAGCGGATCGTCAATCATTGCCTTCAGCGGCGGGATTTCGCCGGTCGCCACATAGCGTGCTTTCACATACTGAGGCTGGTTAATAAACTCAATAAACTGCTGCGCCAGCGCTTTATCTTTACTCCACGTCGAAACCACGTAGCCCTTCACGCCGAGGAAGGAGCTCATCGGTTTGCCGTCCGGCAGCGTCGGCAGAGGCGCAACACCATAATTAATGCCTGCCGCTTCGTATGGCTGGAAAGCCCACGGGCCGTTAATCACCGCCGCCGCTTTCTTCTCGGTGAACAGGGAATCGATGGCGTTCAACCCGTTGTCACCGAGGATCCCTGCCGGGAAAACCTTATCGGTATAGAATTTTTTCAGGAAAGTGACTGCTTCCACTGCGCCGGGTTTGTTGAGACCGACATCCTGCGGGTTGAAGCCCCCTTTATCGTTTTTGCCAAAGATATAGCCGCCCATTGGACCGATAGCGCCCCAGCTGTAATAAATCTGGTCGAACTTCGCCAGCAGACCGTATTTCCCCTCTTCGCGCTGCTTCTTCGAATAGTCGAACCACGCCTGCAGGCTATCCAGCGGCTGGTCGATCAGATCTTTGTTGTAAATCAGTACCAGGGTTTCCACCGCTTTAGGTACGCCGTAAAGCACGTTATCCATATGGAAAGCGCTGATTGACGCAGGCGTAAACGCCTCCTGCTTCTCCTGATCCAGAGTCAATGGAGATAGCAATCCCTGGACAACCGCTCCGCCTAGCTGATCATTAGGGATCACCAGGACATCCGGGCCGATGCCCGCCGGACCATCAAGACGCAGCTTTTCCAGCTGTTGGGCGTACGGCATCTCCTGCACGTTCACCTTAACGTTGAACTGCTTTTCAAAATCACCGACTGCGGCTTTGATGCCGGCGGATTTTTTGATGTCTTCCCAAACGTTGAGCTGCCCGGCCGCGTGCGCCTGCAGGCTCGTTAGCTGCCCGGCAGCCAGAGTGGTAAGGATCAGTGCAGCAAGAGTGTTCTTTTTCATTATCAACCTCATGTGAAGGTATAACAATTTAATGGTTTTTATTAAGTAATGTGACTTCAGCAAATCTCTTAGCAAGTTGATTAACGGCAGTTCATAAACAAAACATCCGTCATGTTTGATTTGTTATACGCTACGCTTTGAAGGCTGATAAAACTACTGGAAGCTACTCGTTGTGTGATCATCATTGCAGAAATGAAACATCGTTGTATGGCGCTAAAACCGTGGAAGTTATAGTCGCTGCATGATTTTAGTGTCGTTGAGCATCGTTCGGCTGAATTGTTACACGTTATACAAATTCCGCATCGCAGCCCAAATCCCAACGGCAAAAATGGCTAACAATCCGGGGAGTGTTGATGTCCAATATACGACTGAGGAATGTCACCAAACGGTTCGGCAGTACGGTGACGCTGCATCAGGTAAATCTTGATATTGAAGATGGTGAATTTGCGGTGTTCGTCGGCCCGTCCGGCTGCGGTAAATCGACGCTACTGAGGATGATTGCCGGTCTTGAAGAGGTCAGCGAAGGTGAAGTGCTAATTGGCGATGAGGTGATGAATGATGTCGTTCCTGCCCATCGCGGCGTCGCTATGGTATTCCAGTCCTATGCGCTCTATCCGCATATGACGGTGGCGGAAAATATGGGCTATGGCCTGAAAGTGAACAAAGTACCAAAAGATGAAATTCGCCGTCAGGTTGAAATGGTGGCGAAAACGCTGCAGCTCTCTCATCTGCTGGATCGTAAGCCTAAGCAACTTTCTGGCGGTCAACGTCAGCGCGTTGCCATCGGCCGCGCTATTGTACGTAATCCACGGGTGTTTATGTTTGATGAACCCCTTTCTAACCTCGATGCCGAACTGCGCGTTGAGATGCGCCTGCATATCGCCAAACTCCATCACGAGCTCAAAACGACCATGGTTTATGTTACTCATGACCAGGTTGAAGCGATGACTCTCGCCGATAAAATCGTGGTGATGAACTACGGCAAAGTTGAGCAGATGGGATCGCCGATGTCGCTGTATTACAACCCGGTGAATAAATTCGTCGCGGGATTTATCGGTTCGCCGAAAATGAACTTCCTTCCCGCGACGGTTACCGCATGGCAGCCGGGCCAGCTTAGCGTGAAGATGGCGCAAGATCATAATCTGACGCTCAATATCACCACCTCACCGCTGCAGCCCGGCGCTGCCGTCACCCTCGGTATTCGTCCTGAACATCTCTCTACCGATGTGAATATCGGTACCGTGGTTGAGTTTCAATGTGAAGTGGTCGAGAGACTGGGTAATAACACCTATCTATTTGGCCAGTGCTACGGCCACGATAACGTCAAAATTCTGCTGCCAGGCGACGTTCACTTTCGCCCCTGGCAGAAAATCAGCGTTGCCTTCGACGATCGCTACTGCATGGTGTTCGACGAAAACGACCTGCGGATTAGCGCCGACATCGCCGCGCCGGATGCCCACTAAACGCAACATCTGGCTGTCATGATTGCGCTTTAGAATATGAACCTGTGCTGGCGATGCTTATTGGCTGCCAGCATACCAGCCCTCGTTTTTCTCCGCGCCGTTTACAGCTTCGGGCGTCGCGGATCATCCACTGTTAGCCCGAATTCGCTGCTCTCTCGCGGTTCGGGCCTTTTTATCCCGTTTACCTAATCGTCCTTTTTATCTTTCGCGTATACTCATCGCACCCCTTAATAAATTTAGGAAATGCTCATGACGACCCGGCATCAGGTGAGCCTGGTTACAGGGGTACTGATACTGGCCATTATTTTGCCGGTGGCGCTGAGTATTTGGTTGGCAATGCAGCAGGCCAAAGCGCAGTTTTATACCGGACTGGACAACTTTTCCGTTCGGGTACTGGCTCGCGTTCAGCAGGTAGCCGATCAGGCAAGAGAGGCGCTGAACGAAGCGGATGCCGATACCGCCGCGACCTGCAGTCCGCAGCATCTGCTTAATATGCGGCGGATTGCCTACACCCACCGCTACGTGCAGGAAGTGTTGTGGTTACATGGAGGTATTCCGCAATGCTCTTCTCTTGAAGATCATCGGGTATCAGTAACGTTTCCTGCTCCCGACCATATTACTGCCGACGGCTATCGTACCTGGCTCACCTCGGTTAGCGATCTCGGGCTACAGCATAAAATGACGGCAATGGGCAGCGAACATCATGTGGTGATGATCGATCCGGTTTCATTTATTGATGTGATTCCGTCAGGCCAGGAAGAGATTCACACTCTCTTGTTTGGCACGAAGCGCGATCAAATTATCATCAGCAGTAAACCGCTCGAGGCCGCCGCCTGGGAGCACATCAAGCGTCTGGATGTCGAAACCTTGACGCTTGATAGCACCGTTTATCGCCTCCGCCGCATCCCTGAACTAGGGCTGGCGATCGCGGCCTGGTCATCAACATTACCGCTACAGCAAAAATTACATCAACAGCTAATGCTGTGGTTGCCGATTGGTTTATGCACCAGCCTGCTGGCCTCATTCCTGCTTCTTCGCCTGCTGCGAAGGCTGCGCTCTCCGCGTTACGGGATGCTGGACGCGCTGAACTCCAATGCTATACAGGTCTATTATCAGCCTATTATTTCGCTACAGACTGGCAAAATCGCCGGCGCGGAAGCACTTGCCCGCTGGAGGCAGCCTGACGGTAGTTATTTATCGCCGGATATTTTTATCCCGCTTGCCGAACAGACCCGGCTGATAACCCGGTTAACCGAAGATATCGTGCGGAAAATTTTCGCCGATCTCGGAACCTGGCTGCGCCAGCGCCCGGAAGTGCATATTTCGATCAATTTATCTGTCGATGATTTGCGTTCGCCAACGCTGCCGATACTCCTGCAGGAGCAGCTCCAGCACTGGGGTATCAGCGCTCAGCAGATCATCCTTGAAATTACCGAGCGCGGCTTCGTTGACCCGCAAACCACTCTGCCCGTCATCGCCGGCTATCGTCAGGCCGGACACCGTATATCTATTGATGACTTCGGCACCGGCTACTCCAGCCTGAGCTATTTACAAAAACTGGACGTCGACACTCTGAAAATCGATAAATCGTTTGTCGATACGCTGGAGTACAAACCGCTGACGCCGCATATTATTGACATGGCGAAAGCGCTTAATCTGGCGACCGTCGCCGAAGGCGTCGAAACCGAAAGCCAGCGCGACTGGCTGCGCGTTCACGGCGTGCAGTACGCCCAGGGTTGGCTTTATAGCAAAGCGCTGCCAAAGGAGAAATTTATCCTGTGGGCTGAAAACAACCTGAAAGCGTATTCAACGCCGCCTGCGAAAAATACCTACTGAGCCTATTTCAGATAAGATTTAATCACCTGCATGACCACTTCAAGGTCAGCTTCACGCTGGCCTTCTTCCGGCTCTTTGACGACATGATCCGTTAAATGCCCCTGAATAACCTGCATCATCATGCCGTTTACCGCACCGCGAATGGCGGCCAGCTGCTGGAGAACCTCTGCGCATTCATGTTCGCGGTTGAGCATTTTTTCCAGCGCAGCGCTCTGCCCTTGAATTTTCTTCAGTCGGGTCAATAACATCTTCTTGTGACGAACAGTATGTGACATTACGCGCTCCACTCTTTGATGACTCGATCGTTTCCATTAACGACCCCCGTATGTAACAAGGCCAGCATACCATGCTCTACTCCCCGGGAGTATTTTTCTACCAGGGGGTAGTATTTATATACTAGGGGGGAGTAGCATGAGATCACTTTTGGCAAGGGACCACGTTATGAACGATTTCACTTCACTGCTGCAACAGGGGAATGCCTGGCTATTCATTCCCAGCGCGATCCTGCTCGGCGCGCTGCACGGTCTGGAGCCCGGACACTCGAAAACCATGATGGCGGCATTTATTGTGGCAGTGCGCGGAACGTTGAAGCAGGCTGTACTACTGGGGCTAGCGGCGACGGTATCGCATACGGCCGTGGTCTGGCTGGTAGCGATGGCAGGCCTGTGGTTTGGCCGCGGTTGGGATGCGCAAACGTCAGAACCCTGGTTTCAGCTGATCTCAGGGATCCTTATTGTGCTGATTGCCTGCTGGATGCTGCGGCGTACCTGGCTCGAATCTCGTACACACCAACGCGATCGTGATCATAACCATAACCATAACCATAACCATAACCATAACCATAACCATAACCATAACCACGACCACGACCACGACCACCATCATGCACACCATCATCCGCATCAACACCATCCTCACGCGCATCCGCTGGTGGCCACCGCAGAGTGGCAGGACGCCCATCAGCGCGCGCATGCGGAGGAGATCAACCGCCGCTTTAACGGACAGCGGGTCACCACCGGACAGATCGTTTTGTTTGGGCTGACGGGCGGGCTAATCCCCTGCCCGGCGTCAATTACCGTATTGCTTATTTGCCTCCAGTTAAAAAAGGTTTCGCTGGGAGCCACGCTGGTGCTGAGTTTTAGCGTTGGGCTGGCGCTCACCTTAGTGGCTTCAGGCGCAATTGCCGCCCTGAGCCTCAAGCACGTCGCCAACCGCTGGCCGGGACTAAACGATCTCTCACGGAAAGCACCGTGGATTTCCGGTGCGCTGATTATTGTGGTGGGTTGCTATATGCTGCTGCACGGCTGGCGTAATCTGTAGGGCTTCTATCGCCATCCCCACCGACTATGGGGATGGCAAAGATGAATTACTCATCGAGGAGCGGGGAAAACCCGCCGTATATCATTCGTTTTCCATCAAATGGCATATTTTCGCCAAACTCTTTCATCCGCGGGTCAGCCATCATTTTAGCGTTGGCGGCATCGCGCGCCTCTTTAGAGGGGTATTCAATCCAGCTGAATACCACCTCTTCATTATCTTCAGCTTTTACCGCCAGACGAAAATCGGTCAGCTTGCCATCCGGGACATCATCCGCCCAGCACTCGACCACGCGTATGGCGCCAAACTCTTTAAATAGCGGCAACGCCTTTGCCGCCATCGTGCGGTATGCCTCCTTATTTTCCGCCGGTACGGCAACAACAAAACCATCAACGTACTTCATGAGTATGCTCTCCGAAGTGAACAGTACCGCCGGGCAATCCGGCCGTATCTGCAGTGATAAGTTTAGTCTCCAGCGCGGATAGCAGCTTAATATCAGGAGATGGCCTCGCCCGGTTTCGCCAGCGCCTTACGTGCAGCCGACTGATGAAACCACGGCAGGCAGAGCTGAATCAACGGCCCAATGGTTATCGCATAGAGTACGGTTCCCACGCCAAATTTGCCGCCCATCATCCAGCCAATCAGCAGAACGGAAAGTTCAATCGCCGTGCGAATGCCGCGCAGCGACCATCCGGTACGTGCATGCAGTCCGGTCATCAGCCCATCGCGCGGACCGGGGCCGAAACCTGCGCCAATATACATTCCCGTCGCCAGCGCATTCAGTACGATAGCCCCGGCCAACAGCAGGCTACGCGCCACCAGCGATTCTAACGGCGGCAGGATAGCCAGAGTGGCGTTTGCCGCCAGGCCCAGCACAATCACATTGCTTACCGTGCCCAGCCCCGGCATTTGTCGTAGCGGGATCCACAGCAGCAGCACCGCCGCGCCCGTCAGAATCATCACCGTTCCGAAATCAAGATTGAACTGGTTGCCGATCCCCAGATGAAAAACATCCCACGGATCGGCCCCCAGATTGGCATGAACAAACAGCGCGGTCGACACGCCGTACAGGACCAGACCAATATAAAGTTGCAGCAAGCGACGTACCATTTTCCACCTCAGGACAATTGCGATTCCCCTCATCATCAGTAAAAATGGATTGATAATTAATGGCCAGTTTTAAAAAAGTGGATTGCTATGTCATCTCGTCGCTTTGGTTCACAATCGCTGGTGCGCCTGCTCGGTCACTGGCAGGAATCCGGTTCCCGCATGCCGCTCTGGCGTCAGCTGGCGGAAGCGCTGCGCCTGCTGATTCTCGATGGCCGCCTTGCGCTGGAAACCCGTTTGCCCGGCGAACGGGAGCTGGCGGCGGCGCTGAATATCAGCCGTACTACGGTTGCCAGCGCGCTTGGACAGCTACGGGAAGAAGGCTATCTCTACAGCCGTCAGGGAAGCGGTTCGCGGATCGCTTTGCCGGAGCGGACGGTGGAGATCAAGACCAATAAACCGGACTCGCCGTCGGTCAATCTGGCCGTCGCCGCGCTCAGCGCCGGGCCTGAAATTCATCAGGCTTTCAGCCAGGCCCTGAAAATCATGCCGCAGCACTTAGCCAATACCGGTTACGATCAGCAGGGTCTGCCGCTTCTGCGTGAAGCGATCGCCCACCGCTATAGCGAACGCGGCCTGCCAACCCGAAGCGATGAAGTAATGATTGTTAACGGGGCACTTAGCGGCCTGGCATTGGTTTTGCGCTTATTTACCGGGCCCGGCGATCGGGTGGTGGTGGATGCGCCGACTTATCCTATGGCGATTAGCGCGATTCAGGGAGCATCATGCCGCCCGGTCAGCGTGGCGTTACCGCAGCAGGGATGGGACTGCGACGGTTTAGCGGCGACAATTGCCCAAACGGCGCCGCGGCTGGCATGGCTGATGCCGGACTTTCATAACCCTACCGGTCGCTGTATGGATAGCCCCACGCGCCAGCGGGTAGCAGAGATCGCCGCGCAAACCCGCACCACGCTGGTAGTAGATGAAACGATGGTCGACCTATGGTACGACGCCCCGCCGCCGCCGCCTTTAGCATCGTATAATCCTGATGCTCCGGTGATAACCATCGGCTCTGCGGGAAAAAGCTTCTGGGGCGGTTTGCGCATAGGTTGGATCCGCGCATCCTCGCGCACCATTGCATCTCTGGTTCAGGCGCGGGACTCCCTCGATCTCGGCTCCCCGCTGCTGGAGCAGCTGGCCTGCTGTTGGCTGCTGGAGAATGAGAAAATGCTGTTGCCGTCGCGGCGCGCCATGCTGGCAACCCGTCGGGATATGTGCGGCGCGCTGATGGCGGAGTATTTTCCCCACTGGCGCTTCACGCCGCCGGAAGGAGGACTCTCTTTTTGGGTTGAGTTACCCGGGATGCTGGCAACGCTGTTTTCCGTTCGCGCGGAAAGCCGGGGAATTCACATCGGAACAGGAACGCGATTCGGCCTGGCGGGCGCCTTTGACCGCTATTTACGCTTACCGTTTACGCTTGCGGATGATGAACTACGTCACGCTTTTAATATATTGCAGCCGTTATGGCATAGTCTTACGGAGCAGAAAGAGAGCTTCCGCCCACGGAAAATTATTTAATAAAATATCGACGGGCTGGAGCCAGCCCGTCAAAAGCCATCATCCGTGATGCATATGAGATGTTTTTATAAAATTGCGCTTCAAGTTTGTCTTCGTGTCGTGTCAGTCCGATGACAAAAATGAAATATTTTCATTAATGCTGTCGCGGAATCGGAAAACCTTTAAGGGAAATAATAAAACCGTCTTCGTCTTTTTTAATTTTTGCGCCCGTATCACACCAGTCGGAGGCAATGCGAAAGAACTCATCACTACCGATATTCCAGTTCAGGCGTACATGCTTCACATAGCCGGAACGCAGCATGGCGCACGCTTCGCTATAGTTGCTGGCTGTAGAGAGTTGTTGTTTCATTTTTTCTTCTTCAGGAGTTTACGTAATGCTTTGATTTCTTTAGGGGTTAATGGAGATGCTTCCTCTTCGGTGTGCTGGCTATCAATATCTTCTTCCGAAACCCCCGCCTCGTCTGCTGATTCCGCTACCTGGAAGGCCAGCAGCAGCAATTTCTCCGTAGCTGTTCCTAAATTTTCGTTATTTTCTTCCGCATACTGACGCAGCTTTTCTTTTAACTCACTATCAATTTTGACGTTCAGAACCACAGTAGTCATAGTCACGCTTCCCGTGAAATATAATCATCATATAACTAATACACGAACTTAACATGCTGATCCAGAGATATATTTTTGGCTTATATCTAACAACAGTTTCCCATCAGTAATCTGCACCTGATATATGACATTAAGATGACAATAATATTTCACTTAAATTTCAAATTTATGACGTAGTGAATTTTTAGCATAAAAAAATGGAGTTTTAGAAACGAAATAAATTCACACTTTAATTAAGGATATTAACCATGAAGGGGATATGAAGCAGCTGATTTGTGCGAATCGCGCCAGGGATACGCTGAAATGGGTGGGGGCCCTGCCAGCTACATCCCGGCACACACGTCGTCTGCTCTGGCTGCTTCCTTCCGGACCTGACCTGGTAAACAGAGTAGCGTTGCGGGAGAACCAACAGAGCCCCCATTGAGAGCGCTAGTTACCTAACGCGCTGGCGCATTATCCCTGCTGAATCCTTGAATTGCAAGCCACCGCCGATCGGGTGCTGGTTTATTGTGCAAAGTCGCGTCTCCACAGGCTTTTCACGGTAAATGATCCCGCGCCCCTCAAGAGATTGCGAGCACACTCTCAGCGAAAATCCTTTCCGGCAGCCATAATGTGGATTATTCACCGCCCCTTTTATCATCAAGGCACGATCTCAACGGAATATAAATGAGTGAATCACCGCGTTCATCACCACCCTGACAATGCCGCCAATTCCTGAAGTGTCTGTGCCCTTCCACGGTTTACATTTTTTGCGTCCGGGACTGCTCATTGATTTTGTCACGATTAGCGCTAATCAGCTGCTGGCCGTCCCCCCGGTTGCGCTGCTCTACTCAACTTCTGGCGTCCTTCAGCACGCTGAATTACGTAAACTTCCCATCGAAGCCAGCGGTCTCGTGGTGTATCCGATATCACCCCTTAAGCTCCCGGCCACGCGCGCCAAACTGATGATTAACGCCCAAAGTTTCTTGAAGCCTTGCTAACCAATACGCCGCATGAAAATGCCCATAGTATGCTAGGTCTGGCGCTGGAATTCACCGTAGTAAACCCGGCTTAATCCACCCGCTGTACAGCCCATGATGTAACGCTTATTCTGAACTTTTACCGGCAACAGGACCTTCCATGGATTCTCACGATACTTTTCCGCAGCGCGTCTGGCAAATTGTCGCCTCAATACCAGAAGGATGCGTGGCGACCTACGGCGACGTTGCTCAGCTGGCGGGTTCACCGCGCGCGGCGCGTCAGGTTGGTGGGGTATTAAAACGTCTGCCGGAAGGTTCCACTCTCCCCTGGCATAGGGTGGTCAACCGTCACGGCGATATCTCTCTCACCGGGCCGGACCTGCAGCGTCAACGCCAGGCGCTATTAGCGGAGGGAGTCCAGGTGTCAGGCAGTGGGCATATTGATCTACAGCACTACCGCTGGATTTATTGAAGACAAAAAAATGCCCCTGAGAAGGGGCATGATGTGGAGTTACTGCACGGGCGGAACGTTGTTGTTCGCCACCGGTACCGCCGTTTGTTGGACCGGCACCAGCACCAGATCGGCACGGTTGCCGCCCTGGTTAATCACCGTCTGTACGGTATCGGTAATGAACATCAGCTGACCGTTAACGGTAATCGCCGCGCTGAGAAGAATGCGGGCATTAGGCTGGATTTGCGCCTGGTTATAGGGCAGAACAAAATTAAACGGCGCCTGCTTCCCTTCGGTCCTGACCGCTTTTTGCGCCAGCACGTGCGCAGGCGCATCGGCCAGCGACGCATCCGACAGAGTTACGGTCAATACTGCGTCCGGCGGTAACGCCACGCGCTGGCGAATATTGATAGTCCCGGATACGTTAGGCTGCTGCTGCGAGGAGCTTAGTGAAGCAATGCCATAAGGATCGGGCGCCGCCTGGTTCGCTGCATTGCTGTTGTGATTATTCGCACAGGCAGACAACGTAGCCGCTACGGCTATAGCACTTAACATATAGGCAAATTTCATTCTTTTCTCCTTTCATCCCTTTGAGCATGTTCGACCGCAATGCAATGCGGCGAAACATTTTCACCATGAATAAGTGTGGCACAGTTCTCAATTTTCGCCCGGAAAAGCGCCATATTCAGATTATTACTGCCTGCAACGTCCCGGCAGCAAAAGTGATACGGTGAGCATAATGCCGCTTTCTGGGGATCCTCTGTCGGCCGGAAACAGGGGTTATTACCACCTGCCGGAAGCAGCTAAAAGCAAATGAATCATCTCGTCTGGCGCGTAGCCTCGGCTCACAAGAGTGAAGATGGCGCCTCTTCCCCGTTTACGGGTTGGCCGCCACGAAAGCTCGCGCGGGGTTCTGAAACCAACAGGCGATGAATAGTTGCAACCATCCATAACTAACAATCCCGCAGCCTGGGAGATTTACGTCGGAAAAAACGTCCCTATTCAGTTTATTGCACCCATCGGACCACTTACGATTCCAGGTTATACTTTGCCTCAATAACGCGCTGCGCAAGGCAGTCATCATTGATTGAGGGTAATTATGAGTCAGGCATTAACCAATCTGCTGGCATTGTTAAATCTGGAAAAAATCGAAGAGGGATTGTTCCGCGGGCAGAGCGAGGATCTGGGATTACGTCAGGTCTTTGGCGGCCAGGTGGTCGGTCAGGCACTATATGCGGCAAAGGAGACCGTCCCCGCAGAACGCCTGATCCATTCGTTTCACAGCTACTTCCTGCGTCCCGGCGACAGCCAGAAACCCATCATCTATGATGTTGAAGTCCTGCGTGACGGCAATAGCTTCAGCGCCCGCCGGGTGGCGGCGATTCAGAACGGGAAGCCGATTTTCTACATGACCGCCTCATTTCAGGCGCCAGAACCCGGCTACGAACATCAGAAAACCATGCCAGCAGCCCCCGCGCCGGATGCGCTGCCCTCTGAAACGGACATCGCCCGCAAGCTGGCCCATCTGCTGCCGCCGCAGGTCAAAGAGAAATTTCTTTGCGATAAGCCGCTGGAGATTCGCCCGGTTGAATTCCACAACCCGCTGAAAGGTCACGTTGCAGAACCGACGCGTCAGGTCTGGATCCGCGCCAACGGCGCTGTACCGGAAGATCTGCGCATCCATCAGTCTCTACTGGGCTACGCTTCTGACTTCAATTTCCTTCCCGTTGCGCTGCAGCCGCACGGCGTCGGTTTTCTGGAACCGGGAATGCAGGTGGCCACCATCGATCACTCAATGTGGTTCCATCGCCCGTTCAACATCAACGACTGGTTGCTTTACAGCGTAGAAAGCACCTCCGCCTCCAGCGCGCGCGGTTTTGTCCGCGGCGAGTTCTATACGCAGGACGGTACGCTGGTGGCGTCGACAGTACAGGAAGGTGTCATGCGTAACCGAAGCCTTTTCCCAGCAAAATAGGCGCTTCCGCTGGTAAGCGCCAGGCTTAGCGTAAACCGCCAGCTTACTGGTCCGCCGTACATTGCGCTGACTGGTACTGCTGGCGGCCGGTAAGGTCCCGGGTATAGTTTATAAATCCGCGTAAAAGGTTATTTTGAGTATGCCGCCGCCAGCACAAGGTTAAGGTGGTTGTTGCATACGCTTCTTCCAGCAGACAGTAGCTCACGTCCGGCATGAGTACAGAGCTCTGCGTTTCAGGCACCAGCGCAACGCCCATGCCCATTGACACTAAACCGATAGCTACCGAAACATCACGCGTATACTGAATTTTCTGAGGAGTGAACCCGGCCTCCCGGCAGGCGCTAACCGCCGACCAGCCTAGCCCTACGCCGTAGGGATCCTTTTGCACAAAAAATTGCTCTTCGCGCAGCGATGCCAGAGAAATTTTTCGGCGATTGCCCAGTTCATGATTACGCGGCAAGACGGCAATAAGTGAACGAGTAGCGATATTCATATATTCCAGCTGTTCATATTGCGGTATCGGTGAGCGAACAAAAGCAATATCCAACCGTTTATCCAATAATAATGTTAATAAATCATGTGCGTTATGTTCTTCAATTATCAGATCGGTCTCGGGTTTCTTATATCGGTAATTTTTTATTAACAAAGTTAATGCCGGATCGAGAATAGATGAGCCAACATAACCCACTTTTAACTGCCCTTGATGCCCGCGACGCAAACTGTTTACACTTTCAAGAAACCTGTCGCAGTGGCCCAGAATAATCCGCGCTTCGTCAAGCAAAAATAGTCCCTCCGCGGTCAGTGAAACATGACGCCGATCGCGAACAAACAGCATTATGCCGAGCGCGTTCTCAAAGTTTTTAATCTGCTGCGTGAGCGCAGGCTGCGTCACGTTCAGCCTCAACGCCGCCTGCCCAAAATGCAGCTCTTCAGCCAGAACCACAAAGGCATGTAGTTGCCGATAATCCATAGCGTCCTCCTTGAAGTCACTAATAATAGGTCCTTATTAAAACAATGGGTAATGTTATTGGACTCTTATTTCTATTTATCGAAAATTAAGCCTGTCACGATGATTAAAAATCAGGGTCGGCGCTATATAGCCGCCGCTATCATCGTTTAGTAATACTTAAAGGAGAATTTAATGGTTAAGGAACAGCAAAAAGTGACCGATCTGCGTTCCGCATTGGCTGTATTAAGCCACTACGATGATGAACTGATCTATACCGATGAACCCGTTGATCCAATCGCAGAATTATCTGGCGTATATCGCTACGTCGGCGCACATGGCACCGTTCAGCGCCCCACACGAGTTGGCCCGGCCATGATTTTTAACAAAGTCAAAGGATACGATGATGTCAAAGTCTTGATCGGCTTGCTTTGCTCGCGCAAGCGCGTCGCCCGCCTTTTTGGCACCACGCCTGAAAACCTGGCTTTTATGCTTAAAGATTCCGTCGCCAATCCTATTGCGCCGATTGTTATTCCACGCGACCAGGCCGTATGTCAGGAAGTTATCCACCTGGCGACCGATCCTGACTTTGATATCCTGAAAATCTTGCCCGCGCCAACTAATACCCCGGAAGATGCTGGCCCGTACTTTACGCTGGGCATGTGCTACGCCGCCGATCCAGAAACTGGCGAGCATGACGTCACGATCCATCGCTTGTGCGTCCAGAGCAAAGATGAAATCTCAATGTATTTCGTTCCGGGACGCCACCTTGATACTTTTCGCCAGAAAGCGGAAGCCGCCGGAAAAGCCCTGCCTATCTCCATTAGTATTGGCGTCGATCCGGCAATTGAAATCGGTGCCTGCTTCGAGCCCCCGACAACGCCTTTAGGTTTTGACGAGCTATCAATTGCCGGTAGCTTGCGCAACCAGGCAGTAGAACTCACCGATTGTGTCAGCGTGAATGCACTGGCTATCGCTAATGCCGAAGTCGTCATCGAAGGCGAGCTCTTGCCTGACGTAAGGGTCCGTGAAGATCAGAACACTGATACAGGTAAAGCCATGCCAGAGTTTCCTGGCTATACCGGCAGCGCCCAGGCGCAGGTGCCGGTCATCAAAGTCAAAGCCATTACTCATCGCCGTCATCCAATCCTGCAAACCTGCATCGGGCCAAGCGATGAGCACACCAATCTGGCCGGTATCCCAACGGAAGCCAGTATTTTACAAATGGTTGAAAAGGCACTGCCCGGCTTCGTGCAGAACGTTCATTGCCCCTCGCCGGGCACGGGCAAGTATCTCGCCGTTTTACAGGTAAAAAAACGCGGACCAGCAGATGAGGGCAGGCAGCGTCAAGCCGCACTTCTCGCATTTTCAGCTTTCTCAGAATTGAAGCATGTCATGTTGGTTGATGAGGATGTGGATGTATTTGATATTAACGATGTGATGTGGGCAATGACAACGCGTTACCAGGGGGATGTCAGTACTATTTTTATTCCCGGAGTACGCTGTCACCCGCTCGATCCTTCATCCGACCCAGCATTCAGCCCGTCAATACTCGGCCACGGAATCGCCTGTAAAACAATTTTTGACTGTACCGTTCCCTGGAACCTGAAAGAGAATTTTCAGCGCAGCAAATTCCTTGAAGTGGATGTCAATCGCTTTATTCCCGGCTTCAAAAAATAGTCGCTCACTTTTGGCAGGTTCGCAATCCGCAAAACCTGCCGGAAAGTGAGTGCGTTTGCGGTCCGACAACAGCAAGCGATATTTCGCAAATACTAACAAGGAAAAACAATGATTGGGCCAATCATTAACTCTACTTCAACGCTTATCGGCGGGATCGTCGGCGGCTTAATTGGGGATCGATTAAGTGATAAATTCCGTACCGCGCTGCCTCTGACTTTTGGCGCAGCCTCCATGGGAATGGGGATTACGGTTATTATCAAATTACATGCACTACCCGTTGTTGTCGCCTCGTTACTCTTCGGCGCAATTATCGGTGAAATATTTTCTATCGAGAGAAACATTGGCCGTGGCGCATCAAAACTACGTTTTATCATTGATAAAATTGCCCCGCAGAAAAGCGGCAGCACGTTATCGCAAGAGGAGTATCTCGACAAATTCGTTGGAATTCTGGTGCTCTTCGTGGCTTCGGGAACGGGCATCTTTGGCGCTATGCAGGAAGGAATAACCGGCGACATATCGATACTGTTAACTAAATCATTTCTCGATATCCTGACTGCCGGTATTTTTGCCACCCTGCTTGGTCTTTCGGTCGCCACTATCGCGATCCCGCAATTTATCGTCCAAATGATTCTGCTCTTAATCGGGCAATCAATA
Organism: Klebsiella sp. CN_Kp066; assembly: GCF_040065135.1. Classification (NCBI taxonomy): domain Bacteria; kingdom Pseudomonadati; phylum Pseudomonadota; class Gammaproteobacteria; order Enterobacterales; family Enterobacteriaceae; genus Klebsiella; species Klebsiella sp. CN_Kp066. Next base: position 72,537 of record NZ_JBEAIU010000035.1, on the reverse strand, counting down.
ATGCCAATGCTAACGCCTGATATGGTTGCTGATTTCTCCGGGTTAGGCGGATTTATTATGTTTGTGACGGGTTTGAGAATTTGCGGTATTAAATCATTCCCGGTCGCCAATTTACTGCCAGGTCTGATCATCGTCATGCCCCTCTCCTGGCTTTGGGTCTCAACGCTATTGCCCTGGATCCAATCGATTAGCTAACCATGCAAAAAGCGGAGCCTGGCTCCGCTTTTACGATTAACAAGGTAACGATGAATCAGGCGTTGTAGGCGTTTTCGCCGTGGCTGTTGACGTCCAGACCTTCACGCTCTTGATCTTCCGGTACGCGCAGGCCAACGGTCATATCGGCGACTTTGTAACCAATAAAGGCGACCACGCCGGACCAGACGATGGTGATACCGATACTTTCCAGCTGTACCAGAACCTGGTGGCCCATGGTCACGCCTTCCGCATAACCGACGCCGCCCAGAGAAGTCGCGGCGAAGATACCGGTCAGGATGCATCCGACGATACCGCAGACACCGTGGACGCCAAACACATCGCACGGGTCATCAACGCGCAGCCAGCGCTTCAGTACGGTGACACCCCACAGACCCGCCAGACCCGCGGCAATCCCCACGATCAGAGACCCGCCGACGCCGATGTAACCACAGGCCGGAGTGATGCCGACCAGACCGGCAATCGCCCCTGAACAGGCGCCCAACAGAGACGGCTTGCCGCGGGTTGCCCACTCGCCGAAGGTCCACGCCAGGATAGCCGCCGCTGTGGCAACCACGGTGTTAACGAAAGCCAGACCGGCAATTTCGTTCGCCGCGCTGGCTGAACCCGCGTTAAAGCCAAACCAGCCAACGTAGAGGATAGCGGTGCCGGTGAATACCATCGGCAGATTATGCGGTTTGAACGCTTCTTTACCAAAGCCCACGCGTTTACCCATCATATAAGCGCCCACCAGCCCGGCAACCGCGGCGTTAATGTGTACAACCGTTCCGCCGGCGAAATCAAGCGCGCCGTGGGTAGCCAGCAGACCACCGCCCCATACCATATGGGCGATCGGGATATAAGAAAGCGTCATCCACACCACAACAAAAATCAGTACCGCAGAGAAACGAATACGTTCCGCCAGCGCGCCGACGATCAGTCCGACGGTGATACAGGCAAACGAGCCCTGGAAGGCAACGTGGATGTATTGATAGAAGCTGCCCATCAGCGCTTTCAGCTCAATATTCTTCAGCAGCACCCAGTCGAAGTTGCCGAAGAAGCTGCCGCCGGTACCGAAAGCCAGCGTGTAGCCATAAACCACCCATAGCACGCAGACCAGTGCAAAGGTGACGATAACCTGCGTCAGCATGGAAAGAACGTTTTTACCGCGGATTAGCCCGCCGTAGAACAGCGCGATGCCCGGAATGGTCATAAACAGCACCAGCGCGGTGCAAATCATCATAAAGGCGTTGTCGGCTTTATCCGCTACCGCCGGTGCGGCCATCGCCAGCCCCGGAAGAAGAGCCAGCGCTCCCAGACCTGTCTTCATTGTTGCTATCTTCATTGTTTCGTTCCCCATCACTGTGTGGTCTGAAAGTTACAGTGCCGCTTCGTCAGATTCGCCGGTACGGATGCGAATGACGCGCTGCAGCTCGGCGACAAAAATTTTGCCGTCGCCAATCTTTCCGGTGTAAGCCGCTTTACTGATGACATCGACGACTTCATCCAGCTGATCGTCGGCAATCGCGACGTCAATCTTCACTTTCGGCAGAAAATTGACGCTATATTCGGCGCCGCGATAGAGCTCCGCGTGGCCTTTCTGACGGCCAAACCCTTTAACCTCAGTGACCGTCAGGCCCTGAATCCCCATTGAAGATAATGCTTCACGCACGTCTTCCAGTTTGAATGGTTTGATTACCACGGTAACCAGCTTCATAAGTCCCCTCCAGTCAGAATTCGGTAATGGCCGCAGCTAACACGAATCTAATAAAGCAAGGGCTATGCCAGAAATGAAAAAGGGCCGCCAGGCGGCCCTTTTTGAGGAGGAAAAAGAAGAATCAGGCGGAAACGAAGCGGAAAAAAGCCGCTTTAGCCTTAAAATGCACCATTTCAGTGCGCATTCTGTGACGTTTTTGCACCACCGGAAACCGCAAAGCAGAAGCTGCCTGTTTATGGTGCATCAGGCGATAAGCGACTCTTCCTGCGAGCTGGCGGCCAGTTCTTCACCCGCCAGCTGCAGCTGATACATCTGCCAGTAGCGGCCTTTGGCCGCCAGCAGCTGCTGATGGTTGCCGCGCTCGACGGCCTGCCCCCGATACAGCACCAGGATCGTGTCAGCCTCAACGATAGTCGATAAGCGGTGCGCAATGACCACCAGCGTCGTATGCTCGCGCACCCGTACAAGCGCCTGCTGAATCGCCTGTTCGGTGCCAGAATCAATATTAGCCGTCGCCTCATCAAGTATCAGCACCTGCGGCGTATCGACAAGCACCCGCGCCAGCGCAAGCAGCTGTTTCTGCCCAACGGAGAGATTGTTCCCCTGCTCGCCCAACTGAGTATAAATACCGTTTTCCATTTCACGGGCCAGCTCCGCCAGCTGTACCGCCTCCAGCGCCTCCCAGACCTGCTCTTCGCTGATGTCTCGACCGAGGGTAACGTTGGCATAGAAGGTGTCAGCCAGCACCACCGGATCCTGCTGCACCATCGCAATCCCCTGACGCAGCGCGCTGTGGCTTAAGGACGACAGCGGACGACCATCGATGCGAATCTCTCCCTGAGTTAACGGGTAGTAGCCCATCATCAGGCTGGCCAGGGTGCTTTTACCGCTCCCGGTATGGCCGACCAGCGCCACAAAGCTGCGCGACGGTATGTCGAGATTGATATCCTGCAACACAAGGCTATCGTCACGGTAGGCAAAAGAGAGATGCTCGATAGTAATCGAGCCGCTGCGCAACGGTTCGCTATCGTCGCCCCACGCCTGACGCGGTTTGTCCATCAGTTCGAAAACGCGCTCGCCCGCGACGACCGCCTGCTGCAGCATTGATTGCTGGGTCGTCAGTTCGATCAGCGGCTCGTTTAGCCGTCCAAGATAGCTAATAAAAGCGTACAGAACCCCAACCTCAATCGTTCCGCTGCTGCTGAAACCAAACAGCATCAACAGACCACAGAGTATTAATGAAGAGAACAGGCTCAGCAGCGGGCGCAGCAGGAAACCATCAAGGCGCAGAGTTTGCATACGCGCCAGATAGTGCGCGTAGCTGGCCTCGCGCATCCGTTCGCCGAACCGCGCCTGCTGACGGAACTGCTGAATAACGCCCATTCCGTTAATCACTTCATTAAAACCGTCGTTGATATCCGCCAGCCACGCGCGAACCCGCCTGACGATGGGCGTACTGTAGCGTTGATAAATCATCATCACGATCAGTACTGCCGGGAAAATAGCAATAGCCACCAGCGCCATTCGCCAGTCAAGGCTGAACATCGCCACCAGCATCGCGCCAATCAAAGCCGCGCTACGCAGGACGGTAGCCACGACGGTCACATAGAGATCGCGAATCACTTCGGTATCGTTGGTCACCCGCGAGATGAGCTGCCCGACCGGCTGGGTATCAAACTCGCTGAGCGGCTGACGCAGGGCGGCGTCCATGACGTCGCTGCGCAGCTGTTGCACCACGCCCACCGCCGCGCGGTTAAACAGCAGCGCCTGGCAGTAATGCAGACCCGCGGCGAGGAGTTGCAGGCCGATGTAGGCTGCGGCCAGGCCGCAGACCAGCTTCAACGGCAGCGAGTTCTTCGCTACCATATTGTCGATAAAGTAGCTGATCAGCAGCGGGCCGCTCACCTCCGCCACCGCCGCGACCCACATGATAGCAACCGCTATCGTTAACGGTTTACGCCACGGAGAGCCGTAGGCCAGCAGGCGCTTTAATGTCGGCCAGAGTTCAGTAAAACTACGCACCGGCGACCTCCTCATCTTCCAGCGGAACATCATCCAGCGCCGCTTCCAGCTGCTGATAACGGTACATATCGCGATACCAGCCCGGCTGCGTCGCCAGCGCCTCATGACGACCGCGCTGGGCAACATGCCCATGCTGCATTACCAGAATTTCGCTGGCCTCGGTCAACGCCGACAGGCGATGAGCGCTGATAATTACCGTCCGCCCCTCACCCCACTGGCGAAGGTTGTGCAATATCTGATGCTCCGTTCGACCATCCACCGCCGACAGCGCATCATCCAGGATCAGGATCTCCGCCTCCAGCAGCAGCGCGCGGGCGATGGAAATACGCTGTTTTTGCCCCCCGGAAAGCATAACGCCGCGCTCGCCGACTTCGGTGTTATACCCCTGCGGCAGGCGCAGGATATCCTCATGCACGCTGGCGAGCCGGGCAACGCGTTCGATTTGCTCCTGCGTGGCGTCCGGTTTACCGAGAGCAATATTGCTGGCGACGGTATCGGAGAACAGGAACGGCGTCTGATTGACTACCGCCAGCCTGGCGCGCCAGCTATCCAGCTGCAGTCGGGTCAGGGGAACGTCATGAAAGCGGATATCGCCATCGGTAACGTCAAAATGACGCTGAATCAGTGCCAGAATCGTGCTCTTACCGGAGCCGGTTGGGCCGCAAATTCCCAGCATTTGCCCGGGCTGGAGCGTAAAGTTAACTTTTTCCAGCGAGGCCTTGTTCGCCTGCGGATAGATAAACTCGCGCACGGCGACGCTAAGCGTACCGCGCCCTTCCGGCGTCGGCTCGCTGCCGTCGTTCACTACCGGCGCCTCCTCCAGCATGGTGCGAATGCGCGCGTAGGCCGCGCTGCCGCGCTCCACGATGTTAAACATCCATGCCAGAGCCAACATTGGCCAGATCATCAGGCCGAGGTACATCACAAAGCTGGTGAGCTGACCCAGGGTCAGGCTGCCCTGGATCACCATCCAGCTGCCGCCGCCGATAGCCAGCAGGTTAGCGGTCCCGATAGCGATATAAATCGTCGGATCGAAGCGAGCATCAATGCGCGCCACGCGCATATTTTTCGCCCCGGTATCCGCAGCGTCGGCAGCAAACTGCGCCGACTGTCGGTCTTCAAGACCAAAAGCTTTGATCATGCGAATGCTGGTCAGGCTCTCCTGGGTGCGGTCATTGAGGCTGGAGAAGGCCGCCTGAGCGACGCGAAAACGCTCGTGTAATGCATCGCCGTTACGCTTAATCGCCAGCGCCATCAGCGGCATCGGCAGCAGCGCCAGCAGAGTGAGCTGCCAGCTGATTTGCGTCGACATCACAATCAGCACCGCGCAGCCCATCACCAGTGAATCCACCAGCGTCAGCACCCCCTCACCGGCGGCGAACACCACCCGATCCACGTCGTTGGTTGCGCGAGCGATGAGATCGCCGGTACGGTGGCGCAGGTAAAAGGCCGGATGCTGGCGGCTGAGCTGGCGATAGAAATCCTCACGTAGCTCGACGGCCAGCTGATACGATGCGCCGAACAACAGCACGCGCCAGACATAGCGCAACAGATAGACCATCACCGCAATAACGACCAGCAGGCCAATCCACATCCACACCTTTTCCGCGGTGTAATGTTGTTTTGTTACGCCGTCAACCACGATGCCCACCACTTTCGGCGGCACCAGTTGCAGGATGGCAATAATAATCAGCAGAGCAATAGCGCCGAGGTAACGGCGCCACTCCCGGCGGAAATACCAGCTAAGTTGGGCAAATAATCGCAAGCAGTTAAATCCTGAGTGTGTAATTCGTAGCGGCTGCTGCCGTTAATCAATAGGCAAGGCTGTAGTGTATTTTATCTGTTCCATGGCAAAACTCGAAGTGACATCCGAGAGTCCCGGCACGCTGTTAACCAGACGTTTATAAAAATCATCATAGTTCTTCATATCCGCCACCTGGACCCGCAGCAGATAGTCATACTCGCCGGCCATACGCCAGAAGCCGAGGACTTCCGCCATCTGCGAGACCTCGCTGACAAAGCGGCAATACCAGTCGCTACTGTGGTGCTGAGTCTTAATCAGTACAAACGCCGTCAGCCCAAGCCCGACCTTTTCCGCATCCAGCAGCGCGACGCGCCCGCGAAGAATACCTTCGTCTTCCAGCCGCTTCAGCCGCTTCCAGCAGGGCGTGGTAGTCAGATTAACGGCATCGGCCAATGCCTGCAAAGAGAGGGTGCAGTCGGTTTGCAGTAAAGAAAGCAGCTTACGATCAATTTTATCTAACATTGGGCGCCTCAGGAGAAAAATTTACTCCTTTTATTGTAATTGAAAGGCTAAATGGCAACAATTTTTCCTTCGATTTCCGCTAAGCTGGGCACAAAATGACAAACAGGAATTTGAGATGAACAGCGCCTGGGTAAAACACGCGATTAGTGAAATTAATGCCGATTATCAGCGTTCCGCCGACACGCACCTTATACGTCTGGCGCTGCCGGCGTTCCCTGGGATCCAACTCTATCTGAAGGATGAAAGCACCCATCCAACCGGTAGCCTGAAGCATCGCCTGGCCCGCTCGCTGTTTCTGTATGGCTTGTGCAACGGCTGGATTAAAGAAGGAACGACGATTATCGAATCCTCTTCCGGTTCGACCGCCGTCTCTGAAGCTTACTTCGCTCGTCTCTTAGGCCTGCCGTTTATCGCCGTGATGCCTTCCTGTACGGCAAAGCGTAAAATTGAACAAATTGAGTTTTACGGCGGTCGCTGCCATTTCGTCGACAGCGCCTGTGAAATCTATGCCGCCTCCGAAACGCTGGCGCGCGAGCTGAACGGTCATTATATGGATCAGTTTACCTTTGCCGAACGGGCTACCGACTGGCGAGGGAATAATAATATCGCCGACAGTATCTTCCGTCAGATGAGCCATGAGCCGCATCCGCAGCCGTCGTATATTGTGATGAGCGCGGGCACCGGCGGTACCTCTGCGACTATCGGACGCTATATTCGCAGTCAGGGTTACGATACGCAGCTGCTGGTGGTTGATCCGCAAAACTCCGTGTTTTTGGACTACTGGCAAAGCCGCGACGCCAGCCTGCGCAGCCCGGTCGGCAGTAAAATTGAGGGCATTGGCCGGCCGCGCGTCGAACCATCGTTTATTCCCGACGTGGTCGATGAGATGCTGCGGGTACCGGATGCCGCCAGCATCGCCACCGCGCTATGGCTGGAAACGCTGCTTGGGCGCAAGGTCGGCGCCTCAACCGGCACCAACATGTGGGGCGTACTGCAGCTGGCCGTACGGATGCGCGAAGAGGGACGCACCGGCTCTATCGTCACGCTGCTGTGCGACAGCGGCGAACGTTATCTGGAAAGCTACTACAACCCGCAGTGGGTGGCGGCCAATATCGGCGACGTCTCTCCCTGGCAGGCGCAAATTGCGCAAATGCTGCAGGCAAAATAAAAAAAGCCAGATATCACAGGATATCCGGCTTGCTGGCAGGGTCTCTTTATTCGGGGGAATAAGGAAGATCAGGATAATCCAGCCAATGAGTCAAAAAATGGGAAACGGCCTGATGACGGCAGTCGCCAATAACCGGTAGATGCGGAAGTTCAAATTTCAGCTGATCCATCGCGTTGCCCATGATCACGCCGTGCCCGACGCTGCCAAGCATTTCCCGATCGTTCATGGCGTCGCCGAACGCCATGCAATCCTGCAACGTCAGGCCCAGATGCTGGCTTAATACCGCCAGCGCCGCGCCTTTGTTACAGCCCCCGGGCAAAACTTCCAGACAATCCATCGCTGAAAAACAGAGATCCGCTCGGCCGCCGAGCGCTTCACTTAGTTGCAGCCTTAGCCGCCGGAGATCGTCATGATCGCCGCAGAAGCAGATTTTGGTGACCTGATGCGCCGGCATTCGCTTTGGATCGTATAGCTGATAGCGAAAGCCGCTAAAGACGTGCGCTTGCAGAATTTCTGGAATCTCCTGCCCGGTATACCAGCCGCCGTCGTTGAAAAAATGCATACTCGCCGCGGTATCCCAGGCGCTATGCAGCACCTCTTCCGCCACATCAGGGGCCAGATCGCGACGATACAGCTCTTCACCTTCCAGGGAGTGAATGCGCGTCCCGTTGCCGGTAATTAAAAACGCATCCAGAGAGAACTCGCCGATAACGTGGCGCATCTCCAGAGCATGACGGCCGGTAGCAAATGTCAGAGTGATGTCGCGATCGCGCAGGCGTTTTAGCGTCGAAAGCGTTTTTTCTCCCAGACGATGGTCAGGCATCAGTAGCGTACCGTCCATATCGAATGCAGCCAGTCTGGCCATGTCCTGTTCCCCCTATCGTGGTGGATTTTGCTTGTGTTGCAGTATTGCCTGAGATATACGGAAGTAATAGTGAATAGATAAATTTTATTGTTCCGGGTTTATCATCTACCGCAGGACTAAACAGCGATGAGGCTATTAAACCGTCTGCATCAGTATCAGCGACTCTGGCTACCCTCTTCCGGCGAGCCGCAGCAGGTGACCGTCGGCGAGCTGGCCGAGCGCTGCTTTTGCAGCGAACGACATATCCGAACCCTGCTGCGCCAGGCGCAAGAATCCGGCTGGCTAAGCTGGAAGGCCAGCTCCGGTCGCGGAAAGCGCGGGCTACTCCAGTTTTACAAAGCGCCGGAAACGCTGCGCAATGAAATGATGGAGCAGGCGCTAAGTAAAGGACAGCAGCAGAACGCCCTCGAACTGGCCCAGCTGGCGCCTGTAGAGCTTAAAGCGCTGCTTTCCCCCTTTCTCGGCGGCCAATGGCAGAACGATACGCCTACCCTGCGTATTCCTTATTACCGTCCGCTGGAGCCGCTGCGCCCGGGTTTTATGCCGGGACGCGCGGAGCAGCACCTGGCAGGGGAGATATTTTCCGGCCTGACCCGTTTCGATGCGCAAAGTACCTGCCCGATAGGCGATTTAGCCCATCACTGGGAGGTGTCGCCTGACGGTCTGCGCTGGCACTTTTATATTCGTTCCACCCTGTTCTGGCATAACGGCGATCCGATAAAAACCTCACAGCTGCAGCAGCGGCTTTTGATGCTGTTGCAGCTCCCCGCGATGCGTACGCTGTTCGCCAGTATCAGCGAGATTAGCGTCACCCACTCCCAGTGTCTGACTATCACCCTGCACCGCGCCGATTACTGGCTGCCGTTCCGCCTTGCCAGCTACTGCAGCGTGCTGGCGCATCCGGACGATCCGGCGATCGGCAGCGGGCCATTTCGCCTGAAGCTGTTTACTCAGGAACTGGTGCGGCTGGAAAACCATCAGCGTTATCATCTCACCCATCCGCTGCTGCAGGCCGTTGAATTCTGGATCACGCCGCAGCTGTTCGAACAGGATCTGGGCACCAGCTGTCGTCATCCGGTACAGATAACTATTGGCGACCCTGATGAGCTGACCAGACTGCGCCAGGTCAGCAATAGCATCAGTCTTGGATTTTGCTATCTGACGCTACGCCAGAGCCCCCGCCTGAATAAAGCGCAGGCCCAAAGACTGGTTTCGCTGATTCATCGCTCCGGTCTGTTAGAAACGCTGCCGCTGGATGAAGACCTGATCGCGCCGAGCAACGAAGTATTGCCGGGATGGACTATTCCGCAGTGGCCAGAAAATGGTGATACACCGCTGCCCGAACGGCTAACTCTGCTCTATCACCTTCCCGTAGAGCTACACGCCATGGCGGAGCGCCTTCGGCAACGGCTGGCAGAACTCGGCTGCGAGCTGACGATAATTTTTCATGACGCGAAAAACTGGGATGGTTGCCAGCAGTTTGCGAAGGCGGACCTGATGATGGGCGATCGCCTGATTGGCGAAGCGCCGGTTTATGCGCTGGAGCAGTGGCTACGCTGCGATGCCCTGTGGCCTAATTTGTTGACCGGGGCGCAATATGCGCATCTTCAGGCAACGCTGGATGCCGTTCAGGTATTACCGGACGAACGCAGCCGCAGCGAAGCTTTGCGCAACGTCTTTAACACACTGATGGACGATGCCATCATGACGCCGCTGTTTAATTATAATTATCGCATCAGCGCACCGCCTGGCGTCAACGGGCTGCGCCTGAACGCGCGAGGCTGGTTTGATTTCGCCAGCGCCTGGCTACCGGCTTCGACGCCGTGACGGGGCTGGTGGTCATCTTCATCAGGCGCTACCATATGCGCTTCACTTCGATTGTCAGGAATTACCATGAAACGCGCCGTAGTTGTCTTCAGTGGAGGACAAGATTCGACGACCTGCCTGGTGCAGGCTCTGCAACAGTATGATGAAGTGCATTGCGTCACTTTTGATTATGGCCAACGTCATCGCGCGGAGATTGACGTTGCTCGCGAACTGGCGCTAAAGCTGGGCGCCGTTGCCCACAAAGTCCTTGATGTCACGCTGCTTAACGAACTGGCGGTCAGCAGCCTGACCCGCGATAGCATTCCGGTTCCGGATTATGAACCGGACGCCAGCGGCATCCCCAACACTTTCGTGCCCGGTCGCAACATTCTGTTCTTAACCCTGACGGCCATTTACGCGTATCAGGTTAAAGCGGAAGCTATCATCACCGGCGTTTGCGAGACCGACTTTTCGGGCTACCCGGACTGCCGCGATGAGTTCGTCAAAGCGCTGCACCAGGCCGTCAGTCTGGGAATGGCGAAAGATATTCGCTTTGAGACGCCGCTGATGTGGCTGAATAAAGCCGAGACGTGGGCCCTGGCCGATTATTGGGGCCAGCTGGACCTGGTACGCCATGAAACCCTGACTTGCTATAACGGCATTAAAGGCGACGGCTGCGGGCAGTGCGCCTCCTGTAACCTCCGCGCCAACGGGCTGCGCCAGTATCTGGGCGATAAGGTTGGGGTGATGACTGACATGAAGCAGAAAACAGGACTGCAGTAGCCGGTTATTTCCCGGCGGCGTGGCGGGATCGCAGGCGGCTCACGATGCATAGCCTGGTCTGATACGCAGCAGCGCCTTCGGGGATAGTTCTACCCCTTTCTGTGCGCTTGCTCCCGGGGGCGGCGCGATGCGCCTGCCCGGGCTACCGGATCGCAGGCTGCTGAGGACGCGTAGCCCGCGTTACCAGATCGCAGGTGGTTGTGGAGAAGTAGCCCGGACAGGTGCGCAGCACCGCCTCCGGGACAGACTCCTACAGTTGCCTACCGGGAAGGCTCCAGTTGCTCCAGCTTTTCGCGCAGTTCGCCCTCAAGCGGCAGCGCTTTCTGCGTTTTTAGATCAATGCAGACAAAAGTGATAAGCGCATCGGCGACCACCTCGCCGTTAGGGTTAAGGGTAACCACCTGGCTTAAGGTCCCGCTTTTTCCGTTCAGCTTTTCCAGCTTACTGGTAACGGTGAGAACGTCGCCTAACACCGCGGGCCGACGATAGTTGATGTTTATATTCACCACCACAAAGGCGATGTTGCGAGCGGTCATCCAGTGAAAGGCCGGGCTGCTTTCCAGGCCATCCCAGCGCGCCTCTTCGAGAAACTCCAGATACCGCGCGTTATTGACATGCTGATAGACGTCGAGATGATAGCCGCGAACTTTGATTTGTGTCTGCATAGCGCAAATGCCTTATCTTTAATTGTTGTTTTGAGGTCAGAGGTCACACCACTGGTGTGACCTCTTCAGTCTGGCAAATAATAACGACTGTGCAAACTTGTGAAGAAAATTTACAGCTTCAAATGTGACAGATTTCTCTCTACCAGCGAATTGCCCATCCCCGGCACCTGCTTAAGATCGTCAACGGTTTTAAATGGCCCATATTCTTCACGATAGCTGACAATAGCCTGCGCCTTCTTCAGGCCAACGCCGTTCAGCCCCTTCGCCAGTTCTTCGGCGCTGGCGTTATTGATACTCACCCTGGTACCTTCGCTATCGGGCGCGTTCAACGCATCAGGTGCCTTTGCCTGCGGCGTCTGCACGCTCTCCTTTGTTGCCGGCGACGTCTTCCCGCTGGAAGGCGCGGCAAAAGCGCCCTGACTTCCCGCTGCGCAAACCAGTACGGCGACGGTAAGAAGCGTTTTCAATCCTCGTTTCATGCTGTTATCTCCTTGTTTGTAGACAGCAAGGTCACGATAGCGATGAGGGAAAAAGAGTACAAAAGGCAAAATGCAGAAATGGAAAAGGCCGCGAAAGCGGCCTTTGATAATTGCATCACGTTACTTGCTTTTGCGAAGCAGCACGTAATTATTGTTGCTGATCGATAATGTCGCCGAGCTTAATTTTCGCCGCTTTACGCAGGTTACTCATCAGCGCTTCGAAGGCGATCTGTGCGTTATTCTGGGTGATGCCCTGAATCATCGCCTTTTTCTGCTCTTCCGGCATCGTACCCGCTTTCACTTCATCCAGCGCCAGCAGTACTACATTACCCTGCATGTCCGTGCCCACGCCGTAGCTGGGCTTACCCGCCTGCGGCAGCGGTAGCGCAAAGACAGACTGGATCAACGCTTCCTGACCGGTACGCGACAGCGTCTGCGGCGCTCCGAAGCTCAGGCCCGCCGCTTTCATCGCTTCATCGCCTTTACCCTCTTTCAGGGCCGTCAGCAGCTTATCGGCATCCAGCTTCGCCTGCTGCTCCGCTTTGTTGTGCTTAACAATATCGCTCACCTGCGCTTTCACCTCCGCCAGCGGTTTGACCGCTTCCGGTTTATGCTCGCTGATGCGCAGAACAAACGCGCGATCGCCGTCGACGGTGATGATATCGGAGTTGCTGCCCGGCGTACCGTTTTCGCCAACCAGACCGCCGTTGAAGATAGCGTCAGAAACCGGTTTGAAATTCAGCTCCTGCGGCAGGTTATCGCGACCAAACCAGCCGGTTTCAACCACTTTCAGACCGGCAACCTGAGCCGCGCCAGCCAGGGATTCGTTATCGTTGCTCGCCGCGTCGCTGACTTTTTGCTGCAGCGCATAGTAAGCATCCAGAGCTTTCTCCTGCTTCACTTTAGCCGCGATATCATCGCGAACGTCAGCCAGCGGTTTTACCTGAGCGGGCTGAACGTCATCCAGACGCGCCACCAGGAAACCGACGGAAGATTTAATTACGCCTGAAAGCTGGCCTTTTTCTTTTAGACCGGCCTCTTTCAGCTCCGGCACGGTAGCCGCGTCTTCCAGCCAGCCCATATCACCACCGTTGCGGGCAGAGATAATATCGGTTGATTTTTCTTTGGCCAGCGCGGCGAAATCAGCGCCTTTTTTCAGCTCATCAAGCACCGCCTGAGCATCCGCTTCGGTTTTGGTCTGGATGATGCTGTAGCGATTACGCTGCGGCTGAGTGAACTGATCCTGATGCTGGTCGTACCATGACTGAATTTCCTGGTCAGAGACGTTTTCCTGCATGCTCGCAGCATCCATCTTGATGAAGCTGACGCGGAACTGCTCAGGCGCCATAAAACGCGCCTGGTTCTGCTGGTAAAACGCGTTGATTTCATCGTCGGTGGCGGTTTGCTTCGCCGCCAGCGCGTTTACGTCAATCGTCGCTTCACGGACGACGCGCTGTTGCGACACCAGCGCCGCCAGCTGGTCGGATTCGCCCGGCAGCATAAAATCGGTACCGGCAACGGCGTTAATCAGTTGCTGAGTCGTCAGCTGATTACGTAATGCCTGAGCGTACTGGTCCGTCGTCATCCCCATTTGATTAACGATACGGCTGAAGCGCTCGTTATCAAATTTGCCATCCGCCTGGAAAGCCTGGGTCTTGAAGATAGCCTGCTTGACCTGGTCGTCGCTGATATTAAGGCCCAGTTCACGGGCGTACTGATCGAGCAGCGCCTCGTCAATCAGACGGTTCAACACCTGCTGACGCATGGTCTTCATGTAATTTTCATTGGCCGCCAGTTCAGAAAACTGATCGCCAAGCTGCTGCTGCATGCGGTTACGCTCGCTGGCAACGGCATTTTCAAACTGTGCGCGACCAATCTCCTGGTCATTAACTTTTGCGGCATAGTTGTTTCCACCGCCAATCAGGTAACCACTCACCCCGGTCAAAATGAACGAGACGATAATGATACCGAAAATAATCTTGAGCACGACGCTGTTGGCGGCCGTGCGTAGGTTGTCCATCATGGTGTAACAACGCTCCGCTGTAGATGACTTTTGCTCGCGCAGCATAGCATGTGATGGCCGCCGCGCGTGAGGACGTATTTTGACAAGAAAACGGGGTGATTGTCAGCCCACAAGTGCGTATAAAGTCACATTAAGTCTCATTCTGGCAAATAAAAAAGGCACATCTTGCGATGCGCCCTTGTACTTCGTCACAGACCCCAGTGGGGAAGTCGATCAGTTTACCGCGTCTTTCAGCGCTTTACCTGCACGGAAACCCGGTACTTTAGCAGCAGCGATGGTGATTTCTTTGCCTGTTTGCGGATTGCGACCGGTACGGGCAGCGCGCTCTTTAACAGCAAAAGTACCAAACCCTACCAGCGCAACGTCATCCCCAGCCTGCAGAGATTCAGTAACAGAAGCGATTAAAGCATCTAACGCACGTCCAGCTGCGGCTTTAGAAATGTCCGCACCGGCAGCAATTTTGTCAATCAGTTGAGATTTATTCACTGTTCTCTTCCTCTCTTTATAATTTATATCGCACCAGAATCCTTCGTGGCGCGACCGCGCAGCAGTTATATCAGGACTGTCATGCCCTTACAACAGAGTTGTAATTGACCCCCCTGCCAGCGATCTAAGTTAGCTACACAAAAAAAGGCTGGCAAGTACGAATTTACTTACCAGCCCTATTTTTCTTAGCGCTATTTGCGCGAAATCACTATTTTGCCGTGACGACTTCCATACCAAACGGCTCGTTCTGCAGTGCAAGTGCCAGAACTTCCTCGATTCGTTTCACCGGATGGATATCTAAATCGGCGATAACGTTATCTGGAATTTCTTCAAGGTCACGTTTATTTTCATCAGGAATCAGAACAGTCTTAATGCCGCCACGGTGTGCAGCCAACAGTTTTTCCTTCAGACCACCGATTGGCAACACCTGACCGCGGAGGGTGATTTCCCCGGTCATCGCCACATCGGCGCGCACCGGATTACCCGTCAGGCAGGAAACCAGTGCGGTACACATCGCAATACCGGCGCTTGGGCCATCTTTCGGCGTTGCGCCTTCCGGTACGTGCACGTGGATATCGCGTTTTTCATAAAAGTCTGAGTTAATACCCAGCTTATCCGCACGCGAACGCACCACGGTCAGCGCAGCCTGGATAGATTCCTGCATAACCTCACCCAGTGAACCGGTATAGGTCAGCTTGCCTTTACCCGGAACGCAGGCGGTTTCAATGGTCAGCAGATCGCCGCCCACTTCCGTCCACGCCAGGCCAGTCACCTGACCCACGCGATTTTCACTATCCGCACGGCCATAGTCGTAGCGCTGCACGCCCAGGAAGTCATGCAGGTTGTCGCCGTTAATCTCAATATGCTTCAGCGACTTATCCAGCAACAGCTGTTTGACCGCTTTACGACACAGTTTCGAGATTTCGCGCTCCAGACCACGCACGCCCGCTTCACGAGTGTAGTAACGGATAATGCCGATAATCGCGCTGTCATCAACCGTCAGCTCGCCTTTTTTGAGCGCATTACGCTCTATCTGTTTTGACAGCAAATGGCGTTTGGCGATGTTCAGCTTCTCATCTTCGGTGTAGCCGGAGAGGCGAATCACTTCCATACGATCCAGCAGCGGCGCCGGAATATTCATGGAGTTAGAGGTCGCGACGAACATCACGTCGCTGAGATCGTAATCCACTTCCAGATAGTGGTCGTTGAAAGCCACGTTCTGTTCCGGATCCAACACCTCCAGCAGCGCCGATGCCGGATCGCCCCGCATGTCCGAAGACATTTTGTCGATCTCATCCAGTAAGAACAGCGGGTTTTTAACGCCCACTTTGGCCATTTTCTGGATCAGTTTGCCCGGCATTGAGCCAATGTAGGTACGGCGGTGACCGCGGATTTCCGCTTCGTCACGCACGCCGCCCAGCGCCATACGCACGTACTTACGTCCGGTTGCTTTGGCGATAGATTGACCCAGCGAGGTTTTACCAACCCCCGGAGGCCCAACCAGGCACAGGATTGGCCCTTTGAGCTTGTTAACACGGCTCTGCACCGCGAGGTACTCAAGGATGCGATCCTTCACGCGCTCCAGACCGTAGTGATCGGTGTCGAGGATCTCCTGAGCCTGACGCAGGTCTTTTTTAACCTTGCTGCGGGCGTTCCATGGTACCTGCACCATCCAGTCAATGTAGCCGCGAACGACGGTTGCTTCCGCCGACATCGGGGACATCATTTTCAGTTTTTGCAGTTCCGCTTCGGTTTTCTCTTTTGCCTCTTTCGGCATTTTCGCCGCGTCGATCTTACGCTTCAGCGCTTCGTTCTCGTCAGGGGCGTCGTCCATCTCGCCGAGCTCTTTTTGAATGGCTTTCATTTGCTCATTCAGGTAGTACTCGCGCTGAGATTTCTCCATCTGCTTTTTCACGCGGTTGCGAATGCGCTTCTCAACCTGCAGCAGATCGATTTCTGACTCCATCATCGCCATCAGATATTCCAGACGTTCGTTAACGTCGGACATCTCCAGCACGGACTGTTTGTCCGCCAGCTTCAGCGGCATATGGGCTGCGATGGTATCCGCAAGGCGCGCCGGATCGTCGATGCTATTCAGCGACGTCAGCACTTCCGGTGGGATTTTCTTGTTCAGCTTGATGTAGCCTTCAAACTGGCTGATAGCGGTACGAACCAGCACTTCCTGCTCGCGTTCGTCAATCGCCGGCGATTCGAGATATTCAGCTTTCGCCGAAAAATGCTCGCCGTTATCAGATAGCGCAGAGATGCGCGCGCGCTGCAAACCTTCGACCAGCACTTTGACAGTACCGTCCGGTAGCTTCAGCATTTGCAAAATAGACGCCACGGTCCCGACGGTGAAAAGATCGTTTACACCCGGCTCATCCGTCGAGGCTTCTTTCTGCGCAACCAGCATGATTTTTTTATCATGATCCATGGCTGCTTCGAGACAACGGATAGATTTTTCCCGCCCTACAAACAGGGGTATGACCATGTGCGGATAAACCACCACATCGCGCAACGGCAATACGGGGATTTCAATGCGTTCAGAACGCTCAGGATTCATAGAGCTCTCTCTTAGTTTAAAGTCCGCCAGGTAGCCGACGACGCAACTCAACGACGCGTCGCCGTTAATATGTAAACCAGTATATGGGGATGTATTCCATACATTCAACGGCGGGAATGCAGGAAAAATAAAAGGGGAGATAAAATCCCCCCTTTTTGTTAACTGCTTGAGCAAATTGGTTAATTATTCACCAGATGCCTGCTGCGCTTCCGGTTTGCCGTAAATCAGCAGCGGCTTGCTCTGACCATCGATAACCGAGGCGTCGATGACCACTTTTTCCACATCTTCCATTGACGGAAGATCGTACATGGTATCGAGCAGCGCAGCTTCAACGATAGAACGCAGGCCGCGAGCGCCGGTTTTACGCGCCATCGCTTTCTTAGCGATAGCATCCAGCGCTTCGTCGCGGAACTCCAGCTCAGCGCCTTCGAGGCTGAACAGCGCCTGATACTGCTTGGTCAGGGCGTTTTTCGGCTCTTTGAGGATCTGAATCAGCGCTTCTTCGCTCAGCTCGCTCAGGGTCGCCACCACCGGCAGACGCCCGATGAACTCAGGAATCAGACCAAACTTAATCAGATCTTCCGGTTCAACCTGAGACAACAGCTCGCCTTCGCTGGCCTTGTCGGATTTAGCCTTAACCGTCGCGCCGAAACCGATACCAGAACCGGTTTCAACACGGTGAGAAATGACCTTATCCAGTCCTGCAAAGGCGCCGCCGCAGATGAACAGGATCTTAGAGGTATCAACCTGCAGGAACTCCTGCTGCGGATGCTTACGCCCGCCCTGCGGCGGAACCGCGGCAACGGTGCCTTCAATAAGCTTCAACAGCGCTTGCTGCACGCCTTCGCCGGAGACATCGCGGGTGATCGACGGGTTATCCGATTTACGGGAAATTTTGTCGATTTCATCAATGTAGACGATACCGCGCTGGGCTTTCTGTACGTCGTAGTCGCACTTCTGCAGCAGCTTCTGGATGATGTTTTCAACGTCTTCACCCACGTAACCGGCTTCGGTCAGAGTGGTGGCATCCGCCATGGTGAAAGGCACATCCAGCAGGCGCGCCAGCGTTTCCGCCAGCAGCGTTTTACCGGAACCGGTCGGTCCGATCAGCAGAATGTTGCTTTTACCCAACTCTACGCCGTTGCTGGTGTCGCCATTGCGCAGACGTTTGTAGTGATTGTATACCGCCACCGCCAGCACTTTTTTCGCCGGCTCCTGGCCGATAACGTAATCGTCCAGATGGTGGCGAATTTCGTGCGGAGTCGGCAGCGCGCTGCGCTCGCGATGCGGCGCGACTTCTTTAATTTCTTCGCGAATGATGTCGTTACATAAATCAACGCATTCGTCGCAGATATACACGGATGGCCCGGCGATTAGCTTACGCACTTCATGCTGGCTTTTGCCGCAAAAAGAGCAGTACAACAGTTTGCCCGAACCATCTTTGCGTTTATCTGTCATGAGTCCAAACCTCTTATTAAGTTCTTTGTGCCGCACACGACGACGCAAATGCCATTCTCAGGCGCAAACCGCTATGAAGCGTTGTGCCGCCCTCTTACAACCAAGTATAGCGGCACCCTTGCGCCAGGGGCATCAATTACGATGAGTCAAAATGGAGTCGACGAGGCCGTATTCCACTGCTTCTGAGGCAGACAGGAAGCGATCGCGCTCGGTGTCACGCTCGATCTGCTCAAGAGATTGACCCGTATGATGTGCCATCAGTTCATTCATGCGACCTTTCACCTTCAGGATTTCGCGGGCGTGGATTTCGATATCCGTCGCCTGGCCCTGGTAGCCGCCCAGCGGCTGGTGAATCATCACGCGTGAGTTCGGCAGGCAGAAACGCTTGCCTTTCGCCCCGGCGGTGAGCAGGAATGCGCCCATAGAGGCCGCCTGGCCCATACAAATGGTGCTCACGTCTGGTTTAATGAACTGCATGGTGTCATAGATAGACATCCCGGCGGTAATCACGCCGCCCGGAGAGTTAATGTACAGATAGATATCTTTTTCCGGGTTTTCCGCTTCCAGAAACAGCATCTGCGCCACGATCAGGTTAGCCATGTGATCTTCTACCTGGCCGGTCAGAAAAATGACGCGCTCCTTGAGCAGACGGGAGTAAATATCAAATGAACGTTCGCCGCGTGAGGTCTGTTCAATGACCATCGGCACCAGGGCCATATGGGGTGCAAAGTTGTCTCGTTCGCCACTGTATGACATTTCCGTCTCCTGGATTAATTTGAAAAAAACCGCTGCACTGATTGTAACCTTACGGACGGATTATCAGCCAGAATTTCTGCTGTCGGGCAGAAGTGCATAGATGCACGCTTCATTACGGCGCATGATTATGCCAATGCAGTTACGTCTCCCGGTTATGGGGATGACGTCGCCATAATTCAAGCATAACAATCTTTTGCCGTAACGCTATCACTGAAATCGCCTTTTCGCACTCATCCTAAGGCTATCATTGCAATAAAAAAACCCGCAGCCTTTCGGCAACGGGTTTTTACTCAAACCTTAAACCTGGAGGCGAAATTACGCCTGCTGGTTCATCAGTTCGCTGAAGGAAGTGGCTTTTTCAGACACTTTAGCTTTCGCCAGCACGGCTTCAACGGCCTGCTCTTCCAGCGCAACGTTGCGCATGTTGTCCATCAGCTCTTTGTTCTTGCTGTAGAACTCGACCACTTCTTTCGGATCTTCGTAAGCGGAAGCCATCTCTTCGATCAGACCTTTTACGCGATCTTCGTCAGCTTTCAGCTCGTTGGTACGAATCACTTCGCCCAGCAGCAGACCAACAACAACGCGGCGTTTAGCCTGCTCTTCGAACAGCTCACGCGGCAGTTCCAGAGCCTGTTTCTCGTTACCGCCAAAACGCTGAGCAGCCTGACGACGCAGAACGTCGATTTCGCTGTCGATCAGTGCAGCCGGTACGTCGATATCGTTAGCTTTTACCAGGCCTTCGATAGCCTGAGACTTAACGCGATTACGCACGGCGCCTTTCAGCTCGCGCTCCATGTTTTTACGCACTTCAGCGCGCAGACCGGCTACGGAACCATCTTCAACGCCAAAACGTTTGATGAACTCTTCAGTCAGTTCTGGCAGTTCACGTTCTTCAACTTTTTTCAGGTTGATAACGAACTTCGCCGCTTTACCTTTCAGGTTTTCAGCGTGGTACTCTTCCGGGAAGGTCACGTCGATGGTGAACTCTTCGCCAGCTTTGTGGCCTTTGATACCCTCTTCAAAACCCGGGATCATGCGGCCCTGGCCCATCGCCAGGACGAAGTCAGAGGCTTTGCCGCCTTCGAACTCTTCGCCGTCAACGGAACCAGTGAAGTCAACGGTAACGCGGTCTTCAGCATCAACTGCGCCGTCTTTTTCTTTCCAGTTAGCCTGCTGCTTGCGCAGAGTATCCAGCATGGTATCAACATCGGCGTCGGTCACTTCAACAACCGGTTTTTCAACTTCGATCGCTTCCAGACCCTGCAGCTCAACTTCCGGATAAACTTCGAACTCTACCGCGTAGGTGAAATCTTCACCCAGCTTGTATTCGCCCGGAACATAGTTCGGCGCGCCGGCCGGATTAATTTTTTCTTTGATGATCGCGTCAACGAAGTTGCGGCTCATCAGATCACCCAGCACGTCCTGGCGAACAGATGCGCCATAACGCTGAGCAACAACATTCATCGGCACTTTGCCTTTACGGAAGCCGTCAATGCGAACTTTTTTCGCTACGTTGACCAGCTCGCTTTTGACAGCATTCTCGATGCTGTCAGCGGCGATAGTAATCGTTACACGGCGCCCAAGGCCCTGAGTGGTTTCAACTGAAACTTGCATCTTGTTACCTCAAAAAAATCACAGTGCTCGGTCAACTCTGGAAGCGCGAACTGGTTGCTTCGCAGAACCGGGATGCCCTCTTCAAATCAGAAACACATTCCCTGTCGTCAGAATCATCCCGAAGACATTCATAATAAAAGACGCGGCATTATAGCGGCATCACTTTTGTGAGTCGAGAACGGTTGTCGCCCACTGCTGCGGCTTTTTTCACATTTCCCGAGCAAATTTGCCTGCCAAAATGCGCGCATCGCACAATTTTCAGGCAAAACAAAACGGCCCGCAGGCCGTTTTCTCATAAATCTCCACGCAACATACTGGAAAAGCTCCAGCGGTTGCAAATGTGATTTCTACGCGATACTTCCAGCTCCGCGACAAGGAGGAGAAGCAAAGACGGTATCCTGTAGCCCTTCCCACTCTTTGATTGTGTAGGTATGCAACGCCAGAGCGTGCACGGTGCTTGATAGTTCCTCAGTCAACGTTCCGTAAATCATACGGTGACGATTAAGAAAACGCTCGCCAAGGAAGCGATCGCTTACCAACACCACTTTAAAATGACTTTCAGAGCCCGCAGGAACGTTGTGGCGATAGCTTTCATCCACGACTTCAAGATACACCGGGTCGAACGCTGCCCTAAGTTTTGCTTCGATCTGTTCACGTATCATCATGAATTTTCTCCTCCGACAACGCTGTATTGCCGCCATTCCCTTTAAATGTTAGCCGCTTTTACCGCTTCCATTGGGCGAAAACAACAAAAAATTAGCATTCCTCTGATATTTTGCGGCAAAAGTATCAGGTTTACTGATTCTGTCTCGCTGAAGCCCCGTCCGGATGGCGATAACCGATATGGCAAGGCCAGAAAACGCACAAGACGATGAATTTACATGCGTTGCCACTTCCCCTTGCCGTTGGCGATGTTATGATGGCGGGAATTTTCCTCATTACCACTCCACCATGCGTTGAGACCCTGAACATGTTTAAGAAAATTCTCTTTCCTTTGGTCGCGCTGTTTATGCTGGCCGGATGCGCCACTCCGCCGACCACTATTGAGGTATCGCCGAAAATCACGCTGCCGCAGCAGGATCCGAGCCTGATGGGCGTGACCGTCAGCATTAACGGCGCCGATCAGCGTCCGGATCAGGCGCTGGCGAAAGTCACCCGTGATAATCAGCAGGTTACGCTAACCGCCTCCCGCGACCTGCGTTTCTTGCTGCAGGAAGTGCTCGAGAAGCAGATGACCTCGCGTGGCTACATGATTGGTCCAAACGGCGCGGTTGACCTGCAAATCATCGTCAACAAACTGTACGCCGACGTTTCTCAAGGCAACGTACGCTACAACATTGCGACCAAAGCGGATATTGCGATTATCGCGACCGCCGCCAACGGCAATAAGATGACGAAAAACTACCGTGCCAGCTACTCTGTTGAAGGCGCCTTCCAGGCCTCGAACAAAAATATTGCCGATGCGGTTAATAGCGTCATGACCGACACCATCTCCGACATGGCGCAGGACACCAGCATTCACGATTTCATCAAGCAAAACGCGCGTTAATTTGAGTTGCAGACCCGGCCTCGCGTCGGGTCTGCACGATATGCTATGTCCAATCATTATTTACGCATTTTCACGCAGCCAAAATCAGCTATCCTGCTGATTCTCGGTTTCGCCTCTGGATTACCGCTAGCCCTGACCTCCGGCACGCTACAGGCGTGGATGACCGTTGAAAACATCGATCTCAAAACCATCGGTTTTTTCTCGCTCGTCGGGCAGGCCTACGTCTTTAAATTCCTCTGGTCGCCGGTAATGGACCGCTATACGCCGCCGTTTCTTGGTCGTCGACGCGGCTGGCTGCTGGCGACCCAGATCCTGCTACTTATTGCCATTGCGGCGATGGGATTCCTTGAACCTTCCACGCAACTACGCTGGATGGCGGCGCTGGCGGTCGTTATCGCCTTTTGCTCCGCCTCGCAGGATATCGTGTTTGACGCGTGGAAGACCGACGTGCTGGCCGCTGAAGAGCGAGGCACCGGGGCGGCAATCAGCGTGCTGGGCTATCGTCTGGGGATGCTGGTTTCCGGCGGGCTGGCGCTATGGCTGGCCGATCGCTGGCTGGGATGGCAGGGAATGTACTGGCTGATGGCCGCACTGCTAATCCCCTGCATTATTGCTACTCTGCTGGCCCCGGAACCCAGCGACGTCATTCCGGTGCCGAAGACGCTGGAGCAGGCCGTCGCCGCACCGCTGCGCGACTTCTTCGGCCGCAATAATGCCTGGCTTATTCTCTTGCTTATCGTCCTTTATAAGCTTGGCGACGCGTTTGCCATGAGTCTGACCACCACCTTCCTGATTCGCGGCGTCGGTTTTGATGCGGGCGAAGTGGGCATGGTCAATAAAACGCTCGGCCTGTTCGCCACGATTGTCGGTGCGCTTTATGGCGGCGTGCTTATGCAGCGCCTGACGCTTTTCCGCGCGCTGCTGATTTTCGGCCTGCTGCAGGGGGTATCCAACGCCGGGTATTGGCTGCTCTCAATTACCGATAAACACCTTTTCTCCATGGCGACGGCGGTGTTTTTCGAAAACCTGTGCGGCGGAATGGGCACAGCGGCATTCGTTGCGCTGCTGATGACGCTGTGCAATAAGTCATTTTCAGCCACCCAGTTCGCTTTGCTCTCAGCGCTCTCCGCTGTTGGGCGCGTATATGTGGGGCCTATCGCCGGCTGGTTTGTCGAAGCTCACGGATGGCCTGCTTTCTATCTCTTTTCCGTTGTTGCTGCGGTTCCGGGGATTTTGCTGCTGTTAATTTGTCGCCGTACGCTTGAACATACTCAACGTTCGGAGAGCTTTATGCCGCGCACGCTTTTTCCTCAGGCATACGGGCTGGCATTAGTTATTCTGGCGATTGGCTGCCTGATGCTGGCGATATGGCTACTGCTGCTGGTCCTCAACGCGCTGGATTACACCACCTTTTCCTTCCTCGCGGGCCTGCTTGAGGTTGCCGTTCTTACCGCCGTTGCGGGTATTTTGCTCGGCGCGTTCCTTGACTACCTCGCATTGCGCAAAACCGAGTTGATTTAAATCAGCGCAAGAACGTAAATGGACGTTGTAATTACTAAACGTAATTATAACGTCTTATTAACGATTTTATATTCAATGTACCTGATTTGTTGTTTTGTGCGTTTTAGATTTCTGGAAATTATTGACAATTTTTATGCGAATCTATAAATAATTTAACCGATTCAGCTCAGCTGGTTTTATTTTCGGCTTTTATGATGTCTTTAATTTGATAATTAATTGTTAATTATTTGTGTTGTTTTGCGGGTGGTTATGCTCATTCTCTTATAAACCCTTTCATTCTTATCCCTTTCGTTATCAATCCCGCGTAAATCAAGGTTTGCAAGCTATAATGTCACACTCCGTAACATATGTGACAAGGCAAGCAGAAGCCGCTAACATAGAACAGACACAGCTCCAACTATGTTTACAGTAATGCAACCTTCCCGTAAAATGCCCGTACACTTTAAGCGCCACCAGATTCCGTGGAATTGAGGTCGTTCAATGAGACTTAGGAAATACAATAAAAGTTTGGGATGGATGTCATTAATCGCAGGCACTGTATTACTCAGTGGTTGTGATTCTGCACTCCTCGACCCAAAAGGACAGATTGGACTGGAGCAACGCTCTCTGATTCTGACGGCCTTTGGCCTGATGATGATCGTCGTTATTCCAGCCGTCTTGATGGCAGTAGGATTTGCCTGGAAGTATCGTGCGAGCAATAAAGATGCGAAGTATAGCCCGAACTGGTCACACTCCAACAAAGTTGAAGCTGTGGTCTGGACGGTTCCTATTCTGATCATCCTGTTCCTGGCCGTTCTGACCTGGAAAACAACTCACGCATTAGAGCCGAGCAAACCGCTTGCTCACGATGAAAAACCTATCACCATCGAAGTCGTTTCGATGGACTGGAAATGGTTCTTCATCTATCCGGAACAAGGCATTGCTACCGTCAACGAAATCGCCTTCCCGGCGAACGTACCGGTACACTTCAAAGTGACCTCCAACTCCGTGATGAACTCGTTCTTTATCCCACGTTTAGGTAGCCAGATTTACGCAATGGCCGGGATGCAGACTCAGCTGCACCTCATCGCGAACGAACCTGGTACTTACGACGGTATCTCCGCCAGCTATAGCGGCCCGGGCTTCTCAGGAATGAAGTTCAAAGCTATCGCCACGCCGGATCGTGCAACCTTCGATCAGTGGGTAGCGAAAGCCAAACAGTCTGCGAACGCTATGGACTCCATGGAAACGTTCGACAAACTGGCTGCGCCTAGCGAATACAACAAAGTGGAATACTTCTCTAACGTGAAACCTGATTTGTTTAAAGATGTGGTGAACAAATTTATGTCTCACGGTAAGAGCATGGATATGACCCAACCCGAGGGCGAGCATGCAGCGCACGAAGGAATGGAAGGCATGGACATGAGCCACGCGGAAACCGCTCACTAAGGGGCCGAGGAAGAAAACGATGTTCGGAAAACTTACACTGGATGCAGTGCCCTACCATGAACCCATTATTGTGGTTACGGTGGCTGCAATTATCATTGGGGGGCTGGCGCTTCTGGCTGCCATCACTTACTTCGGTAAGTGGTCCTACCTTTGGAACGAGTGGCTGACTTCGGTTGACCACAAACGTCTCGGTATCATGTACGTTATCGTAGCAATCGTCATGTTGCTGCGTGGCTTTGCTGACGCCGTTATGATGCGTAGCCAGCAGGTGCTGGCCTCGGCCGGGGAAGCAGGCTTCCTGCCGCCTCATCACTACGATCAGATCTTTACCGCCCACGGCGTTATCATGATCTTCTTCGTAGCGATGCCGTTTGTTATCGGTCTGATGAACCTGGTGGTTCCGCTTCAGCTCGGTGCGCGCGACGTTGCCTTCCCATTCCTTAACAACCTGAGCTTCTGGTTCACCGTTGTGGGCGTGATTCTGGTTAACCTTTCTCTGGGCGTCGGTGAATTCGCGCAGACCGGTTGGCTGGCCTATCCGCCGCTATCGGGAATCGAGTACAGTCCAGGCGTCGGGGTCGATTACTGGATCTGGGCTCTCCAGCTATCCGGTATTGGTACAACGTTAACTGGTATTAACTTCTTTGTTACGATTATCAAGATGCGTGCCCCTGGCATGACCATGTTCAAGATGCCGGTATTTAGCTGGGCATCTCTGTGCGCCAACATCCTGATTATTGCCTCTTTCCCAATTCTGACCGTCACCGTCGCGCTGCTGACCCTGGACCGCTACCTGGGCACCCATTTCTTTACCAACGATATGGGTGGCAACATGATGATGTACATCAACCTGAT
This sequence comes from Klebsiella sp. CN_Kp066, assembly GCF_040065135.1. Lineage (NCBI taxonomy): Bacteria > Pseudomonadati > Pseudomonadota > Gammaproteobacteria > Enterobacterales > Enterobacteriaceae > Klebsiella > Klebsiella sp. CN_Kp066. The sequence continues at coordinate 46,321 of NZ_JBEAIU010000035.1, read as the reverse complement.
TTGGGCCTGGGGTCACCCGGAAGTGTACATTCTGGTTCTGCCGGTATTCGGGGTCTTCTCCGAAATCGCCGCAACCTTCTCGCGTAAGCGTCTGTTTGGCTACACCTCGCTGGTATGGGCAACAGTATGTATTACCGTTCTGTCGTTCATCGTTTGGCTGCACCACTTCTTTACTATGGGTGCGGGCGCGAACGTAAACGCCTTCTTCGGTATTACGACCATGATCATCGCTATCCCGACCGGGGTTAAGATCTTCAACTGGCTGTTCACCATGTACCAGGGCCGCATCGTCTTCAACTCAGCAATGCTGTGGACGATTGGCTTTATCGTTACCTTCTCCGTAGGCGGTATGACCGGCGTTCTGCTGGCGGTACCGGGCGCAGACTTCGTGCTGCACAACAGCCTGTTCCTGATCGCGCACTTCCATAACGTCATCATCGGTGGCGTGGTGTTCGGTTGTTTCGCAGGTCTGACCTACTGGTGGCCGAAGGCCTTTGGCTTCACGCTGAACGAAACCTGGGGCAAACGCGCTTTCTGGTTCTGGATCATCGGTTTCTTCGTGGCGTTTATGCCGCTGTACGTGCTGGGTTTCATGGGTATGACCCGTCGCCTGAGCCAGCAGATTGACCCGCAGTTCCATCCGATGCTGGTTGTTGCAGCCTGCGGTGCGGCGCTGATCGCCTGCGGTATCCTCTGCCAGCTGATTCAGTTCTACGTGTCTATCCGCGATCGCGAGCAGAACCGCGACCTCACCGGTGACCCATGGGGCGGCCGTACGCTGGAGTGGGCAACCTCTTCTCCTCCGCCGTTCTACAACTTCGCTATTGTTCCTGTCGTTCACGAGCGTGACGCGTTCTGGGAAATGAAAGAAAAAGGCGAAGCGTATAAGAAACCGGCTGGCTATGAAGAGATTCATATGCCGAAAAACAGCGGCGCGGGCATTGTCATTGCAGCTTTCGCAACGTTGTTTGGTTTCGCAATGATCTGGCATATCTGGTGGCTGGCGATTGCAAGCTTCGTCGGCATCCTGGCGACCTGGATCATTAAGAGCTTTGACGAGGACGTGGATTACTACGTGCCGGTTGCAGTAGTCGAAAAACTGGAAAATCAGCATTTCGATGAGATTAACAAAGCAGGGCTGAAAAATGGCAACTGATACTCTTGCGCATAACGCCCACGCGCACGAACACGGGCACCATGATACAGGACCGATGAAGGTATTCGGTTTCTGGATCTACCTGATGAGCGACTGCATTATCTTCGCCACTCTGTTCGCTACCTATGCCGTTCTGGTGAACGGCACGGCGGGCGGTCCGACCGGTAAAGATATTTTTGAACTGCCGTTCGTTCTGGTTGAAACCGCGCTGCTGCTGTTCAGCTCCATCACCTACGGCATGGCGGCTATCGCCATGTACAAAAACAACAAGAGCCAGGTCGTTTCCTGGCTCGCGCTGACCTTCCTCTTCGGGGCAGGATTCATCGCGATGGAGCTCTATGAATTCCATCATCTGATTGTTGAAGGTATGGGTCCGGATCGCAGCGGCTTCCTGTCAGCGTTCTTCGCGCTGGTCGGCACCCACGGTCTGCACGTGACTTCAGGTCTGATCTGGATGGCGGTGCTGATGGTTCAGGTTTCCCGTCGTGGGCTGACCAGCACTAACCGCACCCGTATTATGTGCCTGAGCCTGTTCTGGCACTTCCTGGACGTCGTGTGGATCTGCGTGTTCTCTGTTGTTTATCTGATGGGGGCGATGTAATGAGTCATTCTACCGATCATAGCGGCGCTTCTCACGGCAGCGTGAAGAGCTACATGACAGGATTTATTCTGTCGATCATTCTGACGGTTATCCCGTTTGCAATGGTGATGAGTGGCTCCGCATCGCATGCGGCAATTCTGGGAACCATCCTGGTTACTGCAGTTGTGCAGATTGTGGTACACCTCGTGTACTTCCTGCATATGAACAGTAAATCGGACGAAGGTTGGAACCTGACCGCATTTATCTTCACCGTAATCATCATTGCTATCGTAGTCGTTGGCTCCATCTGGATTATGTGGAACCTGAACTACAACATGATGATGCACTAAGAGCGGCGAGTATGTTTAAGCAATACCTGCAAGTAACGAAACCAGGCATCATTTTTGGCAACCTGATCTCCGTGATTGGCGGTTTCCTGCTGGCCTCCAAAGGCCACATCGACTATCCGCTATTTCTCTGGACGCTCCTCGGAGTATCCCTGGTGGTCGCCTCGGGTTGTGTTTTCAACAACTATATCGACCGTGATATCGATCGTAAGATGGAACGGACGAAAAACCGGGTGCTGGTCAAAGGGCTGATCTCGCCAGAAGCTTCGCTGGTATACGCCACCGTGCTGGGTATTGCTGGCTTCATGCTCCTGTGGTTTGGCGCTAATCCCCTGGCCTGCTGGCTGGGGGTGATGGGGTTCGTGGTTTATGTCGGCGTTTACAGCCTGTACATGAAGCGCCACTCCGTCTACGGCACGTTGATTGGTTCTCTCTCCGGCGCTGCGCCGCCGGTGATTGGCTACTGCGCGGTTACCGGTGATTTTGACAGCGGTGCCGCGATTCTGCTGGCGATTTTCAGCCTGTGGCAGATGCCCCACTCCTACGCTATCGCGATCTTCCGCTTTAAGGATTATCAGGCAGCGAATATTCCGGTTCTGCCGGTGGTGAAAGGCATTTCAGTCGCCAAAAATCATATTACCGTTTACATCATCGCCTTCACCGTGGCTACGCTGATGCTCTCTCTGGGCGGCTACGCCGGATATAAATATCTGGTTGTCGCTGCGGCCGTGAGCGTCTGGTGGCTCGGTATGGCGCTGCGCGGCTATAAAGTGGCGGATGATAAAGTCTGGGCGCGTAAGCTGTTCGTCTTTTCGATTGTCGCCATTACCGCGCTGTCGGTGATGATGTCCGTTGACTTTATGGTGCCGGATTCACATAGCCTGCTGGCAATGGCGAGATAACTCGCAGGTCAGCTATCGTTCTACAGCCTCCGTTCGTAAGATCGGGGGCTGTTTTTTTTATCTACCCTTCCTTCTAATTCACATTATTTAAAGAAACTGGCCATTCGCTTCATTTTCTAACAGGTGAATGATGTACATCATATGTATTAGATTCATTAAAAATTGATAGAAAAATAAGCATATCCCTCAGCCTGGCATCTGGTTTCTCTCTTTCCCATGGTGTTAGCCTTTCGCTCGAGCAAGTAGCTCGCAATTTACAATATGTCCAATAAGGGAATAAAAAATGAAAGAATTAAATATTTGCGAAATGGAATGCGTTTCCGGTGGTTTCAACCTCGTCGATGCTGCCACGAGCTTTACCAATTTCGTGGTCAACTCGGGAGTTGGTTTCAGCTCTTTTGTCGCGACCTCCGGCGCAGCCTTCGCTAACTTCGTGATCGATAGCACGGTACAGTTTGGCAAATTCCTCAGCGGTCAAGTGGACTGGAACGCTTTTGTCTCCGCAGGTCTGGATAACTGGAATGGCTTCGTTAATACGGCCTCTAACAGCTGGTCAACCTTCGTTAACAACGCAGGTTCCGACTGGAACAGCTTTATCGACGTCGCGAAAGCGTAATTATGCGGGCAGGCTATCAGCCTGCCCATTTCTACTCCGCGCTGCGACGCGGGTTAGCCCACCAGCATCGCCTGGGCGCTATAGAGTAAATCCAGATGATCGCGACACAGCGCCTCCAGCGAGGTTCTCGACTGATGGCTGGTTAAGCTCAGCGCCCCCCAGTAGAGCCCTTCCCTGTCGGACAGCGGCACCGCCAGCACCAGCATGCCAATTTCAAACTCCTGCTCAATCGCGGCATAGCCCTGCCGACGCACCTGAGCGATCTTTTCCATTAAAGCCGCTACGTCCGTTACCGTATAGGGCGTGCGCTGTTCGCGGCGGATCCGCTGCAAAACGGTTTCACATTCATCTTCCGCCAGCGAAGCCAGCCAGAGCCGCCCTCCGGCGGTACAGTAAATCGGCACCCTTTCTCCCAGACGCACTGAAGTCGAGTTAAACGGCGTATGCTTGCTGCGGGCGATATAAACCAGCTCATCGTCATCAATCACACCTACCGAAGCATGCTCTTCCGTTCGGCTGGCGATGTACTCCACGATCGGTCGCACCATCCGCGGAAACTGCGCCGAATCCACATACGCCTGCCCCAGCCTTAACGCTTTGGGCGTCAGCCAGTAGTGACGTCCGTCGGTCTGCAGATAGCGCTCATGCAGCAGCGTGAGGAAAAAACGGCGTGCGGCGCTAGGCGTCAGACCGCTCATTTTCGCCGCCTGCGGCACCGTGAGACGTGGAAACTCTTTCGAAAATAGCTGGATCAGCGCCAACCCCTTTTGCAGGCCGACGATTAGATCGCGGGAATGAATCTGGTTTTGCATAGCTGTTCACACTTTCGCAACAATATGATCAGTTTAGCGCGATTATCGCAGTGGTGGTGCGATTAACAACCAGTATGGCCGAATTCTGCGTTGTCGCTCTCAGCTTCCGCTGAAATACTTTCACAACATTCATTTAACAAAATGAGGTTGGAAATGGTCAGTGGATTCACTCAGGTCGTCGCCGTTATCGGCCACCCGATTACCCAGGTTAAATCGCCGGAGAACTTCAACCGCTACTTCGCCGAACGACAGATGGATAGCATCATGATCCCGGTGGATATCGCTCCGCAAGCCGTTGCTGATTATCTCAATACGCTACGCGGCTGGCACAACATGAGCGGCGTGCTGGTTACCGTTCCGCATAAACAGCGTGCCGCTGCCCTGGTTGATGAGTTAACGCTGCGAGCCCGACACCTGAATGCCGTCAATGTCATCCGTAAGCTGGCCGATGGCCGTTTGCAAGGCGATATGCTGGATGGCGTCGGCTTCCAGCTTGCCGCAGAGGCGCATGGATTTAATGCCGCGGGTAAAAAAGCGCTTCTCTCCGGCTGCGGCGGCGTCGGCAGCGCAATTGCCTGGGGATTATGCGAAGCGGGCATCCTTCAGCTGGCCCTGCATGACCAGAATCCCGCTACCCTTCAGCAACTGCATAACCGACTGGCAGCCCATTTTCCCCACGTTCAGCTCCGCGACCTGCCCACTACCCTTACTGGTCTGGATTTAGTGGTGAATGGCTCTCCAGCGGGAATGACCGGTTTCGCTTCTTTACCGCTGCCGCAGGCGCTGCTGGAAACCCTTCCCGCAGCAACGCATGTCGCTGACGTGGTAACCGCGCCGATCGTCACCCCGCTTCTGGCCTTCGCCCGCGATCGCGGCTGCACTATCCAGACCGGGCCGGAGATGGCGCTGGCGCAGATGAAACTCATGGGGCAGTTCATTGGCGCCATTCCGCAGGAACAAGGAGCGGCAGCATGAAAAGCTGGGATGTCATCGTTATCGGCAGCGGCGCAGCAGGCTTTGCCGCGGCGGTGACCGCCTGCTGTAAAGGACTGTCGGTGCTGATGCTGGAAAAAGCCCCGCAGTTTGGCGGCACGTCCGCCATTTCCGGCGGCGCGGTATGGATCCACGATAGCGATCAGGCGCGAACAATGACTACAGACGATAGTCAGCAGGCAATCAAAACCTATCTGCGGACCATCATCGGCGAGCCCAACTATCGTCAGGATCTGATCGAAGCTTTTATCTCTTCGGGACGCGAGGCGCTGGCGTTTCTTGAAAAAGAGGGGGCGGTGAAATATAGCCTGCGTCCGCTTTCTCCGGATTATTACCCGGATGAACCCGGTGCCGTCGACGTCGGCCGGGCGCTGGAGGTGGTGGAGTTTGACGGGCGCAAGCTAGGCGAATATTTCCGCGATCTCCGTTCTCCTCCGCCGGGGATGCTGCTATTTGGCGGAATGATGGTTAATCGGGTCGATATCCAGCACTTTCTCGATCTGCGCCGCTCCCTGCGCTCTATCACCCACTGCGGCAAGCTGCTGCTGCGCTACGGCCGCGATCGGCTCAAATACCCTCGAGGAACACGGCTGGCGATGGGTAACGCGCTGATAGCGCGCATGGCGACGCTCGCCTTTCGCAAAGGAATGCAGCTCAGGCTCAACGTGAATGTGCTTTCGCTAAGCGAACGCAATGGCGAAATAACCGGCGTGGAAATCGAGAACGATGGGCAGCCACAGCTCCTCGAAGCCCGCTGCGGCGTGGTGCTGGCGGCGGGAGGTTTTGCCGCAGGCAAACTGGCTGAACGCTATCGCCCTGCTACTCGCGAGCACTACACCATGTCGCCCGCCGCCAACGACGGCGCCGCGCTGCGCCTTGCCGCCGCGGTCAATGCCCGCGAAGGCGCCGATCTGCCGTCTAACTTTTTCTGGGCGCCGGTCTCGGTTTTACGGCGTCCCGACGGCACGCAAGAGCGCTTCCCTCACCTGGTCACCGACCGCGCGAAACCCGGCGTCATTGCCGTTAACCAGCGAGCGGTTCGCTTCGTGAATGAATCAAATTCTTATCACCATTTCGCCAGCGCCATGCAAAGCCGGGCAGAAAACGCCCCCTGCTTCCTGATTTGTGATGCTCTGGCCATGAAGCGCTATGGCCTGGGCCTTGCGCGCCCTGCTCCGGTGAATAACGACGCGCTGGTGAAGGCGGGCTATCTGCACCAGGCCGAAACGCTGGCGGAACTGGCGCAACAGCTCGGGCTGGACCCGCAGACGTTGGCAGAAACGGTGGCACGCTATAACCGCGATGCCGCCCAGGGCCACGACCCGGAGTTCGCCAAAGGCGGCAACAGCTATAACCGCGCGATGGGCGATCCCGGCCATCGGCCAAACGCCTGTAACGCTCCGCTGACCAGCCCGCCGTTTTACGCCATTACCCTCTATACCGGCGATCTCGGCACCTCGCGCGGCCTGGTCACTACCGCCAATGCTCAGGTCATTAACCAGCAGGGGCGCCCCATTAAAGGGCTCTATGCCGTCGGTAACGATATGGATTCGATTATGGCAGGCACCTATCCCGGTCCAGGCATTACTCTCGGCCCGGCGCTCACCTTCGGCTATCTCTCAGCCAGCCATATGGCGCAACAACACGCACTCTCAACAGGAGAAAATTATGATCTATGAAAAACGTACCTACACCATTAATCCGCTGAAAATGGCCGACTGGCTGGCGTTATATAAAAGCGATGCTTACGCCGTACAAACCGAACATCTCGGCAAACTCATCGGCTTTTTCTTTACTGAAATTGGGGTGGTTAATCAAGTGGTGCATATCTGGGCCTATGAAAGCCTGGACGATCGCCTGGTGCGTCGGGCGCGCATGGCGCAGGACGAACGCTGGCTGACGTTTTCACGCAAGAACCGCGAACTGGCCGCCGTTGAGCGCCTGGAGTCGGTTCTTCTGCGCCCTACTGATTTTTCACCGCTGCAATAAGGAGTCGGTTATGAGCGGGCAGATGAACGTGGATGTTCTGGTGGTCGGCTCCGGCGCGGCGGGGCTCTCCGCCGCCGTCACTGCCGCCATTGGCGGCGCCAGCGTGCTGGTTGCGGAGAAAGAGTCGGTGATTGGCGGCACCAGCGCCTGGTCCGGCGGCTGGCTGTGGATCCCGCATAATCCGCTGGCGCGTGAAGAGGGGATTAAAGAAGAGCCCAACGCACCGCTGGTTTATTTGCAGCATGAAATGAACGGTGAACCGGCCGATGCGCGCCTGCTTGCCTACTTACGGCACGGACCGGAGATGATTGACTTTTTCCGCCGCCATACTGCCGTGCAGTTTCTTTCCGGCAGCAAAATGCCCGATTTTCATCATTCGCCGGGATCGGCCGCCGGAGGGCGCTCGGTCACGGCGCAGCCTTTCGACGGGCGGCTGCTCAGCGACTGGCTGCATCGCCTGCGCCCGCCTCTGGAGACTATCAGCCTCGCGGGAATGGGCATTGCCGGCGGCACGGATATGGCACACTTTTTCAACGCCACTCGCTCTCCGCGATCGGCGCTGTATGCCAGCCGTCGCCTGCTGCGCCACGGCTGGCAGCGGCTGCGCGCCGGACGCGGACAGTATCTGGTTAACGGCAACGCTTTGGTTGCCCGGCTGCTGCGCTCGGCGCTGGATGCAGGAGTGACTTTTCAGCTTAATGCGCCGGTTGAACGGCTGCTCGCATCCGGGAACGGAGTAAAGGGCGCGATATTACGCAGCGACGACGGCCGGATAGAGGTTCGGGCCGGTGCGGTGATCCTCGCCTGCGGCGGCTTTCCTCACGACAGACAGCGCCTGGCCGAAAACGTGCCGCACGCCGCCAGCGGCTATGGCCACTTCTCCGCCGCGCCTCCGGGTAATCAGGGGGAGGGCATCCGCCTTGGCGAAACGGTCGGCGGCCAGTTTGATACCACGCTCAGGCATGCGATGGCCTGGGCGCCCGTTTCGCGCGTGACGCAGGCCAGCGGTCTGCAGCTGCTCTTCCCACATCTGGTTGAGCGCGCCAAGCCCGGCTTTATTGCCGTACTGCCCAACGGTAAACGCTTTACCAATGAGGCTGATTCTTACCACGATTTTATCGCCGCGCTGCTGGAGGCCACGCCGCCTGGCGAAGCGCCACAGGCGTGGCTGATTGGCGATAGCCGTGCGCTTCGGCGCTATGGGTTAGGCCATGCCCGCCCTTTTCCTTTTGCCCCGGAGTCCTGGCGACGCACCGGCTATCTGTACGTCGGCGAGACGCTGGAAGCGCTGGCGAAAGCATGCGCTATCGATTCGCAGCAGCTGGCGGAAACGATCGCCCGTTTTAACGGTTTTGTAGACCAGGGAGAGGATAAGGATTATCAGCGCGGCGCGTCGGCATACAACCGCGCGCAGGGGGACGCCAGCCGTTCCCCTCACCCTACGCTTGGGAAACTCAGCCGCGCGCCTTTTTATGCGGTACGCATTCTGCCCGGTTCGCTGGGCTCCTTCAGCGGTTTAATTACCGATGAGAATGCGCGGGTTCTCAACGCGAAGCAGCAGCCGATTCAGGGCCTTTACGCCATCGGCAACGATATGTCGAGCGTGATGCGGGGATTCTATCCCAGCGGCGGTATCACGCTTGGTCCGGCCATGACCTTTGGCTACATGGTCGGTAAAAAACTGGCAGAAAACATTAATAAAGCAACGCAGTAAAGCATTTTACCAGGGACGGCAATACGCATAACAACAATCACCTGCAACTGTACTGGAGTCCTTTATGAACATGCGAACCCTGTCACTCGCCGCGCTTACCCTACTCGACGTCCCGCCACCGCAACAGGTGCGGATCGCGGCCCAAACCGGATTTACTCACGTCGGCCTGCGCCTGCTTCCCGCCACGGCGACCGACCCTGACTATGGCATGCTGGGCGATACTGCCGCTGTCCGCGATACCCTGGCAGCGCTGATGGAAACCGGTATTCGCGTCTCGGACGTTGAGATAGTCCGCCTGACGCCAGATTTTTCGCTGGACGCTCGTTTGCAGCTCTTTCTCCATACCGCCGCGCGTCTGGGCGCCAGACAGGTTTTAGTCGCCGGAAATGATGACAACCGCGCTCGCAGCGCGGAAAATCTGGCCCGGCTTGCCGAAGCTGGCCAGGAGTATGGTTTAACCATGAACCTGGAGCCCATGCCCTGGACACAGCTGCGCACCATCGCCGAAGCCCAGGCGCTTATCGCCGCCAGCGGCCGCCAGGATATCGGTATTTTGATCGACGCGATTCATTTCTGGCGCTCAGGCGAGTCGCTGTCTACGCTCGCCGCGCTGCCGAAAAACTGCCTCAACTATATGCAGCTTTGCGATGCCTCGCCGCAGATCCCAGCAGATGAACAGGAGCTGATTTACCAGGCCCGCGCCGCGCGTAAGGTGCCCGGCGAAGGCGGGCTCGATCTGCATGGACTGATGGCGGCGCTTCCGGCGACGCTGCCGGTTTCTATCGAGGTTCCGCTAAGCGGCGAACGCGGCGCGCTGCCGGCACTCACTCGCGCTCAGTTGCTGTTTAACGCCGCGCAGTCCTACCTGCGCCCTTGCGCATAAGGAGCATCCCATGACACAGACTCAACGCCTGGACGTCAGGGAGTTAATCAACGCCAATCCGCTCAGCCGCTTTCAAAAACTGGTGGTGTTTTTAGGCTTCTGCGTGATTGCGCTGGACGGCTTTGATATCGCCATCATGGGATTTATCGCCCCGACGCTGAAGCAGGAATGGGGAGTAAGCAACCATGAACTCGGTTTTGTCATCAGCGCCGCGCTGATAGGCCTTGCGCTGGGCGCTATATTCTCCGGGCCGCTCGCCGACTGGCTGGGGCGGAAAAAAATCATCATCAATAGCGTCTTCTTCTTCGGCTTCTGGACCATTGCCACCGCCCTTTCGCAAAACATCGAACAGATGGTGCTTTTTCGTTTTCTGACCGGGCTCGGATTAGGCGCCGCCATGCCGAATATCGGCACTCTGGTGTCGGAGTATGCGCCTGAGCGTCAGCGCTCGTTTCTGATTACGATTATTTTTTGCGGCTTCACCTTTGGCGCCGCGGCGGGAGGATTCTCCGCCTCATGGCTAATCCCGAAGTTTGGCTGGCACTCGCTGATGCTGCTCGGCGGCATCCTCCCGCTGCTGTTCGCGCCGCTCCTGATCTGGCTGTTACCGGAATCGGTGCGTTTTCTGGTGGTTAAGCGCGCGCCAGCCCGACGTATTCGGCTGATTTTGCAGCGCCTCTATCCGGGCCAAATCGCCGATGATGCCGAGTTCACTCTCCCAGCCCAGCCCGTGCAGGCAAATGCGATGCGCATCGTTCTCTCCCGCCAGTATCGCTTCGGTTCGATGATGCTCTGGCTGGTCTATTTTATGGGGCTCTTTCTGGTCTATCTTCTCGGTAGCTGGTTACCGACGCTGGTGAAAGAGGTGGGATTAACGGTTGGCCAGGCGGCGGTGATGACCGCAATGTACCAGGCGGGAGGAACCATTGGCTCGCTGTTTGCGGGCTGGTTGATGGACCGGATTAATCCGCATCGGGCGCTCGGAATGATTTACGCCGTTGGCGGCCTGTTTACGATGGCAATGGGATATGCAGCGGCAAGCTTTGCGCTCATCTGCCTGCTGGCGTTTATCAGCGGAGCCTGTTTAAACGGCGCCAATACCGGTATGAATGCGCTTTCCGCCCGCTACTATCCTACCGAAGCGCGGGCTACAGGTTCCAGCTGGATGCACGGCGTGGGCCGCATGGGCGCCATCCTCAGCGCTTTTGCCGGAGCTGAGATGCTGGCGCTGAATATTAGCTTCGAAAGCGTTTTTCTGATCCTTGGCATCCCCGCCGCGATCACCGTCGCCGGGCTCGCGGCCAAAGGAATTTTCGCGGCTGATTCGGCGCCAAAATCCACCTCCTCCACCGCCGCGTTCGGCAATACCGGTTAAATGCGTTAATCAGTCGGGCATGCTGCAGCATGCCCGACCACAAAAAAGAAAAATTAATTTCAATTTACATTAATAATGAAAAATAAAAATCTAATGCCTTATCGATTCACTTCACAAAATCAGCACTCAAAATCACAAATTGCATATACAAGATGAATCAATGAGCATCAAAAAAGGCAGCAAATAACCTTATTAATCAGAATGACTTGATGATTCCCCGATCCACATCGGACGCACAATCTTTTCTATTTTTCGATCCGCCTCTCATATACAGAAGTTAAATTTCATATAACCATTGAAACGAAACAAACATTTCCTTATGTTCTGGCTGACATCAGGATAAGGTAGTGCCGGTGGAACTGGCGCTGAGGTCCTTACTTGTCCCCCCGACAAAGGAATAGACCATGAGTGAACAGCAGATCCTTATTTCTCCCGTAGCATCACGCGGCGATAAGTTAACCTGGACGACCCGGATAGCCTATGGTGGAGGCGATACCGCCTGTAACGTCGTTTTCGGCATGATCGGCACAGTTTTAACGCTTTTCTATACGGATTATGTCGGCATCAGTATCGCCACGGTCGGTCTGGTAATGCTGATCTCACGTCTGTTTGACGGTGTTTCCGATGTCATTATGGGTCTGATGGTTGAGCGCACAAACTCTCGCTGGGGAAAATCACGCCCCTGGCTGCTGTGGATGAGCGCCCCCTACGCCGTATCGGCGATTCTGCTCTTTACCGTGCCCCAAACCACCGGAACGCTGCAGTTTCTCTACCTGCTGGTAGCCTATAACTTCTGTACCACCGTGTGCTACACCGCGATCAACCTCCCCTATGGCAGCCTCTCCGCGATGATGACCCGGACCTCCTGGGAAAGGGATATGCTTAGCATCACCCGCATGTCGATGTCGCCATTTGGCCGCATTCTCGCCGTGGCTTGTACATTGCCGCTGGTGAAATATTTCGGCGACGATCAGGCAGCATGGATTAAAACCATGGCCATCTGGGCTTTTCTGGCGCTGCTGTTACTGCTGTTTTGCTTCTACAAATGTGAAGAAAAAGTGGTTATCAAAGCGCGGGAAAAGCAGGGAAACGTAGCGGTAAAAACGCAGCTTTCTGCCCTCTTCCGTAACCAGTACTTCTGGGCCAGCGCGATCCTCTGGACAGCCCAGAGCGTTTATTACACCGTGGTTGGTATCGCGCTACCTTACTACTGCCGCTACGTGCTAGGCGACGATACCTTCTACAGCTCCATTTTCGTGGCCGAAACCGCCTGCATCATTATTTTCACCTTCCTGAGTTCCATCCCCATTCGAAAATACGGTAAACGCAACGTGGCCCTTTGCGGCATTGTGCTGGCGACCATAGGCCAGGTGCTGTTTATGTTTAATTCTGACGACTACCACTGGGCGCTGGCCAACGCCATTATTCGCGGTATCGGCTTCGCGCCGCTGAATGCCGTGCTATTCGGCTTCTGCGGTGACGCCGTCGAATACGGCCAGTGGAAAACGCGCGTCCGCCAGGAGGGAATGATCTTCTCTGCGGGGTCTGTCGGTACGAAGCTCGGCGCAGGCATTGCCGCCGCGGTTATCTCCGGCCTGTTAAGCCTCTCGGGCTACGTCAGTTCCAGCAGTGGATCCGGCGTTCAACCGCAAAGCGCTATCGACATGATTAATAACGTTTATCTCTACGGCTCGTTCTTCCTGTGGATTGTGGTCATCATCACCCTGCTGTTTTATCGGCTGGATAAACAATATCCACAGATTATGCAAGAGCTGAAAGAGCGCGAGGCGCGTGGAGAAATGTAAAGCCCGAAACCTGGCCCGCGCCTCTCCGGGTGCGGGCTATCCAGAAGAACATCTGAAATCCGAAGTCTCTCTTTAGAGGAGTGCATCATCATGTTAAACGGCATGAAACCCTTATCTCGCTCCCTGCGCTGGGGAATGGTCGGCGGCGGCGGCACCAGCCAGATTGGCTACAGCCACCGCTGTGCAGCACTGCGCGATAATGTCTTTACCCTGCTGGCCGGCGCGCTCGATATTGATGCCGAACGCGGCCGTCAATTTGGCGAGCAACTCGGAATCGCCCCCGAGCGCTGCTACGCCGACTATCAAACGCTATTTGCAGAGGAAGCCAAACGCCCTGACGGCATTGAAGCCGTTTCGGTCACTACGCCGAACAATACCCATTTCGCGATCACCAAAGCAGCGCTGGAAGCGGGGCTGCACGTTATCTGTGAAAAACCACTGTGCTTTACCGCCGCCGAGGCCCGCGAGCTGCTGGCGCTGAGCAAAAAGCAGAACAAAATAATCGGCGTTACCTACGGCTACGCCGGGCACCAGATGATTCAGCAGGCGCGGCAGATGATCGCGGAGGGTATGCTTGGGGAGATCCGCATTATCAATATGCAGTTTGCCCACGGTTTTCATAATGAAGCCGTTGAACTGCAGGCTGAATCTACCCGCTGGCGGGTAACGCCCAAATATGCCGGCCCTAGCTACGTGCTGGGGGATCTGGCGACTCACCCGCTATTTATTGCGGAAACCATGGTGCCAAATCTGAATATCACCCGGCTGATATGCGCACGTCAGAGCTTCGTCAAATCGCGCGCGCCGCTGGAAGATAACGCCTTCGTGCTGATGGAATATAATAATGGCGCCGTCGGTTCACTGTGGACCAGCGCAGTCAACAGCGGCGCTATGCACTCACAAAAAGTCCGCGTCATTGGCGAAAAAGCCAGCCTTGAGTGGTGGGATGAGCGCCCAAATCAGCTCAGCTATGAGGTGCAGGGCGAACCCGCGCGCGTTCTGGAACGTGGAATGCCCTATTTAAGTCCGCAGGCGCTGGCAGACGACCGCATCGGCGGCGGCCACCCGGAAGGGCTGTTTGAGGCATGGGCCAACCTTTACCGCCGTTACGCCATCGCTATCGATGCAATGGATCGCAGTGACCAGGCGTTTCTGGATAACTTCTGGTATCCGGACGTCGAAGCCGGGCTCCACGGGGTCTACTGGGTTGAGCAATGCGTCAAATCCGCCGATGCAGGCGGCCAATGGGTTGATTTTAACTGCCAATAATCTCCGCTAGCCGGCGGAGCCCGCTCCGCTGGTTTCTTTTTGTCTACCGCCCTCACCTCATCGTGCAACACAGCAGTAATATCTGTTAAACAAACATCTATTTACGCTTCTGGCTCCCCCCACTACACTAGGCGCAGTTTTTAGATTGAGGTGGTAATGAACGATAACAAAATGACGCCAGGCGAACTGCGCGCAACCTGGGGTCTGGGGACCGTTTTCTCTCTGCGCATGCTCGGCATGTTTATGGTCCTGCCGGTTCTGACCACTTATGGCATGGCGCTCCAGGGCGCAAGTGAAGCCCTTATTGGCCTGGCTATAGGCATCTATGGACTGGCGCAGGCAATATTCCAGGTTCCTTTTGGCCTCCTCTCCGATCGCATTGGCCGTAAACCGCTTATCGTCGGCGGCTTGTTAATCTTCGTTCTCGGCAGCATTATCGCCGCGCTTTCCGAATCGATCTGGGGCATTATTCTTGGCCGCGCGCTGCAAGGCTCCGGAGCGATTGCCGCAGCGGTAATGGCGCTGCTTTCCGACTTAACCCGCGAACAGAATCGCACTAAAGCCATGGCGTTTATCGGCGTCAGCTTTGGTATTACCTTCGCCATCGCCATGGTCCTCGGACCTATTATCACCCACCAGTTAGGCCTGCACGCCTTATTCTGGATGATTGCCGCTCTGGCGATGCTCGGGATTCTGCTTACGCTGTGGGTTGTGCCAAATAGCCATAATCACGTGCTTAACCGTGAATCCGGTATGGTGAAAGGCTGCTTTAGCAAAGTGCTTGCCGAGCCAAAACTACTGAAGCTCAATTTCGGCATTATGTGCCTGCATATTATGCTGATGTCCACCTTTGTTGCCCTGCCGGGTCAGTTGGAAGCTGCCGGTTTTCCCGCAGCTGAGCACTGGAAAATCTATCTGGTCACCATGCTGGTCTCTTTTGTTGCCGTGGTGCCGTTTATTATTTACGCCGAAGTAAAGCGCAAAATGAAGCGCGTTTTTCTGCTCTGCGTTGCCATTTTACTGATCGCCGAGATCGTACTTTGGGGAGCGGGAGGCTATTTCTGGGAACTGGTTGCCGGCGTTCAGCTATTTTTCCTCGCGTTTAACCTGCTCGAAGCGTTACTGCCTTCGTTAATCAGTAAAGAATCACCTGCCGGCTACAAAGGAACAGCGATGGGGATTTACTCTACCAGCCAGTTTCTTGGAGTCGCGATTGGCGGTTCGCTAGGCGGCTGGGTAGACGGCTTTTTTGATTCACAAACCGTTTTCCTGCTTGGCGCCCTGCTGGCAATGCTGTGGTTACTGGTGGCCAGCACCATGAGCGAACCGCCTTACGTTAGTAGCCTGCGGGTCGAGATCCCTGCCGACGTGGTGGCGGATGAAATGCTACAGCAACGGCTACAGGCTCAAGCAGGAGTTAAAGAGGTACTGGTAGTTAACAACGAACGTTCGGTGTATATCAAAATCGACAGTAAGGTGACTAACCGCTTTGAGATTGAGCAGGTGATTAAGCAGGGGGCAGTTCAGACCGTTCCCGCGTAAAGTGGTTAAGCAGCCAGGGACATGGTACGTGGCAGGTATGATGTCCCTGCTGCGTACTGGCGAAAGCTTGCGTGACGGTCTCCCCTCCCAATTATCTTCGCCGCTTTAAGCGTTGGTTTAGCGTTATCCCTCTCATCTTCTTTAAGCTAACGCTACGTTTCAAATCCCCACTTCACCTCCCCATAAGAGGGCTGAGCCCAGGCAGACAAGCAGAAAGCGGCATGAGATGCTTCGCAATAAACGCACCGGGAGGATAGCAGCGCCGCTCAGTCTCTGGGATTATCACCGTGCAGCTGTTCTGACCTGGTGATAAACATCAAAAACAACTTTTTTGAAATAGGTAAAGGACAAACATGAACTGCCTGAGGGATTATCTATATTAGAACGAAGAAAGCGACGGTGAATTATAGATAGCTTATTTTTATGGATAGCAGTATAGGGCCATTCACATAAAACATTCTAACATCACTATGTGAATTCATAATACCCGCAGCATAAAATTTAAAAATTACGTTCTAAAAATGCCACATAGCGATTACTTTCAGTAAGAGAGATAAAAGATTGGTAGTAAACCCATATCCATAAAATATAAAATCAATCAATTATAAAAAACGCAATTATTCGGAATTTTTATTAGAAGCACGAATTTATCATCACGTTAACTATTCATAATGAATTACCGGTTCATTTAAATATTCACTATTATCAAAACAAAGCCCTGGTTAATATTTACGAGGGTGTACTCAGCTTGCCCGCAACTAAGTAATTATAAATAGTAATAGCACAGGAATAAAAAATGAAAGAATTAACACAATATGAAATGGAAAATATCTCGGGTGCTGGCCTCTTTGACCTGCCTTGTGCCCTGGTTGATTTCACTATTCAATCCGCACTTGGACTGATGAAAGTCGGCTTTGATGGCTCCCTTACCATTGCCAAAACGGCGCTGGAAACCTCTCTGGATATGCTTAGCAACTTGCTGAGTGGCTCCCCATCCAGTATTGGTAGCATACTGGCAGATCACCTGAATTCAATGATGTATGAAAAATCAGGTATCTGGTCAAACTTCGTCTATGATGCAGCGACGAACTGGGGCGACGTAGTTTCTTCTTTACAGAAATAAAAAACCAAGCCAGTCAGGGAACTGACTGGCTTTATCCATTCAACAATACATCTTTTCAGATTAACATTCACATATAATCTACATCCGCTCATTCAGGATTGTAAACTGCAATGCTGTCGTGCATATCTCCTTAGTAAGTTTTATTTCATTTTAACGTTCAATTCGATCGCAACGAAAATACATATCACATGCGACGATATAATCATTATGCCAATGCCAGTAAGCATGTAGATAGAAATAAAAAAATGAAGGCAGAGAGCAGGATAAAAAATAAAATTCAAAATAAATACTCAATCCCGAAAATGCCAAAATGACATTGAGCAATACAATCCAAATAAACTGAGTGATTAAAACCATGAATAATCTAAGCCACATCGCTTTATTATAGAGCCATGGCCAGGGGATTGACTTTGATAGATGGAAGTCAAATTCCCTCAGGAACAATCGCCCGAGAAAAATGTAGCGTTTCGATGGACGGATGAAGATCATATCTAAAAACAAAACAATAACGCAAAGAATAAACATCGCTATCATTAATCTGGCTGAAAAAAAACCATCCGCCAAAGAAAAATCATCCTCATTTGCTAACGGGCTGACTATCAAGCTATTCATTAAAAAGGTGATAAAAAGATTAAAACCGACGTAATGATGTAGATTGCGCCAGACTACCTTTTGGGCAGTAAAATCCTTCATTCGCTTCACATAGCTATAACGTGCATATTTAAACGCCAGGTAAATAGCCAATGGCGAAATAATAGCAATACAAAGTAGTGCATGACCCGATGACATAAACGACAGGCAGCTCGTAATGAGAAGATAAAAGATCGCAAAGTATGAGAAGGTAACCACTGCCGGATGCCACAAAAACGCCTCATACGAGGATATAGCTTTCCCCTGAAAACAGGAAAAATCTATATGCTTCATGACACATTTATAACCCCAATAGTTTTTCAGCTCGTAAATAAAAGAAAAGACAATTAATGCCAGGATAACGCTCAGGCTCAATACATTACTTGGCAGTAAGTTATAACCATTGTTTTTCCAGAAAAGGAAAAGTAAAAACATAGTTAAAAGATAAAGATAAATAATCACTCGTTTATCCTGATAACGAGTAAATGTTAAATAGTCAGGGATCATAGCGCCTCCATTACAAGCCAATCAGCTTTCTACAATGCACGACATTTTCTGGCGCGAAACGCCGGAAGTCATAAAGGAGTTGTCCTAAATAAGCTTTATTGCTGAACTCCAGAAAAGTTACCGGCTGAGAATTCTGTAAATGAGCCGTAAGAGATTTTGACCATTGCACCGTATGCGTCAGATGTAGAGCCAGATTTTCTTTGATCTGCTCAGGAAGGAATTCTGCTTGCCCGGTAACATTCATCAGCACGCTGTATTTAGGCGAACAAATATCGATTTTTTGCAAAAAATCGCGCATCATCTGAACACCATCGGCCATCAGACGCGTATGCCATGCGCCGCTAACCCCCAGTTTAACCGCCTCTAAACCGGCACCATAAAGGATCTGTGAGATACGGCCCAGATCAGCAGTCGTGCCACCGATAACCTGCTGACGACAGCTGTTATCACAACTCACCTCGACAGGTATACCAGATGCGGAAATCATGTTAGTTAAGGTTTCAAAATCAGCGCCCTTAACCGCGAGCATAGCTCCTTTATGAATTTTACTTAAATCATTCATAATCTTTGAACGGGTATGTATCATCCTAAAAAGCGCCTCCAGGTTAAATGCACCCGCAGCGAAAAGCGCGCTGTACTCGCCAACGCTATGCCCGCAAGAACCCACGATTGGCAAATCAGGCATTTTTTCCAGACAGAGGCAATAGAGCGTCACGTTAATAGCCGTAACGGCAACTTGCTGAGCCGTTGTCTGGACCAGGCGACTCATCGGCCCGCGCTCGCATAAACGGCGAATATCAATTTGGGTAATATCGCTCGCGCAGTCCCAAATATTTTTTGTGACTGCATTCAGATCCCACAAATCAGACCCCATTCCAATAACAGGGTTACCTTGTCCTGCAAAGATAAGAGCGACAGAAGGTGTTGATAGCTGTGATACCATAAAATATCCTTATAAATAGTATTTAAAACCGACATAAATGCTTAGTGTTTCACCAAATAGCGCAAACTCTGATTCAGAACCTCCCAGGGAGCTGTATGCGCCGGCATATAACTCAAACGGCGCCCACTTACCTTGCAAGGGTTTAATAAAATGGGCCCCAAATAATACGCTGCCATCCGCTATATTTATCATTGCATAGGGTTGCAGGGTGGACTGGTCATTATTACGCAGACTAAAATAGGTATTAAAGTAATGTTTGGATAACAGCATGCCTTTATTTGAAGTGTTACCAATCTCTGAGGCCATAAGATACTTATAGCTATCAAACGCCCGGTCTAAAAAATCGTAGCCAGTCCTGTATCCCATCAAGCGAATGAAATCAATCTGCTCCTGCCAGGCCTTTTTCGAATATCCCTCACTCTGAAAATAGTATTCTAAGCCGAATACGCTAAAGCTATCAGTTGTATACTGCCCGCCAAGCGCAAACTCAACGCCTTGTTTATCCTCCACAGAATAGAGTGAGGATGGAAATGAGCCAGCCAGTACGGCCTCTTTTTTATCATTTGAGAAGTGACGCCACTGCTGGCCTTTATGCCAGGAAAACTCAGCATTAATTAAAAACTGTGATGTATAATTATATAGTTCTGATAATGAAAACGCCGGATTATCGCCTAATAGTAAATTAGCGGACAGGCGATGACTAGCTAGTCGGTAATCATTATAAGTTAATAGGTAACGCTCTTCACTATTTGAGCGTTGTGCTGCAGACCAGTTGCCTGATGATTCATAGTACTTATCGATACTGCTCAATCTGGGAGCTAGCGTAAGTAAAAAATTATAATCCTGATACTCTTTAGATAATGTGCCCCCCCAAAATGATTCGCTATAAGCTGATTCCATTGCTGGCCCATATATTCGGTTTGTTTTAAAACCGGAATAATAATTTGTCAGCAATGTAGCGGGGGATCTTAAGAAAAAGGCCCCTTTTGAAGGTCTCAGCTTCCCTCCTTCCAGGCGTGTTGTATCAGATAAAGCATAGGTAAAACGCAGTCGATCTATCATTATCCTTGCACGATTTTTATCTTTTTCAAAGACTCCGGGACTGCGAATCGGATAATAACCTAAAGAATAAAATGAAAAATCCATATTGAGATTATTATCCACTAGATCGCACTGACCTTTTATGCCTAACGCAATATCATTATAAACATTGTCGGCCACGTACGGATTGCGACCATCAATTTTCCAGATTGACGGTTCTTTATTTACATATGAAATCTGCGCTGCCAAAGTAACATCCATATTATCTTGCAACACACTTGCGGACAGACAGTGTCCCTGAACCAGGGTAGAGACTAAAGTAAAAAAGGGAATAAGGACGTAGAGAGATATTTTCATTGCCCCCCCCTTAACATCGCCTCTTTTGTAAAAAAATACTCAGGTAATTTTTCCAGTCTTACGTTACTATATTTCATCACTGAATAGCCTTTTGCATATCGAGCACTCTGTACGACAATTTCAGATGGCCGATATTTACCTAAAATTTTCTGGTAATTTTTATAGGAGACTTTTTTGAGCAATTGGTTATCAAGGGAGTAATAAGATGCCTGGTAAGGCCTGAAATCATCTCCTTGTTCTACAAGGTATATCACCTTTGGATAAGTTACCTTATCCGATTTGCGTATCAGTGATAGTCTATAACAGACTTTCTGTCCGCAAGGTTCAGTACCTTCGATTGTAGAATCGTAGGCGTACTCAAAATTAGTGACGATAACGTCTGCATTTGAGATTTGCCCACTCAGCCTTTGTGCCGGTGAAATAGGTATCGGTTTTCGTAGTTCAGGTGTATAAAACCAGAGATCGTACCAATCAGAAAGCATAATCTTCCCTTTATCCCGTGGAGGATAAATAAACCGGACTAAAGAACGCGCATCTGCCCGCGAGCCATTTTCAGGTTTCATAAAACGCATTGACACATCGAGAATTTGTTTACTCTCCGGCTGCTCGCCACCCTCTTTATATTCAAGAACAGTTACCGTATAGCGGAAAGGTACATTAGGCGAACGTATATCATCAGCCAAACGTATAATATCTATAGCCTGAGGTGCCGGAGTCTCGGCTATTACCCAGGATGAAGAAAAAAAAGTAATAAGAATAAGTAAGCGCAGTTTCAGGTGTTTCATACTCATTCCTCAGGAATATTTAAACGCCGCAGAAATATTGAGCCGTGATGCGCGATACGAAGGAAGAACAGACGCAAGAGCTGACGTTAAAATCGGTAAAACCAGCGTAGTCCAGAAAAGCTCGACATTATCAATCTTAATAAACGCAGTATATCCTATCGATTGACCCGGGGATGGCGGCATAGCAATCCCATAAACATTGATCATCGCAGCTAAACAATATCCCACCAAAACACTCCCCATGGCACCAAACACGCCAATAAAAACACCTTCCAGCCAAAATAATAATGTCACATGGGAGGCCTCAAGACCAATGGCTCTCAGGGTGGCTATTTCACGCGTTCTCTCAGCAATATTCATCGTTATTGAATTACCAATCATAAACACGACAATAAGCGCGACAATAAGTTTGATAAAGAAATATATGCCTGAGAGCATTCCCTCGACCTGTTGATAAAAAATAGATGTTTCTTTCCAGTCCTTCACAACCAGCGGCAACTTATTGTCAACAATATATTTATTCAACTTAACTATAAATTCATCAACATTATTATTATTCAGCAATATAAGTACTTTACTCACGCCATCTGTGCCCATAATCCTTTGTGCTGTATCTAGCGGAACCTTCAATGCTACATCATCATAATCTTTAATACCGGATGCAAATATCCCACGCAATTTTAACGATAAAGCTCCCTGGCCACCTGATGTATTAACTACCATCACATCAAGCCAGTCGCCATAACCCGCGGCAAGAGTTTTTGCCAGCCCGCTGCCTATTGTGATTTCATTACGTTTTACGCGCGATAAATCACTGCCTAAAATGATTTTATCAAAGGCACCCAGTTTCAAGGCAGGTAAAGGCTCGACCCCCTGAGCAGAAAAATAGCTTGAGGTTTCATTTTCATATTGAGAAATAACTCCTGTAAACTCAAGCTGCCCTGAAAGGGTGGATATATCATTAGCTAGCGAAGAATTATGCATAATATCATTTTTTAGAGCAGCATAATTATTGATGAGATGTTTACTCTTGTTTGCAGTATCAAAGTACTCCTTGTTATAAACTTGTACATGACCAATGTTTGTGCGGATTGTTTGCTGCTGGAGAATCCAGAAAGAATAATTAATAAAGCCGCCATATAAAAATATGGCAACACCACCAAGAATTATCGCACAAATTGTTGACAAAGTTCTTCTGCGATGCCTTAATAAATTCAAAAAAGAAAACTTAGCATCACGGAAGCGGAAAACGACACAATAGATGATAAATAAAACAATTATAAGCACAAAACCATTTACAAAGATCATATTCATTGACATTTATTTGGCCCTCATAAGGGGTATAATAATTTGCGTAACTTCATCAAGTTCCCAGGTAGATGAACCGTTATAAGCCATATCAATTTTTTTATTTGGATTATCCACCTGTAATATTGATAATAATTGGCCAGCCTGTTGATAAAGTTTACAGTTATAAAATGCTCTGTAGCGCATATCATTGACGTTATCTCGAATTCTGCTACTTAATTCTTGTTTTAGCAGTATGTCTGTGTCCTCGAGGGTAATAACGCAGCGTCCCAACTCGGCGGGTAGGTACGCATCGACCTTGGCACGCAGATATCTGATGAGTGGTATGTTTTGATTTAAATCCACAGCTTCATCGAGATAAAAGAAGCCTGTTTTAGCATACTCTGAAGCCTTAATAATATCATTAGTGGCCAAAAAATAGTTTGCTTGCCTCAACATCCCGTAGGCATAAAAAACCAGCGAAGCAATATTTCCGGTCTTTTTGAACTCATCGGATAGAGATTGAGTAGTTTTTGCTAACACGTCAGGCTGAGTTGGAAACCCATTATGGAGTATGCTTTCAACTACAGGCGTATAAGTGGGAGCCGCCGTGGCGGCTACAATAACCAGAGACAGGCTCAGGCACAGTAACCTGAAGAAATTATTCATATGAATCATAAGCTAATTCTCCATCACGGATTTCCACCACTCGGCGCGCACGTTCCGTTAGCTGGGTGGAGTGGGTCGATATAATAAAAGTGGTGCCCGTTTGATGATTGATATCTAGTAAAAGATCCAGAATTGCGTCTCCCGTCGCCAGGTCGAGATTTCCCGTAGGTTCATCTGCAACGACAATCTGAGGTTCATGTGCGAGTGCTCTTGCTATGGCGACACGCTGTTGTTGCCCGCCAGATAGCTGCCCCGGTTTCCGGTCTTCCAGGCCGGATAAACCCACGCTATTCAGAAAATGGAGGGTTCGCTCCTTTGCAGTTCTGGCATCGAAATGGCCATTAAGTATCAATGGATAAAAAACATTATCAAACACGTTAAGTACCGGGATTAAATTAAAGAACTGGAAAATAAATCCCAGATGCTTACTACGTATTGCTGCCAGATTTCTCTCTGACAATGCATTCATATTTTTATTGAGAAAGAAAACATGCCCTGCGGAGGGTTTATCAATTCCGGATAATATATTTAACAATGTGCTTTTACCACTCCCAGAAGGCCCACATAAAGCCATAAACTCGCCAGCAGCGATATCAACATTGATATTTTTAAGTGCAACAACCTCGTTCTCGCCCATTCCATAATTTTTATAAATACCATGCAAAGAAATAGCTGGCAATTCTTTAATATTAGCTCTCACTGTGGCCTCATGGTTAATACCAGGTATCAAAATAAGTTAAGCCGCCATTATAATCGGGCAAGATTGTTCTCATGCGACCACCCTTAAAAGCGTGCTGAAAAATATGATGCCAGCTCAAAGCAGGCGTTATGCAACCACTAGAACCATATTTCTTTTCAAGATCGAGTAATTTTACAGGATGGTTAAAAAATGGCGTTATCGAACTGGCCCTGCCGGAAAATGCAACCAGATCAATATCTGATGCATAATTTTTTTGATACTGTGATGAGTCTGCGCTAAAATAGGGCCCGCAGTTTACTTTTAGATCACCAGTTGTTTGACTGAAAATAAAACATCCTACGCGTTCGATTGATAAATTCATCCCAGGAATTTTTCGAGATTCTTTCATTTTACTACGAGGATTAATATTTGTTGCGGTAAACGCTAACAATGGTATGGCACGATAACCACCACAAACAATGACAAAATCAAAGATATCCCAGCTTAAATAGTCTTGCGCCAGGCGCATTGCCTGAATCAGCGCATTTTTTTCACCGCGGATTTTGCATGTCACATTATCTACAGAAAACTTTTTTACTAAATTTTTTGGTAGTGTATCAATGGTAGATAAATGCAGCGTACTTATATCATATTCAAAGCCAGCCGCTTCTCCCCATGAGTCAACATAGATAAAAGCAGTTCGTGATTTCATCAATAGCATACGTTCCTTCTGAGGCAACGCCTGCATTGCGACATCGGATACTTTTTCTAACGCAGAGATATACGCCATGTAATTAGTTCTGTTCACTACTTCTTTGTCATAGGCATCTGCGCGAGTACCAAATCGTTTAAAAGCCCAGCTATTTGTATCGGTATTTTTCAAAGCTATATCATAGGAATGTGCTTCCCAAACATTTAGCCAACTGGGACTGTATAAAAATAAAGGTGCCTCGGGCTCCATAAGAGACAACGATAATAAATGCATAGCATCATCCATTTAGCTAGCTTCCCTGGCGGTATTGGACAGCAAAGCTGCGATAATAGAACCATCTACCCCTAAGCCGGTTTTAAGCAAATGACTCTTGTGATGTTTTATTACTCCCGGCCCGGTAAGAAAGTGGTGAGCTATACCATTAACAATGGGTTCATTAATTACCGGTTTTATTAACTCATGACAACTTACTGAATGATGACCAATTATTAAATCTACCAATCCAGAACCAGTAGCGGTATAACCTATTTGCCCTTTGTAAGCGAGGACTGGTAGCATATTCTCCCCTGCCAGAATAGCAATAGCTTTCGCTTCAATGCTGTCACTGAACGCTGTACCATTACCATGAGGGATAAAAGCGCACACGTCCTCAATTTTAACTCTCGTATCATTCAAGAGTTGGTTGACTAGTTTTAATATACAGGTACTCTGCCAGTAAACATCGTTACTTCTACTGGCATTAATCTGTTTATAAGCCGTCTTGATACTCACTCCATCAACAAGTTGTCGAGCCAGGCGATGATGGTCACTTTCAAGTACCAGAACGCTATAACCTTCAGCAAAGATCACCCCTTTGCTATTTACACCAAACGGTTGAACAAGATCCGTATCCAACATTGATTGAGTTGAGAGAAACCAAATATCCTGAGATTTTACCTGGGATATATTAATAATGAGAGCAAGCTCTATACCACCGCGCTCAATTGCATGGCTTGCCAGATGAACGGCTGTAAGCCCGGAGTTACTGGTGCAATTAATATTCGGTGGTAGATACCGCAAACGATATTTTTTAGCCAAAAGCTCTGCAATTATATCCTGAGACATATTTTTGGCGCATAAATTGGTTATTGAAGGAGTCAGCGCGAGATCTTCAATATCATTATAAGTAGCGAAAGAACGATAATCTATAGCATCAACTCGAGGCCCTATACCAGTAATATAGACTCTGATATTATCTTCTCGAAGACAATTCTCATCCAGCATTGACTGCCTTAAGGCCTCATCAATTAGGCGATAGAGTAATTCAGGAATGCTATCATTACTATATTTCATCTTTGCAACATTGACATTACCACGAAGCCCACATTTAATAGCTTCATCATTCGACTTGAACCAAGGCGCGGTTTTGACACGCTTTCCCTGTTTCAGATTTGCAATGAGCTGTGAACCATCATCGGCAAATGGTAAATGAACGCTATAACCAGAAATAATAGACTTCCTGTCCATCGTATTATCCTTTGATAATAATTGCGTAATAGTTGCCGCCTTCCGTCGCCCCTACCAGCAATACATATTTAATTTTGATATTCAGAGGCTGACGCACAAAATTTATACGCTGATCAACAAAGTCACTGGTATACGGTATAGCAGGAACTGCCTGCTTTTTAATACAATCAAGAAGTATGATCAGATTCAACAAGCCTGCACACGAAGCCACGAAGCCAAAAAAGGCGTTGTAGTTGACTACCGGGACTATTGGATTAACCTGACGAAATGATTCATATATGGCATTCAACTCAATTGTTGAATTCTCAATGCTTCCGTTGCTGGTGCCACACACCAAATCGATATCTCTGGCACAAATTCCTGCATCATTAAGCGCGCGTTCGATGGCTAAGGCCATTGCGCTGGATTTTTCATCAATTTGAGTAACATCAAAATAGCTGTTGTTGCATGATTTACCATACCCGACAACTTCCGCTAAAACCTCAGCGCCGCGCGCAGCGGCCGCAAGCGGATCTTCGAGCATTAACATACAGGCGCCTTCGCCAGGTACGTAGCCCTTCGCTTCTTTAGCATAGACCTGATAGTCCCTGACATCAGATGCCGCGTGAATCTTCTGCGTCACCCCATCCATGTATAGAGACATGGAAGGGAAATACTCATCAGCGCCCCCGACAATAACTTGCGGCTGAAGCTGCTGGCGAATGATCTCATAACCATAAGTTAATGCGCCAAGAGCCGCATTTTCACCGGTTGCAAGAGTAGTGGTGTACCCTTTTACCCCTTCAGAAATACCGCAAAAAGTTGCAATCGCATTCATCAGTGAACCAGGAAACTCCGACGTACGTACCTTTCCAGGGTCTGGCTTCAGACTCTGCAAATATTTATAAGTTGTCTCTTGTGGCCCGCGCGCCATGCCCATAACCAGACCGAGTTCTTCTCCATCGCGCTTAATACGTCGCTTAGCCATATTTAGCGCTTCCGTAAGCGCAATTAGCGCGAAGGTACCGCCGCGAGTAGCCTTACGCGAATCGAAGCGACGCAGGTGTTTACGCGGCTCAATCCCTTTGACCTGGAAAGTTTTAAAGGTGGATGGTTCATGCGATGCTTCACAGCTGGCAATGCCATAATTTGCCCCAAAAAGCTCCTCAAACTGCCTGCTCTTTATTAAAACATGCAGCAGCTCTTCAGCTTCAATTAATACATCTTGAGGGAAAATGATCTCCTCAAGCTCGACGGCGCTGCTTTCAATTTGACTAATATTCGTAAGTATTTCATTGATACGATGCCCAATAGCGGATACAGCTCCTATGCCAGTTATCGCTACCCTTTTGGCCTCATATGAAGTCACCGGAACCGAGCCCGGCCTGGTGCTTACAATCATGCAGCAGTTGTTACCCCCGAATGCATAGTTATTCTTCATAAAGATATTAATATCTTTTTTTACGAACTCATTCGGGACGTAATCCAGATCGCAGTTAGGCCGTGCCTCAGTGAAATTAAGGGTAGGTAGTACCTGTTGGTCAGGCAAAGTGACCAGGCAAGCTATAAGTTCAACGATTCCGGCAGCGCCAATATTATGGCCAAAGTAGGATTTCGTAGAACTGATCGGAATATTTTCAATGTCGCGAAACACTTTTTTCATCGCCAACGTTTCGATTTGATCGTTAGCTTCAGTACCTGTTCCGTGCGCATTAATATAATCAACCTGATCGGGTGTAATCCCCGCATTAGCCATGGCCTTTAACATAACTTGTACTGCTCCGCTGGCTCGCGGATCGGGCCCTGTTTCGTGGTAAGCGTCGCAGGATGTGGCATAAGAAAGAATCTCGCCATAGATGGTAGCGCCGCGTGCAATGGCGTGTTCATACTCTTCCAGTACAATAGCCCCCGCCCCCTCGCCAATTGACATACCGGATTGGCCAGAGAAAGGTGAACAGGATACGGGATGCATGACATTGAGAGCATAAAAGCCAGCAAAGGTCGGTAAATAGATCGGCTCCGTCCCAACTGCCAGCATAGCGCTACTCTTGCCATTCTGAATATAATCGAATGCCATACCTACGGCATTAGGGCTTGCTGTACAGGCCGTGGCAACAAGTTCGACTCCACCTTTCAGCCCTAACAATGTCGAAACGCTGGAACAGCAGGAAGAGAAGCCACCGGAATACATCGCCTTACGTAAGGAAAAATCCTGAATTCGCTGCTCAAAAAGCGGCAGGAAGGCTTCTGTACCCGCAGAGGAAACGCCAACTATTAAGCCCATCTCATCAAGGCAACGAGGGCAGTTAACCAAGCCGGCCTGTATCAACGCGTCCCTGCCAACCTTATATGCCCACAGCGCAGCGTTATCGAGCGAGGCAATAATCTCCTCAGATAATTCAGGACAATCGATTTCATGTAGTACTTCGGCCGCCCGTGCGTTTTCAAACCATTCTGAAAAACGTGCGCTATCAGTAATACCATTTCCCTTCTGTAGCAGGGCTAGCCTGAAATCCTCAATATTATCCGCAAGAGATGACAGGATGCCCATCCCTGTAATAACTACTCTTTTCCTGTTTGTTTTCATAATATCCGGAAAACCCTTGATTTAAACAGCAAATAAAAAATAACGACCGTGTTTAGCAAGTTAACTTTAATACTCTATGCTTTATAAAACACTTTTCGCTTTCGATGGATCAATATAGCTATGCGTTGTCGGGTTAACCAGCAAACTGAAATTATATATAAATGGTAAAGTTTTAGTTTTTGCCGCAATATCACCGTGCGCTGTTTTTATTATGTAACCGTCGATGTCTGATAGTGCATAAGGGGTATTAATAAACGCCAACGCTATCCAACTTTGCGCAGCCGGAGAATATACAGCATTAATAATAAACCCAACGGTCTGCCCATTAACAAGGATTTTATCATCCTTGCTAAGCGACGCGCAATTAACGCACGGAACAATGCCAACAACTTTGCGAGCAGCACTCTGGGCAGACATCAGCTCAACAGCAGCTTTGCCGATGAAATCTTCCTTGTCATACTGGATAGCCCACTGCAATTGTAATTCGACAGGGTTTGTTGAATATTCTGCGTAAATGCTTTGATCCCAGCCAGGATTTTCTACGCGAACTATACGCTGGTAATCCAAACCGCCAGTTTTAAGTAAGTACTTAACTCCTATCTTTTGTAATTTAACCCATAGTTCAACGAGTAAACTTTGAGGGCCAATTACTTGATAGGCAAACTCCCCATGCTTACCGCAGCGGAAGACAATTAAGTCATCTTCAGTATTCATGTATTCGCAATAAGGAAGACCGATGATATCATATCCATAGATCTCGGACATCAACTCCCAGGAATATGGCCCTTCAAGCATGATAGCCCCCCAGTTATCGTCTTCCATGGATTTTATTTCCGGGATCTCCTGAATACCTAAATCATCATATTTTTCCGCTGCGAACTTAAGGACTTCTATAATCCTGGCAACAGAAATATTTTCAGACAATATATAATAACCATCCATAGCACACAGCACATACATATCACCAAGGATAGTCCCGTCGTCATTTAAGACGAGTGAATAAATTCCTTGTTCATCTCGTACAATTGAAATGTCAGCAGAGGCAATGTGATTTACAAGAATCCATGCATCTTCACCTGTTACGCTAACAATGGCCATATGAGAGTAGTCGACCAGCAAAGCATTCTCTCTCACCGCTTTATATTCATCTAAAATATCATGATAGGATGAAGGTATGCTCCGGTTGTTATAATTGCCCATCACAGCATTATCTTCTAAATGTAAATCGAAAAGCGAGCTCATAAAACACCTTTATAAATTAACATGATTGACATCAGGAATGTTTTTTCTGAATAATAAATGAAGCAAGGCTATTAATACTTCTCATATATGATGGATCATCCCCTTCTTGCACTTGAATGTTAAAAGCCTTATCAAGCATGACGATAATCTCCGTCGCATCAACAGAGTCCAACTTCAGTCCATTACCAAACAAAGGAGTATCGTCATCAATTTGATGCTCTTCACGTTGAATATTAAGCCGATGAATAAGCTCCGCTTTTATAGTCACAAGTATTGATTTTCTTTGATCGATCTTCTCATTAATATCAGTCATAACATTCCCTTACGATAAATTATAAAACTTCCCGAAAATTGATAATGGTGCCCTGGCTTATAATTTTCTTACCTACATTGGCAATAACCGAGTAATGTTTAAAGCCATTATTGTCAGAAAACGCGAGTTTACTTACCACTTCAATAGTATCCCCCGGATAAGCTGAGGCTTTAAACTTCAAATTTTGCGCAGCCAGTACTCCACGTACCTGTGCCCGACGCTTATGTATAACTTCAAGCATATCAGGTTGATCTATATATGTGTGGATATCACGCAGAGTTAGAAATTCTCGCCCTGTGCGTAGTTGATAAATATCGCAAATGTCACACAAAAAAGAGAAATATTCACTAGCTTGGCCAAATATCTCCGAAATAATAGCCCCTGGCATGATAGGATCTTCAGGAAAATGGCCAAGAAGATACGGTTCATTATAAGTGACATGCTTTATCACTTTAACATACCCATTCTCGCCATACTTAAAATCATCGATTCTATCTACCATTAACAATGGCTGGCGCCACCCACCCATAGCCAGAAAAACTTTTGTCGGGATCTTAAATTTTGACATATATCACCGCATAACCATACCACCATCAATGACGATGGTTTGCCCGACAATATAACTTGAAGCAGAAGAGCTCAAATAAACAATAGTATTTGCAACTTCTTCACATTTCCCAAGGCGCTTAAGCGGAATTGAATTAGTGACTTCACGCACTACCGTACGAGACACTTTTTTAACCATTTTTGATTCGATCATTCCCGGCGCAACGGCATTTACTCGTACGCCCCGTGGCGCAAGCTCAGCGGCCAGCGTTCGTGTGAAACTTAAAATGGCACCTTTGGAAGCGCTATAATTAACCTGACCAATACTCGGAACAATAGCAGCAATAGATGCAACATTAATGATTGCAGGGTTCTGGGCCGAACGTAACAAAAGTAAGACCTCTTTAGTCAAGCGAAAAAGCCCCAGAAGATTAGTATTAATAACAGAGCTAAAATCATCAAAAGTCATAGCAGCAAAGAGGTTATCTTTCACTATTCCTGCATTGTTCACTAAAACATCCAGTTTTCCTTTATCACTGGATAATTGTGCACATATGGCCGCAACATCTTCCTGATTCGATAGATCCCCCTGCAGGAGATGAAGTTTTTTTCCAGCAGGATGATGTGATTGAAGCTCCATCAACTGCGCTTTATTGGTGCAGTAAAGTGCATAAACGACGCATCCTTGCTCAAGAAATTTGCCGCAAATGGCGTGACCGATATCACCGCTGGCACCTGTGACTAATACGGTTTTATCAACGAGGTCATTATAATTATACATATCTATTGATCACCTTAATTAACAAAGAATAGTCACTGCGATTGCATGAGTACGGCAATGAGAGATACTTAAGGAGATATTAGCAACTCCTTGCTCATCGAGGATTTCCTTCAGTCTTCCGGTTATCAAAAACGCTGGCTTTCCATATTCATCATGCGTAACCTCAATATCATGAAAGCGGATTTTATTGTTAAACCCATAACCTACTGCTTTTACAATTGATTCTTTTGCCGCCCAGAACCCAGAAGCGCGCTCATAATTTGGGTCGTGCGGGTTAATTTTATTAATCTCAGCATGAGTAAACACTCTCTGTAAAAAGCAAGAATTGCTGTTCGTCAAGGCCTGAATAATTCTTTCCACTTCAACAATATCCGTACCAACACGCATGATTTATCGCTACGATAGTTATAATTGGTAATTAAAGTTAAACTTAACTTTATACTTATCTACATTTAAATTATCGGGGTAGACAAAAGGGCTCGATAAGGATAAATCGTACTCCAAACCATAAACAACTCCTTTTAAACCGGTTATGCCGCCCATTATTTTTTTACTCTCAATCTCCTGTACCGGGACCTTACCGATGATTTGGCCATAATCCAGACCAAAATAGGGAGTTATGTTTTTATAACCTGTAATAAGATTGAGCGTGTTCTGTATATAGAATCCCTTATTACCATAAATTCCTCCACTATCATCAAAGCCACGAACACTCCAACGGTCGCCTATAGTAAGCTGATCCTGTAGAGTAAGATTATCCGGCGTATACTGTACACCGAGATTAAGTTCATAATAAGCATCAACAGGTAATGAAGTTAGCCATTTCATATAATTCACATTCAGATTCATGATCTGACTCTGGCGACTTACATCTCCGTTACGCATATCCGGCGTTTCTGTACTTCCTAAGGCCTTGATAAAACGCAGCCAGCTTAAACTGGAATCTAACACGGCCCCGGGGAAATTTTTCTTGTAATTTACCCCGAGCTTCAAATTACTCATATCGCGTTTTTGTAAAACTAATTCTTCCCCCCCTAATGTATAATCATACTTGCGTCTGATAAGTTCTGCATTGGCGGAAAGCTTTGAACTCGCATCACGATGCAGCATTCGTGATCCCTTAAGGCTGAAGTACTGCGTCTTCCCCACATAGTCAAAATCATAGGGGCCAACATCAATACTCTGTTTTGATTTACTACTACTATAAAAAAGGCTTAATTCAGAGTATCCAAAAGGGATACTATAGTAGGTGCTAACATTTTTATACCCTCCTGTCTGACTACTGGTACCGGCCAAATAAAAAAGATCGCTAGATTTCGTTAAATTATAAAGATAACCGGTTGTCCCTAAGAGTTGGTTGCCAGTACTTTTATCACCAAAATTGTTATATGTTGTTCTTAAATTCCATCTTTTAGTACGCTGAGGTTTAATCTCAACTTCACTGGTACCGTTGTTAACGCCAGGTATGATATTTATCTTAACATCAACCCAAGGCGTCCTCTGTATATTTTCCAGCCCCTGCTCAATATCCCTGACATTCAGAATATCCCCTTCCTTAAAGGGCAACCCCCATGTACTTATATCATTATCAGATATAATAAGTTGTGATATTCGCCCAGGAATAACTCGCAGCTTTAGTTTTTTAGTCAAAAGATCCTGAGAAGGTATCTCGACTCGGGTTGTTATGTACCCGGAATTTATAAAGTGATCCTGCAAAACGACAGCTGCTTTTTGTAATCCTTTGACCCCTAAACACTTACCGGTGATTCTTTTTTTAATTTTTTGGATCCAGCGATCGTTCAGGAAGTCATTTTCGAGAATAAGCTCGTCAATATCATAGCATGGCGTTTCTTGCGGAAAATCGCTATCCACCGCTATTTCCTGTACGGCTTGCGAAAAAACATCTTTTTTTTCAATCTTCCGTTCTTTGATTGATGTATTATCATTACTCTGCTGTTCTTTTATCATACGCCCGAGTGGCATGTCTGCAAACGTCTTCGAGCTGAAACTCATTAATATCAAGGCCGCGCTGAAAATATATCGAATATCCATTTCGTTTCCTGACAGGTAAAAGCAGCAATCCCTTGCTGCCTTTACCTTATATTTAGCGTTCTATCTATTTACCAACCACAGTACCAAATATATTTGTTATATTTGCAGCTGTCTGAAGTCCTTGAGCCCCACCAAAGACAGCCCAAAAGCCAGTATTGATAACTTTTTTGGCATTGATTACTGCTTTTCCTTCGGTATAGATATTCAAATAGTTATAGATATTATTTGCCACATTCAAATTGAGTTGGGATGAAGCAACCAGGTTACCCATATTAGAGACATTATTAGCATCGACCCTGGTCGTATACCCAGTGATATTACCATTAGCATTGTTGGTCAAGTCAGTATTGGTAGTAATTGTCAATGCCTTGCCAGAAACGATATCTTTATTGTTAGCTATAGTGTATCCACTAACGTTAAGATTCCCGTCAGCATTAATGGTATGAGAATTTCTTAAATAGCCGGTGCTTTTTACAGTCACATCCCCCTTGCCACTAATCCAGCCATTATTGAAATAATCACCATTAACATTTATGAAAATATCTCTATCTGAGGAAATAATACCAGTTGCGGTATTTTTAGCGATAGAACCGTTACCTTCTAAAGACAGCGAGTCAACATTAATATTCATGTTGCCTGCACTGTAAACGGTTGAATAAT
The DNA here is from genome assembly GCF_040065135.1 of Klebsiella sp. CN_Kp066. Taxonomy (NCBI): domain Bacteria; kingdom Pseudomonadati; phylum Pseudomonadota; class Gammaproteobacteria; order Enterobacterales; family Enterobacteriaceae; genus Klebsiella; species Klebsiella sp. CN_Kp066. The sequence continues at coordinate 11,939 of NZ_JBEAIU010000035.1, read as the reverse complement.
CTGCAGCAACATGTTTGGCAGCGATGTTCATGTTGCCAGAATTAGCAACCACCTGCCCTTTGTTGTTTGCCAGGTTACCAGAAAGGTTAATGTTAGCATCTCCCGACTGAGAGATAATACGTCCAGAAGTATTGTTGACATTTTTTGCAGTAATATTCAGATCTTTACCGGCGATTACACCGCCTTCCTGGTTGATATAACCGAAATATTGTCCAGCATAAGCTCCAAACATGTTACTAGAACTAACATTAATGTCGCCTTCCGCCTTTAACGTCAGGTTTTCATCGGAGACCATCATTGAATACTTGCTGTCCAGATATGAGCCTGATTCAACGTTGATATTTTTGGCGAGAATCAATGAGCTGTCGTTAATAATTTTGTTAGCTTTAATCGATACGTCACCCTCGGTAGACGTTACCATAGCAAGACGGCTATCAAATTTGTCGCTAAGCTCGATATTAACACCTTTTATACCATTGATTCCTGCCTGGCTGGTCCGCAGCTCACGACCTTCGATTGAAATATTCTGACTACTTTCAATTTTCCCCTGGTAGTTATCGATATCTCTAGTGGTCTTTAATTTAATATCACCAGCTGAGGCGATTGTTCCAGCATTATTAAAGACATAATCTGCCGAGATGTCTGTGCCGCTTCCAGAAATTATACCTTTGGCCTCAGCACCGGCCGGATCGAGTGATTTATTATTGTTATTTTTAATAGCTTTAGTAGTTGTTATTTTTACATTAGCTGCACTGGAGCGAATCAAGCCAGTTATATTTTCTATATTACCAGCACTATTAATCTCTACGTTTCCATCGGCATCAATAACGCCAGAGTTATTAGCCATAGAGCTATTCTTTAGATTAATATAATTGCCATGTATTTGACCATTACTATTGCTGAGTTCTCCGCTCTCGATAAGTACTATTGCCGCTTCGATACCAGCGTTTTTGCTTCTTCCGGAGTTGTTCAGCTTATTATTGTTGGTATTAACCGTTAACATTCCTCCAGATGCAATCTTACCATTGGCATTATCCAGTGCACCGCTTAGAATGTTAATATCTGATGCAGCAGAAATGTTTCCCCCAGTGGTATTATTGATGCTGCTTTTGGCAGTATCAATTGTAATACTTCTACCGCTGTTAATTTTACCGTTTATATTATCCAGAGCACCATGGGTATTTACAGCTATGTCGCCACTAGATTGGATCATAGCGCTGTTATTTATTAGCTTACCGTTGCTAGTGATATTAAGGCCACTGGCACCGCCGGCAATAGTCCCTTCGTTACGTACCCCAACGCCGCCTTCAGTGCTAATCAAATTAATGCGGTTGGCATACATACCGCCGAGTTTAGAGACATCCACGCCATAGGAAGCAGCTTTATCGATGGCCTCCACTGTGCCGGTGATAGAACCATCGACATCGATAACGTTGTTGCCTGCGGTGACTGATAGCTCATCAACTCTTAGACTTCCGTTCACTTTGACGCTGCGGGCTAAAATTTCTGTGGGTGATTCACTTTGGAAGTTACCAACAGTAATATTGCCGCCCTTCACGGTATAACCAGTTAATGCACCATCTTTTACATTTGGCGTACCGGTCGTCAGCGTCCCTTTTTCCGCATTGATGAAACCACCCCCTTGGGTGGTAATCCCATTTGGGTTAGCAATGATCAGATGAGCAGAGTCGCCGGCCACTTCCATCATCCCGTTGATGGTACTTGCATTTTTTGAAGTTACTTCATTCAAAATAACTTTCGCGGTTCCACCCGCGAGATTAGCATTACCTTCAATCTGCCCGGCCAGAGTCGTTTGCACGGCGCTGGCGGAGTTATTGAAAATCACCCCTTCTTTGCCCACGTTTAGTGTTTCGTAAACGTTATGTGAGAGTCCTTTGCTATTTGCTTCTTTAATATTCACAACAGGAACACCGTTTGCTGACGTGACGTTCCCATTAATGATTGAGATATCAGCTTGGGCCATTACCGGTAAAAGCAGTAATATTGAAGCAGCAACAGGATTTAATTTTAGCATTCTTTTTTTATTCGCGTAATGTTTCATATAAACCTTTTCAGATAGTATTGATAGAGCACAGCCTAATGGAATTACACAATGTGCAAGCATCATCATTCACATCAGGCCATTTTTAGCACACTAATTAGTGCACCGATCCTTGTGTGTAAATCACATCCAATTCATCAACATCTTGTATACAGCAACCAATATGATTTATGAAATATATGAAGCATAAACTTTAGTATTTTTAAGCAAAATATTTAGTCGATTATATTTTTAATTTACGAATTTTACCCTCTGCAGAGGTTGTATCCGCGTAAGCTTATCTCTGTTCTGCACCTTATGGTTTAGGCCGCTGATATTATCCCTGCCGGCCACAGCTTTCATACAACACTTAACTGACTTCGCTATACTTTCCTCGAATAGTTTCATAAACAAAAGTGAATTATTACCCATTATATCAACTTCCAGACCTTCATGATGAAGATCAAGAATGAATATTATCTTTAAAATAAATCGGAAGATCTCTAATATCCTCAACCTTGTGTTTACTATTGTTTCATGCGAAACCAAAAAGAATAACACCGCTCAAAGCCGGCCTTCAACAATTTGATTTTATTGGACTTTTGAAACAACCTCAAATAAAGACACCATTCGGTCAGTCGCTATTCTTTCGTAAACTCACTTCACAATATTGATAAAGTGAGGATACTTGTAAACATCTGGAAGTTAGTATTACCTATCTGAAATTGCTTTAATTTTATTTTCATCAATTTCTGATACCTTATGCAATGTGTCATTGACCATTAAATTATAAAAATACCAGGCAGGTAAATAATAAGTACGATGAATAAAAACATCTCCATATTCCCCTACCGTACAAATTTTATATGGCGGCAACATAGTGAAAGTCGAATAATTCAACCGACTCTTTGATGAGTAAAAGCGCTAATACGTCAATGAATAGTCTATTAAGGAGTTAGCATGGCAAAACATGAAATATATTTGAATGCAAGCTCAAGGACATAACCTTGCCGGCTATCGCCAGTATTATGCAACTGGCGTGCTGTACCGCTTACCAGTCATAATCGATATCGGGTTTAATGTCTGAGAGCAAGCCGCTGTTGCGAGGCTGAAAGGAGATTGATTAACTAAAGGGAATATTATTTTGTAGTTGAATTCATTTATTTCACATTTAAAATGTCATGATTCAGAACGTGAGTGAAAATGAGCGACGGCTTATCCGACCGTTCTAATGGGCCGGATAAGCGCGTACTATCTGAGCATACTGGCTAATCGCGGAAATTTTTGAACTGGAACGGCTGACCTAAATCACCGCCGCGTACCAGCGCCATAACCGCCTGCAGATCGTCACGAGATTTTCCAGTAACGCGAATTTCTTCACCCTGGATCTGCGCCTGCACCTTCAGCTTACTGTCCTTAATAAGCTTAACGATTTTCTTCTGCGTCGCGCTCTCAATTCCCTGCTTCAGCTTTGCATCGACAAACCAGGTCTTACCGCTGTGCACGAACTCATCCGGAACTTCAATAGAACTGCCTTCAATTCCGCGTTTAAGCAGCTTGGCGCGCAGAATATCCAGCAGTTGATTAATCTGGAAATCAGACTCACTGAGGACCTTGATGGACTCGTTCTTTTCGTTCAGTTCAAAGCTCGCTTCGACGTTACGAAAATCAAAACGCGATTCAACCTCACGGGTCGCGTTCTCTACGGCGTTTCGAACTTCCTGAAGATCGACTTCAGAGACAATATCGAAAGATGGCATCTTTTCCTCTCCTTCAGTTTCTTTTGCGTTGCATAATACCTGCAACGCGACATAACTCAACTTGTTATCCCGAAAGGATAACTGATAACGCTATACTTTAGCCATGAGCACCTGATGCAGCACTCACAGGTGAGGAGGAATAATGAAAGTAACCGTACTCGGATGCGGTGCACTGGGACAGTTATGGCTAACTGCGCTGTACAAACACGGGCATGAAGTCCAGGGCTGGTTACGCGTCCCCCAGCCATTCTGTAGCGTCAATGTCATTGATACCGACGGTAGCGTGTTTAATGAATCATTTATCGCTAACGATCCTGATTTTCTCGCCAGTAGCGACCTGTTACTGGTCACGCTGAAAGCCTGGCAGGTCTCCAACGCGGTGAAAAATCTGAGCGCAATTTTGCCCTCATCATCGCCTGTTTTGCTCATGCATAATGGTATGGGAACCGTGGATGAGCTTAAAAGCATCAGACAGCCGCTGCTGATGGCTTCGACAACCCAGGCTGCTCGCCGCGACGGCAACGTCATTGTCCATGTTGCCAATGGCACCAGCCACATTGGTCCAGCGAAAAATTATCCGCAGGACTACAGTTATCTTGCCGATGTGCTCCAGGGCGTGCTACCTGACGTTGCCTGGCATAATAATATCTACCCCGCAATCTGGAGTAAGCTGGCGGTTAACTGCGTGATCAACCCGCTGACGGCGTTGAAGAACTGCCAGAACGGCGCCTTACGCGAATATCCTCAGGAGGTCGCTGACATCTGCTATGAAGTTGCGGCGGTTATGGAGCGCGAGGGGATGCATACCTCGCCGGAAAACCTGTTATTCTATGTTCATCAGGTTATTGAAAGTACGGCAGAAAATACTTCTTCAATGCTGCAGGATATTCTCGCCCAGCGCCATACGGAAATCGACTATATTACCGGTTTTCTGCTAAAGCGTGCCCGAGCCCACGGTATAGCCGTACCTGAAAATACCCGTCTGTTTGAACTGGTTAAGCGTAAGGAGAATGAATATGAGCGCGTCGGCACTGATTTGCCTCGCCCCTGGTAGCGAAGAGACCGAAGCGGTCACCACCATAGATTTACTCGTTCGCGGCGGCATAAAGGTCACAACCGCCAGCGTCGCCAGCGATGGCGATCTGACGATTGTCTGCTCCCGCGGCGTCAAGCTGCTGGCCGATGCGCCACTGGTGGAAGTGGCCGATGGCGACTTCGATATCATCATTCTTCCTGGCGGCATTAAGGGCGCCGAGTGCTTCCGCGACAGCCCTCTGCTGGTTGAGACCGTGCGTCAGTTTCACCTTTCCGGGCGTATCGTCGCAGCGATCTGCGCCGCGGCGGCCACCGTACTGGTGCCGCATAATCTGTTCCCCATCGGCAATATGACCGGATTTCCCGGGTTGAAAGATCGCATTCCTGCCGGGCAGTGGCAGGACAGGCGCGTCGTCTGGGATGCTCGCGTTAAGCTACTTACCAGCCAGGCACCCGGGACGTCCATTGATTTCGCTTTAAAGATAATTGATCTGCTGGTTGGGCGTGAAAAAGCCCATGAAGTCGCATCACAGCTGGTCATGGCGGCGGGAATTTATAACTACTACGAAGCGTGAGCCAACGGCGGAAATTTCCGCCGTTACCTTCACATATGACGTTCAATAAACCTGAATACCTGCGCTCGCGGATACGCATCTAAATCAACGGGGATCCACAAAAATCCTAAGGTCCCTAAATCTAAATAATCCATTTTTCCGTGAGTTACGATCCCCTTAACGTGTCTCCACGCCAGAAAAGCCCGGTAATTTTGATTAGAGTGATCCATCCAGCTTACGCCCTCCTCCCACAGCTGAAGGCAATATCCGCTGCGAATAGCTTCATTGGCGTCATAAAAGCGACGGGACCAACATCTCTGAAATCGGCGATAAAGAAGCCGGATGGTCAACACGCCGACAATGTAGCATCCCAGAAAAACGGCTATCACCTTTGAATTGCGTAACCTGAAAAGATACTCGCCCGCCCCATCGCTAATGGACCAGGCGCTTAATCTGAACTGATAATGACCATCGCTCAATGACGAAAAAAAGGCAAAAATCAGCCACATAATAAGTGTGCTAATAAGAAATGCGGGTACAGGAGCTAAACGGCGGCGACGTTCTGGCAATGCGAGCCGGGCCAGCCTCGCTCCCCACTGGTATTGGGAAAACGACAAACACTGTCCCGGAATATAAATCGTCAACGGCACGCCATCCTGGCCTGCGGGTTGTTCAGGAATCATATAACATCCTTGTTATCAATTTGTTATGGGCGATACACCTTCACGTTCTGGAAGCCCTGCTCGCGCAGATACAGCGCCTGCAGGCGGCTCATCACGCCGCGTTCACACCACAGCAGCCAGGTTTTATTCTGGTCGAGATCGCCAAATTTGGTGCTGAGCTTATAGAACGGTAGAGAGACCACATCCACGCCTTCCACCTTTAACGGCCTGTCATCCTGTTCGTCGACAGAACGAATGTCGAGGATTACGTCGTTCGGGCCAAAGCCGCTGACGGTTTCCACCTCCACCACGTCCTGTTCTGTCTGCTGAGCAATATCGCGGATATCGATATTCGTCGCTTCCGCTACCACTCTTTCCAGGATGTCGAAATCGAAGTGCTCTTCTTCCGCCTCGATCTTCGCCTTTACCGCTTTAATGGTCGGGCTCTTCGAGATAACGCCGCAGTATTCCGGCATGGTACGGGCAAAATCTTCGGTACCGATTTCACGCGCCAGATTAATAATGTGCTCTTTATCGTGTGAAATCAGCGGACGCAGAATCAGGGTATCCGAGACGTTGTCGATCAGACGCAGGTTGGTCAGCGTCTGGCTGGAGACCTGTCCCAGCGCTTCGCCGGTAACCAGCGCCTGCACGCCGTAGCGCTCGGCGACTTTTGACGCCGCGCGAACCATCATACGCTTGAGCACCACGCCCATCTGGCCATCATCGACTTTTTCCAGAATCTCGCCAACCACGGGTTCGAAGTTAATCGCCACGAAACGTACCCGGTGGGAACTGCCGAAACGGTTCCACAGGTAGTGCGCCACCTGACGTACGCCGATTTCATGCGCAGCGCCGCCGAGATTAAAGAAGCAGTAGTGCACGCGACAGCCGCGACGCATCAGCATATAGCTGGAGACGCCGGAGTCGAAACCGCCGGAAATAAGCGACAACACGTCTTCCTGGGTGCCGATCGGGAAACCGCCAATACCTTCATAGCGCCCTTTAACCAGCAGCAGGCGATCGTTTTCAATCTCGAGGTTCACCGTCACATCGGGGTCGGTTAACTTCACGCGCGCCGTTTCAATATGTTGGTTCAAACCGCCGCCAACGTAGCGCTCGACTTCGATTGAGGTAAACTCATGCTTACCGCGGCGCTTAACGCGCACGCAAAAGGTTTTACCTTCCAGCGCTTCACGCCACAGCGGCAGCGTCTGCTCGAAAATATCGTGCAGGGAAGTATAAGGAACGTCCTCGACTTCAAGAATATGGTGAATACCGGGGATACGGGTCAGGGCATCGCGAATAGCCAGGCGCTGGTTTTCATCCTTTGCCCGAACCTCGATATGATCCCAATGACGAACGACGGCAAGCGTCTCATCATAGTTTTTGAGAACGTTACGAATGTTCCCGGTTAAAATTTTAATGAAGCGCAATCGCACAGATTGGCTTTTGATGGTGATTTCCGGGAACAATTTAATGATAAACTTCATGGCGACAATATTCGTTGGCAAGCCCGACGGGGCTTTAAGCATAAAAAGTTGTACAGGCGCGATCGGCGTCTGCATCCAGGGCGCGGAGTATACCACTGTTGGACGCTTTTCACCTGGCATTGCGCGTTATTTGATTAACCGCGCGACTTCGTTACCATATTGATAGCCATCGAGACATAACAAGAGTCTATATTCACTATGCCAAAGAAAAATGAGGCCCCGGCCAGCTTTGAGACCGCCCTGGGCGAGCTGGAGCAGATTGTTAATCGTCTGGAAAGCGGCTCGCTGCCGCTAGAAGAAGCGCTCGGCGAATTCGAGCGCGGCATACAGCTTGCGCGCCAGGGGCAGGCAAAGCTGCAGCAGGCCGAGCAGCGCGTGCAAATTTTGCTGGCGGATAGCGAAGATGCGCCGCTGACGCCTTTTACGCCGGACGCTGAATAAATGGATTTTCCGCAACAGCTACAGTCGTGCGTTGAGCAGGCTAACGAAGCGCTGCGTCGTTTTATCGCTCCGCAGCCCTTTCAGAACACTCCGCTGGTCGAAGCCATGCAGTACGGCGCACTATTGGGCGGCAAGCGCCTGCGCCCGTTTCTGGTTTACGCGACCGGCGACATGTTTGGCGTTAGCCGCGCTACGCTGGACGCTCCCGCCGCCGCCGTCGAATGCATCCATGCCTATTCGCTAATGCACGACGATCTTCCGGCAATGGACGATGATGATTTGCGCCGTGGACAGCCGACCTGCCATATAAAATTCGGTGAAGCGAACGCAATTCTTGCTGGAGACGCCCTACAAACGCTGGCGTTTTCTATACTGAGTGATGCGCCGATGCCAGAAGTACCGGATCGCGATCGTCTGGCGATGATTTCTGAACTGGCGCAGGCCAGCGGCATCGCCGGGATGTGCGGCGGTCAGGCGCTGGATCTGGAAGCGGAAGGTCATCAGGTTGACCTGCCGTCGCTGGAGCGTATTCATCGCCATAAGACCGGTGCATTGATTCGCGCAGCGGTACGAATGGGCGCACTGAGCGCAGGTGAAGCCGGACGCAGAGCGTTGCCCGCTCTCGATCGATACGCAGAAAATATCGGTCTCGCCTTCCAGGTCCAGGATGACATTCTCGACGTGGTAGGGGATACTGCCACCCTTGGCAAACGTCAGGGAGCCGACCAGCAGTTGGGCAAAAGTACCTACCCCGCCCTTCTGGGACTTGAGCAAGCCCGGAAAAAGGCCCATGACCTGATTACCGACGCCCGCCGGTCGTTAAACGAGCTGGCCGCGCAATCTCTGGATACCACGGCACTGGAAGCGCTCGCGAATTACATAATTCAGCGTGATAAATAAACAATAAATGAGTCTCTGATGAGTTTTGATATTGCCAAATACCCGACCCTGGCGCTGGTGGACTCCACCCAGGAGTTGCGTTTGTTGCCGAAAGATAGCCTGCCGAAACTGTGCGACGAACTGCGGCGCTACCTGCTGGACAGCGTCAGCCGCTCCAGCGGGCACTTTGCCTCCGGCCTCGGCACGGTAGAGCTAACCGTGGCGCTGCACTACGTCTATAACACGCCTTTCGATCGCCTTATCTGGGACGTCGGCCACCAGGCTTACCCGCATAAAATTCTGACCGGACGCCGCGATCAAATCGGGACTATCCGTCAGAAAGGCGGACTGCACCCCTTTCCCTGGCGCGGGGAGAGCGAGTATGACGTTCTTAGCGTCGGCCACTCGTCCACTTCTATCTCCGCCGGCATCGGCATAGCCATCGCCGCGGCCAAAGAAGATAAGCAGCGTCGCGCGGTCTGCGTGATCGGCGACGGGGCGATCACCGCCGGGATGGCGTTTGAAGCGATGAACCACGCTGGTGATATCAAACCCGACCTGCTGGTAGTGCTCAACGATAACGAAATGTCGATCTCTGAGAACGTCGGCGCGCTAAACAATCATCTGGCGCAGCTGCTTTCCGGAAAACTCTACTCCACGCTGCGCGAAGGCGGCAAAAAGGTCTTCTCTGGCGTACCGCCGATTAAAGAGCTGCTCAAACGCACCGAGGAACATATCAAAGGGATGGTGGTTCCGGGGACGCTGTTTGAAGAGCTGGGCTTTAACTACATTGGGCCGGTGGACGGCCACGATGTTATCGGTCTGGTTAACACGTTGAAGAACATGCGCGATCTGAAAGGTCCGCAGTTCCTGCATATCATGACCAAAAAAGGCCGCGGCTATGAGCCCGCCGAAAAAGACCCGATTACCTTCCACGCGGTGCCGAAGTTCGATCACACCAGCGGCGTGCTACCTAAAAGCAGCGGCGGCCTGCCAACTTACTCGAAAATCTTCGGCGACTGGCTGTGCGAAACCGCCGCAAAGGATGACAAGCTGATGGCCGTTACCCCCGCGATGCGCGAGGGTTCAGGAATGGTCGAGTTTTCGAAAAAGTATCCCGGCCAGTATTTCGACGTGGCTATCGCCGAACAGCATGCGGTCACCTTTGCCGCTGGCCTGGCGATTGGCGGCTATAAGCCGGTGGTGGCGATTTATTCAACCTTCCTGCAGCGCGCCTACGACCAGGTGATTCACGATGTCGCTATCCAGAAGCTGCCGGTGCTGTTCGCTATCGACCGCGCAGGAATCGTTGGCGCTGACGGTCAGACCCATCAGGGCGCATTTGATATCTCCTTCCTGCGCTGCATCCCGGATATGGTTATCATGACGCCAAGCGACGAGAATGAATGTCGCCAGATGCTCTATACCGGCTATCACTACAACGACGGCCCGAGCGCAGTGCGCTATCCGCGTGGCTCCGGTACCGGTGCTGCCTTTGAACCGCTGGCATCGCTGCCTATCGGTAAAGGCGTGGTGAAACGCGAAGGCGAGAAGATCGCCATCCTTAACTTCGGCACGCTGCTGCCACAGGCCGCCAAAGTCGCGGAGAAGCTTAACGCCACTCTGGTGGATATGCGCTTTGCCAAACCGCTGGATGAAGCGCTGGTGCTACAGCTGGCCGCAGAACACGAGGTGCTGGTTACGCTGGAAGAGAATGCCATTATGGGCGGCGCGGGCAGCGGCGTGAATGAGCTGCTGATGTCCCGCCGTCGCGCGGTGCCGGTGCTGAATCTCGGCCTGCCTGATTTCTTCATTCCGCAGGGAACCCAGGAAGAAGCGTATGCCGATCTCGGCCTCGACGCCGCAGGAATTGAAGCCAAAATCCACGCCTGGCTAGCATAATTGCCGTTACCGCTCCTGCTATGCTTAAGGGATACTTTTATCCGTAGCAGGAGCGCACTATGCACTATATCCCTCTTGGCGATACCGATCTCCGCGTCTCTCGGCTCTGCCTTGGCTGTATGACCTTCGGCGAACCGGACCGCGGCAACCATGCATGGACCTTACCGGAAGAGAGCAGCCGCCCGCTCATTAAATACGCCCTCGAAGGCGGGATTAACTTTTTCGACACCTCTAATAATTACTCTGACGGCAGCAGCGAAGAGATCCTCGGCCGCGCGCTGCGCGAATATGCCCGACGCGATTCCGTGATTGTCGCGACCAAGGTTTATCATCAGGTGGGCGATCTGCTGCAGGGACTGTCGCGGGCGCAGATCCTGCGATCTATTGACGACAGCCTGCGCCGTCTCGGCATGGAGTATGTCGACCTGCTGCAGATCCATCGCTGGGATTACACCACGCCCATTGAAGAAACCCTCGAGGCGCTCAACGACGTCGTCAAGGCGGGTAAAGCCCGCTATATCGGCGCATCGTCGATGCATGCGCGCCAGTTCGCGCAGGCGCTGGCATTGCAGGAGCAAAATAACTGGGCTCGCTTCGTCACCATGCAGGATCATTACAATTTGATTTACCGTGAAGAAGAGAATGAGATGTTACCGCTGTGCAGCCGCGCAGGGGTCGCGGTAATGCCCTGGAGCCCGCTTGCGCGCGGTCGTCTGACGCGTCCCTGGGGAGAAACTACCGCCCGCCTGGTATCGGATGAATTCGGTAAGTCGCTCTATAATGCCATGGATGAGAATGACGAGCAGATTGCCGCAAACCTTGCGGAGGTCGCGGAAGAGCTTGATGCCGAGCGCGCTCAGGTCGCGCTGGCCTGGCTATTGAGCAAGCCCGGCGTGGCCGCGCCGATTATCGGCGCGTCAAGGCAGGAACAGCTGGATGAACTGCTGCATGCGGTCGATTTAACGCTGACGCCAGAGCAGATTGAGAAGCTGGAAGCACCGTATAAACCTCACCCGATCGTGGGGTTCAAGTAACCCGCCGTCCCTACCAGATTCCCGGCTCGCGCTGCGCTTAGCCGGGCTACAGATTCACCAATATCTGCGGACAACGGGTTGACCACCGCCTCCGGGAAATTATGCCACTCTGCGCTTTGCTCCCGGGGGCGGCGCAAA